>NZ_BADT01000073.1 GCF_000239855.1 Pseudoalteromonas sp. BSi20652 | reverse complement strand
CCCCCCCTTAAAATAGAACAAATATTAATCCAAAAATATCAACAAGCCCTAGTAACAAATCAGTCATTTCGAGATGCTGTTTTTATTGCTATGATTGAATAAATTTTTCAAATGGATTAATTCCCCTATGTGGTTTAGTAACCTTATTTGTTACCGCTTTAAGCAAGACGTTTCATATACTCAAGAAGCTTTTGATAAAGCACTAGAGCAAGATTTATTTCGCCCATGTACTGGCCAAGAACTAACTACATTTGGTTGGACGAAGGCGTTTGGAAAGCATGGTGAAACGTTATCGCACTTTTCTCAAAAAAGTATTTTAGTGTGTGCTAAGCGTGAAGAAAAAGTATTGCCTGCTTCTGTTATTAATGAACTTGTTGCTGAAAAAGTTGATTTAATTGAAGCCGAAGAAAATCGTCCAGTTAAAAAGAAAGAAAAAGATGAACTAAAAGAGAATATTCTTCACACTCTTCTTCCTCAAGCATTTAAAAAATCAAGTTTACAATTTGCATTTATTGACCAAGAAAATGGTTGGGTTGTTGTAAATAGTGGTAGCTTTAACAAAGCTGAAGAGTTACTCGCATTACTTCGTAAATCATTGGGAACATTACCCGTTGTACCTGCGTTTGCTAACTACGACCTAGATGTATTTTTAACTGATTGGTTAACTAACTTTAGTACGCCAGAGGGTTTTGCAATCGGCTCAGACGCAGAACTTGAAGAAGCAGACGACAGTGGCGCTCAAGTTAAGCTAAAAGGCCATGATCTATCATGTGACGAAGTTAAATCACACCTAGAAAGTGGTAAACGTGTTACTAAACTTGCCCTTGATTGGCAAGAACGCCTTAAATTTATGTTGCAAAACGATGGTTCAATTAAACGTTTGAGCTACTCAGAAACACTAAAAGAAGAAAATGCTGACATACCTAAAGAAGATATGGCAGTAAAATTAGATGCAGACTTTATTTTAGCTTCTGAAGAAATTAAGCAATTGCTTGAAGAACTAACTGCTGGCTTAGGTGATATTGAAGACTTAGCTAAATCATAACGTTAATCTTGTTTTAAGCATAAAAAAAGCACGATTAAATCGTGCTTTTTTTTAATTCATTTTAGGGGATATTCAGCTAAACATATCTTTTACATCTGTTAGCATTTCATTGTACTCATCACTTGTGAATAACTGCATAGAAGGAATAACCCCTTTATCTATGTATGTTTGCAACGCTGCTGACTTATCAGAAACTTGTAACGTCCCCTCTAATATTGCCCCTACGCGAATAAAGTCAACGTAACTTACTTGCTCTGGTTTATAGCTAGCATCAGCCCAGCTTTGAGCAACATCAACAAACTCTTTAGGAAACTCCCACGCAAACATAATTGAAGAGCCTATTTTGCCACTCAACTTTTGAATCGCATGAGCTAGAAAACTTGGATTAGCAAATACCTCAGGGTGGCGCTCAGCTTCTGTTAAAATTGGTAATACACCAATATTATAAACAAGCGCAGTAAGTGTAATTGAATCACGATTTAATGAAGTGTGTTTATTGTTTTTTAAATAAAACTCCATTAATGATATTGAATGACTAGCAACGATTAATGTTTTTTGCCACGCCTTGCCCATGTAGCCTTTAATCAGCTCATTGTTTGATACAAATAATTGCTCCATAGCCATAGCCGTTGCAATATTTTTAATTTGGCGCAACCCAATGCGAGTCACTGCTTGTTGTAAATTAGATACTTTTATAGAGCGTCCCATAATTGCACTATTAGCCACTTTAATCATACGAGCAGATAAAGCAGGATCTTGTGATATAACATCTGACATTTGCATTAAATTCACATCAGGGTTATCTGCAGCTTGTCGAACCTTAATCGCTACCTCTGGTAGCGTTGGTAAAACTAACGTATCGTTATTTATTCTATCAACTAAAATCGTTAATAAAGCATTTTCTGTAGACATAAAGCTGCCATCCTTTTGTGTTTAGTCTGTAAATTAACTATAAATTTGAGCAGTTAATTTTTGTATTATTAATAGAGTTAGTATTGCCTAACTTACCGATAAAGTTAATAAAATTATAGAAGTTTATTTTTATCTATCTTCCTTTGCCTCATCCATGTGCTTTACAACGCCAAATACTTGCTATTTACCATTCAGTTTTGCTTTAATGCAACCACAATAAGGAAGCGTTTGTGCCTTTTTTAGTGTTTTTCTAGCCAGTACAAATTATTAAACTTACTTTTTTAACGGGCAATATGATGATCTTAAATAAAATTAGCCAAGCAATTATGCTATCTGGTGTCGTTTTTCTTAGTGCATGTTCTGAACAAGCGCCGTCTTCTAGCGACAACACAGCCACAGAGCTTCCTCAAAAAAGCAATCCACAATCAGGCTCTGAGCCTATTAATGCAGATCAACAACGTTTAGATATTTACACCGACTTTAGCTTAAAAAGTGATTTATCACACTTAAGCGACAACCAACGAGCGATGGTTGCAAAGCTTATTGATGCTTCAAAAATAATGGACGCGTTATTTTGGAAGCAATCTTTTGGTGAAAATAAAGATGCTTTTTTAGCAAAACTAAACGACGACAAAGTACGTAAATTTGCCGATATTAACTACGGTCCATGGGATCGTTTGAATGGCGATGAAGCGTTTTTATCTGGTTATAAAGAAAAACCCCTTGGCGCACAGTTTTACCCTGCTGATATAACCAAAGAAGAGTTAAACAATGCAGATGTTGAAGACAAAACAGGCCTTTACTCTGTAATTAAGCGTGATGAGCAAGGTAAGCTTTACAGCGTGCCATACTCAAAAGAATACGCTAATAGGCTTTCAAAAGCCGCAGACCTTTTACGTCAAGCAAGTAAACTTGCTGATGACAAAGAGTTTGCTAATTACTTAAACCTGCGTGCTGATGCACTACAAAAAGATGACTTCCAAGCTTCTGACTTTGCTTGGATGGATATGAAAAATAACCCAGTAGATGTGGTTATTGGTCCTATTGAGACTTATGAAGATCAATTATTTGGTTACCGTGCAGCGTATGAATCTTACGTACTTATTAAAGATTTAAAATGGAGCGAGCGCTTAGCTAAATTTGCAGCATTTTTACCTGATCTTCAAAAAGACTTACCCGTTGATGCTAAGTACAAACAAGAAGTACCAGGCTCTGACGCCGACCTAAATGCATATGATGTCGTTTACTACGCAGGGCATTCAAACGCCGGCAGCAAAACAATTGCAATTAACTTACCAAACGATGAGCAAGTACAGCTAGAAAAAGGAACTCGTCGCCTGCAACTTAAAAATGCGATGCGCGCTAAGTTTGATAAAATTTTAGTACCAATTTCAGAGCAGTTAATCGTACCTGAGCAGCGTAAACACATTACTTTTGATGCATTTTTTGCCAACACCATGTTCCACGAAGTGGCTCACGGTTTAGGTATTAAAAATACAATCACTGGTAAAGGCACAGTTCGCCAATCACTACAAGAACACGCCAGTGCGCTTGAAGAAGGTAAAGCCGACATTTTAGGCCTGTATATGATTGAGCAATTGCTTAAAAAGGGCGAAATTACAGAAGGAACTATTGAAGATTATTACACGACCTTTATGGCGGGTATATTCCGCTCAGTTCGTTTTGGAGCATCAAGCGCGCATGGTAAAGCAAATATGATCCGCTTTAACTTTTTTGCTCAAGAAGGCGCTTTTTCTAAAAATGAAGAAGGCCTGTACCGCGTTAATATGGAAAAAATGAGCATTGCAATGGCCAAGCTTTCTCGCTTAATTTTAACCTTACAAGGTGATGGCGATTACGAAAAGGTAGATCAGCTAATTGCAACACATGGCGATATCAAAGAAGAACTTGCTGAAGACTTAGAAAAACTAAGCAAAGCAAATATCCCTGTAGATGTAACGTTTAAACAAGGTAAAGAAGTGCTAGGGCTCAAATAAGCTTAGTTAAACTTAGCTAAACCCTAAAAAAGCGTTGCAGTTTAAAACTGCAGCGCTTTTTTTAACTCTGTAATTTGTACATCTGTATAAGGCACTGCTGGATACTTACCCCAAATTGGCGCAGGCCAGGCAGCATCAGTCGTAAAACGTGCTATATGATGAATATGTAATTGCGGCACCATATTACCCAAAGCCGCTATGTTTAATTTATCCGGGCTAAACACATCCATTAATAATTTACTTAGCTTGGCTGACTCTTTTAAATACACAATTTGATCATCCTCAGATAAATCAATTATCTCTTTTAAGTTAGCCTGCCTAGGCACTAATACAAACCACGGATATTGGCTGTCGTTCAATAAAAGTACTTTACACAGTGGCCAATCGGCAAGCTCTATACAGTCGCGTTTAAGTTCTGGCGCTAGTTTAAATTCAGGGTGAGTCATTGTTATGTCCTACTTTGTCTTTAATAATCGCCACTTTATAGCATTTAGTTGCAGTTGCACACGCTTGGCTTTACCATCAAAGCAATATTTATAATAAGCTAAGGCAACCTTGTGCTAAAAAAAATAAAACACCTCTCACTAGCCCTACCATTAATGGTTGGCGCTATTAGTGTTCAAGCAAAACCTTTATCGTTGGAGCGTATTTTTGACGATCCGAGCCTTTCTGGTAAATCGCCTGTACAACTTAAATTTTCGCCTGACGGCAGCCGTGTAACTTATTTACAAGGCAAAAGCGATGACTACAACCGCTACGATTTATGGGAATACAATCTAAAAGATAACACCAACCGTGTACTAGTTGATTCGGCAAAGTTATTTTCAGGCCCAGAAAACCTATCTGATGAAGAAAAAGCACGCCGCGAACGCCAACGTATTTTTGGTAAAGGCATATTAGAATACAAATGGTCTAAAGACGGTAAAGCACTTTTATTCCCACTTAACGGCGACCTTTACTATTACGATTTAGCCTCTGCTAAAAGTAAAAAACTAACCGACACTGAAACATTTGAAACCGATGCACGCTTTTCACCTAAAGGTAACTACGTATCGTTTATTCGAGAGCAAAACCTATTCGCTTTAGAGCTTGAATCAGGTAAAGAGATTCAGCTTAGTAAAGATGGCGGCGGCGTAATTAAAAACGGCATGGCCGAATTTGTAGCTCAAGAAGAAATGAGCCGCATGACCGGTTACTGGTGGTCAGGTGATGAAACTAAAATTGCCTATACCCGCGTTGACGAAACCCCAGTTAAAGAAGCTATCCGTAACGAAATTTACGCTGACGAAGTTAAATTATTTAACCAACGCTACCCGTTTACTGGTACCGATAACGTAAAAATTCAACTCGGTGTGGTTAAGCTAAACGACCAAAAAGTAGATTGGATTGATTTAGGTAAAGATGAAGACATTTATATCGCGCGTGCAAAATGGCTAAATGACGGCAATACACTGTCGTACCAATGGCAAAATCGCTCGCAACATAAACTAGAACTGCGTTTTTATAACAGCGAAACTAAAGCCCAAAAAGTTGCGCTGACCGAAAACAGCGAAACGTGGATAAACCTACATTTTGATCTTGAGTTTTTTAAAAGACAAAAAACACTTTGTATGGGCATCTGAGCGTGACGGTTTTAAACACTTATATCTGTATCGCACAAACGGTCAACTTGTTCGCCAAATTACCTCAGGTGATTGGGCTGTTGATAGCTTAAAAGGTATTGATGAGAAAAAAGGCATTATTTACTTTGCCGGTCGAAAAGATACACCGCTTGAAAGCCATTTATACAGCGCGCCTTTATTTAAAAAAGGCGATGCCAAACGTATCACCGAAAAAGGCCAGTACCATAATGTTGTGCTAGCAAAAGACAGTAAAACCTTTATCGATAATAGCTCATCTGATAATAAACCAAACTCAGCAGCACTTCGTAAAGTAAACGGCGAATTTATTACCTGGCTTGAAGAAAACAAGCTTGATAGCAGCCACCCGCTTACCCCTTATTTAAGCGACTTAACAAAACCAGAATACGGCACAATTCAAGCCGATGATGGTCAAGTTATGCATTACCGTTTATTTAAGCCGAGCAACATTACTAATGACAAAAAGCACCCTGTTATTGTTAACGTATACGGCGGGCCGCATGCCCAACGAGTGACGAATAGCTGGCGCAGTAAAAACTTGTACTTTCAGTACATGGCGCAACAAGGTTACGTAATTTTTCAACTGGATAACCGTGGTTCGTACAACCGTGGTAAAAAGTTTGAAGATGCTATTTATAAAAACCTAGGTGTGGTTGAAGTTGCCGATCAAATTAAAGGCGTAGAGTTTTTACGTACACTTGATTACGTAGACCCACAACGCATTGGTGTTTATGGCCACAGCTACGGCGGCTACATGGCACTTATGACTATGTTTAAAGCAGGCGATTACTTTCAAGCCGGCGTATCGGGTGCTCCAGTAACCGATTGGGCTCTATACGATACGCATTACACAGAGCGTTATTTAGGTCACCCTGATACGAATGCTAAAGGCTACGAAGACAGCGCAGTATTTCCATATGCAGATGGCTTAAAAGGCCCATTAATGATTTATCATGGCATGGCTGACGACAATGTATTGTTTACGCATTCAACTAAATTGTTCAAACAACTGCAAGATAACGAAAAACAGTTTGAAATGATGACCTACCCAGGCTCTAAACACAGCCTACGTGGAAAACAGGTTCAAACACACTTACATCAAACAATTACAAACTTCTTTAATCGTCATTTTGATGTTAAATAGTTAAACGGTGTTAAAAAATAAACTAAAGGCTGATTGAGAAATCAGCCTTTTTTTTGCATTAATGAGTGGCAAACCTAGATTAAATTCTTTTTTTAGCTACGCTTATCCTATGCACTTTTTAGTGCAAACTTATAAAGGATAAATGTATGCTCAACCTTCGTCGTTTTAGTATCTTTCAACGTTTCGCTATTTTGGTAGGTATTGTTGTTTTTGGTTTGATCGTATTAAGTATTTCAAGCTTAACTCATCAATATGATGCACTTAAAAACGAGCAATACCTCAAAACACAAAATGTAGTAGAGACCGCATATAGCGTTATTGATCATTTTTATACGCTTGAAAAAAATAAAGAACTCACACAACAACAAGCACAATTACAAGCAATGCAAGCCATTCGCGCACTGAGGTATGACAACACCAATTATTTTTGGATTAATAGCTACCAACCAAAAATGCTAATGCATCCTATAAAACCAGCGCTCGAAGGCAAAGACTTAACCAATAACAAAGATCCCGACGGAAAGGCCCTCTTTGTTGATATGGTAAATATTGTCAAAAGCACTGGTGAAGGCTTTATCCCCTATAAATGGCCAAAAACCTGGAAATGATAACCCAGTCGATAAAATTGCATTTGTTAAAGGGTTTAATCAATGGCAATGGATTATTGGCTCTGGTGTTTATCTTGATTCAATCGATGTTGCGTTTGAGGAACAACGTAATTTAATAATTATAAATGCAATTATAATGATACTTGCCGTTATCTTACTTTGTTACTTTATAGGTAAGAGCGTTATTGTACCTACACGACTTGCAGCTGATATGATGAAAGATATTTCGCAAGGTGAGGGGGATTTAACACGCAGCTTAAACGAAGAAGGGAATGACGAAATTTCAGAACTATCTCACTCATTTAATTCTTTTATATCAAAAATGCGTAAATCTTTAATTGATGTATCGCAAAGCGCGACTGACGTAAATGAGCATGCATATACAGTGGATGAATCAAGCAAAACAAGTCATTCATTTATTGAACTACAAAATGACAGCTCAACACAAGTAGCAGCTGCTATGGAGCAAATGACCCACCAAATACATGACGTGAGCCAAA
Organism: Pseudoalteromonas sp. BSi20652; assembly: GCF_000239855.1. Taxonomy (GTDB): domain Bacteria; phylum Pseudomonadota; class Gammaproteobacteria; order Enterobacterales; family Alteromonadaceae; genus Pseudoalteromonas. Next base: position 39,017 of record NZ_BADT01000073.1, on the reverse strand, counting down.
ATGCAGAAGCCGCTGAACAAGCTGCAATTGATGCAGCGAAAAACGCTTCCACAGGTAAAAATGTAGTGGCTCAAACAATTACAGCCATAGAGACGCTTTCTAGCAACATAGAAACAGTAAGCCGGGTAACGGAAGATTTAGCCAACGAGAGCCATAATATAGGGTCAGTGCTTGATGTAATTAGGAGTATTTCGGAGCAAACTAACTTGCTGGCTTTAAACGCTGCGATTGAGGCTGCGCGCGCAGGTGAGCATGGTCGTGGCTTTGCTGTTGTTGCCGATGAAGTGCGTACTTTAGCAAGCCGTACAGGCCAAAGTACGGATGAAATACAAGCTATGATAACCAAACTACAAGACGGAACTAAAGCCGCTGTTGAAGCTGTAAAAGCCAGCCAAGCGCTCTCTATATCGACCGTAGAGCAGGCATCATTGGCTAATACCTCTCTTGATGAAATAGAAAGACTGGTGTCTATAATTACCGAAATGAATAGTCAAATAGCGCGCGCCACAGAACAACAAACACAAGCCGCTGATGAAGTTAATTTACGGATAAATGACCTATCACACTCCACAGAAAAATCATTAAATAATACGACGCAACTTACAGATGCAAGTGAAAAACTAAAACTAAGTAGCTCAGAGCTATCTAGTGTTGTTAAGCGTTTTAAATTAGACTAACTAACCTAAACTCTGGGTAATAAATCGCTTAAAAAACTCAGTTTAGATAGATATTTAGCAAAAAGCCCTGAAAATTCAGGGCTTTTTATTTACTTATAAGCAGTAACGTGCAAACAAGCTCGTTACTGATGCAGCTGTTGGCTTGCCATGTTGCCAATCACCGCCTTCTACACCGCTACCAGCAATATCCATATGCACATAGGGTAAAGGCTGTACAGAATCGTTACCATGCTTATCTAGCCCACCAACAATAGCCATAAACGCCATTGGGAACTGATGCCCACGAGCAGTAACTGCAGATGCCGCATTATTACTAGAGAGTACATCGTCAGCTAGCGTGCGTGGTTTAATAAAATCGTAATCTTCACGGCGAGAACGCGATACTTCTGCACCATCAGCCCATAAGTCACCCAAATCGGCTATTTGACGTGAAATACCAGCGCTACGAGCTGGACCATTTTCAACATACGCACCGTAAGGACCCATAGCACGAGCAGCATGTCCCGTTAATGTAGCAACAGTAAACAACGTTGGGTTTATTTCAGTTTTAGCTAAATCTTTCATTTCGCTTAGCAGGTCGCCCATTGCCAAGCGCCCTTCTGCATCAGTATTACCAATACGTACACGGATACCTTCGCGGCTAGTAATAATTTCATCTGGCACAAAACAATCTGAGCCAATAGAGTTACGAACAACGGCTAAGTACGATACCACTTTAACGCCTTTAGGCTGGTAATCAGCAACCGCTTTCATAAACCCCGCAACAGATGCTGCACCGCCTTTATCGCGACTCATGCCTGCCATATGACCACCCACTTTTAAATCAGCACCGCCTGTATCGTATACAAGACCCTTACCTACAAACATAAGTGTGCGAGTAATTTCGCCCTCAGGTACATATTCAAGCTTAACAACACGAGGGTGATGGCGCTCAACTGCATACGATGCGCGAGCAACCGTGCTTAACATTGGGTAATTTTTATCAATAGCTGCAATATCATCGATTACATCAACCGCAATGTTTGAGCCTTTAAATAAATCAACGCAGTAATCAGCAAACCGTGGTGGAGCCATGCGTTCAGGTTCAGTACCGCATAAATCACGCGCAGCATATTGACCAGCAGCAATTGCATTAACGGCTTTAATTGTTTGCCCACTTGCGCCAACTAAACCAATGCTTGTTATAGGTTCAATACTCTCGCCATGAAATTCACGTGCTTCTAACGGCTGCCACAATGCTTGGCAAGCACCTAAATAAGCAACTTCCAGCGCATGTTGGTAACGGCTATCACCATTTAAATTAGGTAAAAATAATGCAGGATTAACACTGCCCGATGCTTTAGCTTCATTAATAGCGAGTTTTGCCGCATCAAAATAACGGCGTACATCGTCATAATCTCTATTTAGCGGACCGGTTGGCGCAAGCACTACACGCTTATTTTCAATCACTAATAAAGTAACTTGTTTACCAATGCGAGAATCTACTTTTGCCTGCGCTAAAACAGCATCACGTAGCGAGTTATTTGGTAATTTAGAAAAGTCGTCACTAATAATGATTAATGCATCATGAGATGTGCAGTCAAGGCTAGCACTTACTGGCTGAGCCAACACGGCTTGTGGATATGCCATAAATAAAGGTCCTGTTAAAAAACATAAGCCCCTATTATCGTCGATTTGAATATTGAAGACCAGCAAGCAGGAATAAGTGTTTAGTTTAATTGGTTGTTTAATGGCAACTTGTGGTTACAGACTTTACAGTCTTAATCGAGAATACTAAGTTGGAAATTTTGATCTGGTTGGTTTTTAATACCCACCCCAATACCTAAAAGCCTGACCGGTTGCGATACACCTCGCTGATAAGCTTTAGTAAGTAGTTGTGCAAAAACCTCGGTATTTAATTGGTGGTATGCCTGATCGGCTGAGGTCACTATAAAATTAGCAAATTTAACTTTAACGCTCAGTTTATTAATCCGGTTTTGTAATTGCTGTTTATTAAGTCTTAAAACTAATTCGTCTAATAACTTTGGCAGCTCATCTAGGCACTCTTGCAAACTTGTTTTATTGTATTCGTAAGTATGCTCAACACTCAGCGACTTTCTGATGCGATCTGTTGATACTTTACCAACATATTCACCTGCACACTTTTGGTAAAGCGACACACCAAAATTACCCACATGTTGCTGCATCCAATTTACGCCTTTTTCACGTACATCTTTACCTGTATATAAGCCTTTTAAATTGAGTTTTTCGAGCGTTACTTTACCCACACCCGGAATTTTACCCAGAGGTAATTGTGCTAAAAAATCATCGACCTCATTAGGTAATACTACAAATTGCCCATTGGGCTTATTTTCGTCACTGGCTATTTTGGCAATAAACTTTATAGGCGCAATTCCTGCTGATGCAGTGAGTCCCGTTGCATTAAAAATATCAGCTCTTATTTGTTGTGCAATAAGCGTGGCACTGCCTTTACAAATATTGCTATTAGTTACATCAAGGTAGGCTTCGTCAAGGGAAAGAGGCTCTATTAAGTCTGTATAGCTGTTAAATACTTCGCGTATTTGATTTGAAGCTTCTTTATAAACAGACATACGCCCAGGTACAATAACTAAATCAGGGCACAATTGTTTAGCATGATAGTTCGACATAGCCGAGCGCACGCCATACTCTCTAGCTATATAGTTAGCGGTTGAGAGCACGCCTCGTCGGCTATTGCCTCCAATCGCAAGCGGTAAATGTGCAAGTTTTGGGTTATCCCGCATTTCTACCGCTGCGTAAAAGCAATCCATGTCTATGTGAATAAACTTTTTCATCACTGCAATTAAAACTGTTTATTTATACAGTTATTATTATAGAATCGGTTGTGATAAGCAAGCTTAGTTAACTATTAAAAAAAGCGTTTATTCTCTCCTGACTCTTTACAACTTCGAAGCCAGAAAATAACCTCAAAGAAAAATCCCGCTAAAATTAATATTATAGCGCCAGACTCATTACCCATTGCGTAACAGGTAAAAGAGGCTATAAAAACCAGACAAGCTAAAAGCCAATTAATTATATTCTGCATGTGTACCTCTTGTGTGTGTGTGTTTGTCATGTGTATTTTTTCTGTGTTTGCTAACTGTAGACCTAAAATTAATTCGGTACAATCATCTTATAAAAAACATGGAATTAATTACCTTGAGCTCATAACCCCATATTGATAATCTAAGTGTTTTAAAATTAAGGGCTAATAATGCAAACGTTTAAAGATCAGCACCTCATTCATACCGACATCACCGTAGCATGGGCTGATATGGACGCACTACAACACGTGAACAATGTAGTATATTTACGTTACTTTGAAATAGCCCGAATCGACTTTTTAAATAAAATAAATCTGTTCGACACAATAAGCCCTACTGGCGTGGGTCCGGTAATAAGCGAAAATAACATTCGCTACAAACGCCCAGTAACGTTCCCAGATACGCTTACAGTCGGTGTTACTATTTCCGATATAAAAACAGACCGATTTGTTATGAATTACACCGTATTTAGTCACGCACAAAACGCTATAACAACAACAGGCACTTCAAAAGTGGTTATGTTTGATTTTGAAACAGGCCAAAAAGCACTAATTGCAGAGCCTCTTTTATCAGCGTTAGTTAGCTACTCTCAAGACGAACAATAAGGAATTCTCATGCAATACAGCCCACTTGGCAGCAGTGGTATTAACGTTTCAAGAGCATGTTTAGGCAGTATGACTTGGGGTAAACAAAATACTCAAAGCGATGCTGATGAGCAAATAAGCTATGCACTTGAGCAAGGCGTAAACTTTATTGATACAGCCGAAATGTATGCTGTGCCTCCATCTCCAGATACCTATGGTAAAACAGAGGAAATTATTGGTAACTGGCTATCGCGTAATCAGCAAAGACGCAGCGATATCGTACTTGCTACTAAAATTGCAGGAAATGGGTTGTCGTGGGTACGCGATGGCGGCAATATTACTCGCCAAACAGTAGTAGAAGCCGTGGATGGCTCGCTTAAGCGCCTTCAAACCGACTACATTGATTTATACCAGCTGCATTGGCCAAACCGCTCTACGCCACATTTTGGCAGACAGTGGCCTGGTACACTTAAATTTACCGACGTAAATACACAAGAGCAGCAAGCCAGTATGCTTGATATTCTAGAAGGCCTTAATGAATGTGTTAAAGCAGGTAAAATTAAGCACTGCGGCTTATCTGACGACACACCTTGGGGTATAAGCCAGTTTTTAAGTTTAGCCAAAGAGCATAACTTACCGCGTATGGTATCTATTCAAAATGAGTTTAGCCTTGCGCATGCTAAAGATTGGCCGTATTTAATAGAACAATGTGTACACGAAGATATTGCCTACTTACCGTGGTCGCCTTTAGCTGCTGGTTTGTTAACAGGTAAATACTTAAACGGCGCTCGCCCAGAAGGTTCTCGTTGGACCTTTATGCAGCGCAACGGTATTTTTAGAGATACACCTAATGCAGAGCAAGCTACTAAGCAGTATGTTGAACTGGCTAATGCAAACAATATTACTCCAGCACAACTAGCACTAGCATGGTGTAACCAAGTAGATGGAGTAACCTCTTCAATTATTGGTGCAACAAGCATAGCCCAATTAAAAGAAGATATTGATGCGTTTAACCTAACGTTAAGTGACGAAATTTTAGCTGATATAAACACTATTTTTAAAAGTTACCCAATGCCTTATTAAGCATGTACCAGTTAAAAGCACCCTTAAATAAGGCTGCTTTTAACTAAAATATTGACCCTACTACAACCAATACTATACTTTAAATTCCTGTTATCAATTCAACGAATACTTATCAATGCTGAAAAACAGATACTATGCATTTTGCCTATTAGCTGTATTTAACACATATGCCAGTGAGCAGAAAGTGCAACCTATAGAAGAAATTACTTGGCTGCAAAGTTATACACCTCCATTTCACATAAGCAAAAGCGAAAATGCGCCACAGGGCGGCCTGTGCGATAACTTAACTGAACAACTAATTAGCACTATTACTGATGTAAAACATACTCGCTTAATTGTACCTCAGCAGCGTATAAATAAATATTTAAGTGAAGGAAAAAACGTATGTTTTCCATGTGTTATTTATAAAAAACACAATAACCAATTACTCAGCTACTCAAACCCAACAACGGTATATCCACCGTTTTCAATTATCACGACTAAAGAGCTAAAACCGCAAATAGAGAAAAAGCACGGCTCGCCTATTCACCTTATTAATTTATTAACCGACCCGCAATACGTATACGGGCAAGCGGCTGCACGTAAATTTACAACTAAAATTAATACAATTATCGATAATATAAAAAGAGACACTGATTCATCACTAAGTTGGAGCAGCGAAAATGAAAGTCAGGCTGTTATAGCGCGTTTAAACCATGGCTTTTTAGACTACTCAATTGATTACCCATTTATGGCCGATTATTTTAATCAACAAGAAAAGTTTACAAATATAGTCAGTGTGCCAATTGCAGGAAATAATGAGCAATTTATACGTGGGGCAATAGGTTGTGCGGCTAACGCACCTAATAATTTTGCACAGCAAGCGCTTAAAAAAATTAACCGCGCACTAAAAAATAATGTACTACAATCGCCTGAGTACCAACAAAGTCAGCATAATTGGCTTAAAACTACCTTTGCCGACTTCGATAAACACTACCAACAGCAAGTTATTAATTTTTACTTACTTGCCACTGACGCTCAAGCAAGCACTGATCGTTAGCATAAAGTGCGACAGCAAAAATACTTTTAGCTGTTACCTCACCTACGCCCGACGGTGTGCCTGTCATTACTACGTCACCATCTTCTAAGCTCATAAATTCACTAATTTCTTGTAAAATCGAGTCAGGGTTATGCAGCATAAAGTGAGTATCGCCTTGCTGAACTACTTCATTATTAATTTTAAGTTCAAACGTAAAGTGCTTCATTGCATCGGTCATCGCTACAAAATCAGTTAAAATAACAGAGCCGTCGAACGCTTTAGCGCGCTCCCATGGAAGCCCTTTATTTTTTAATTTACTTTGCACAGTACGCTTAGTTAAATCAAGGCCGAGCCCAACACCTACAAATTTTTTATTTTTAACTACAAAACATAGCTCGGTTTCATAATGCAGCGTATCGCCGTTGTGAGCTGCAAATAACGTATTAGTAAGTGCGCTATTTGGTTTGTTAAATAAAACCATTTGATCTGGCGTTTCGTTATTTAGCTCTGCAATGTGCGCGGTATAGTTTCGACCAACACAGACTACTTTTGATGGTGTTAATTCTTCCGATACTAACTTTATTGAATGCATATAAATAATGTCTCAGTTATTGGACCTGTTGACCTTTCAGGATTAAAATTTGTTCAATCTAGGGGCTATTTAATCGCGGCACGAGGTTTGTAGCCTAGTGGGCTAAGTAAAAACCGAGCAACAAAGAGTAAATAGCCCCTGGGCAGAACCCTTCGGGCAGCGCATGTTTGGCATTTGTGCTACGTTATCGCCTATTTATGGGGAATAACCACACTACACAGGCTCTGCCTTGCCTAAATACCAAACATACTGCTGCAAATTTAACCTCGAAAGATAAACAGGCCCTAGCTAATAAGCGTTTCAAGTAAGCTCAAATTAATAGGTTTAAGTAAAACTCGGTCAATATTTAAATCTTTTATTTCTCTAGGATCTGGCTCTGCCCCACTTACAATCACCAAGCGTAGCTCTGGATATCGCTCATAAATTTGCTGTCCCAAGTCAGTGCCACGCCCATCGGGTAAATGCATATCTAACAATACCTTATTAAATTGCTGGTCGTGATTAAGTATCTGCAAACATTGTGCGCAGCTAGACGCAATGACGGTTTCAACGCCTAAACTTTCTAAAAGTAGCTGCGTAATTTGCGCTGCATCGTGATCGTCTTCTACAAGTAAAAAACGCTGTTTTTTCTCGGTTAAGTCCTTACTGCAATTTATATCTTTAGCTTGCGGTGCATGCTCTGGCGCGACCAAGTAATCTTGCAAACATTGATATAAAGCCGCGCTATCAACAGGCTTTGGTATTACATCGTTAAAACCAAGTGCAGCAAGCTCCTCATGTATACCTTTCATAGTAGCGGCAGTAAGCGCGATTATTGGACCTTTATAGCCCATTTTTCTAAGCTCAATGGTCGCTTCCTTGCCGCCCATTACAGGCATATGAATATCAATAAAAATAATATCGTAAGGCGCTTTATATGCATCTGCAATACGTACTTTTTCAAGTGCTTGCTGACCATGTTCGGCGTAATCTACGCGCGCACCGCAAGAGCTGATCATGTGCCCTACTAGCATGCGTAAATCACGTAAATCATCAACTACTAATACTCGTCCATGCACTTTGCATGGAGCCGATTTATTTTGTAGATGCGGGGCACTACTAAAATTAAGTACTTGTCGTTCTACTTCGCTAATATCACCCGGGTAAACAGAAATCGTAAATGTAGAACCTTTGCCTATTTCAGAGTGCAAACTAATATCACCGTGCATACGCGCTAACAATTCAGCACATATTGCCAAACCTAAGCCTGCGCCACCTACTGAGCGTGATTCTACATCGGCTATTTGTTCAAATGGCTTAAATATGAGTTCTTGTTTTTCAGGGGCAATGCCCATACCTGAATCTTTAATGCTAAAAAATAGCATTTCGCGATCATCAACCCATTGCGTCCACGCATTAACAACAATTTCGCCTTTATCGGTAAATTTAACCGCATTGTTTATTAGATTTATTAAAATTTGGCGAACTCTTGTTGCATCCAGTCGTGCAACCAAAGGTAATGGCTGGTGAGATTCAAAGCGCAGCATGAGCCCCTTATCAAGCACCGATACGCGCATTAGCGTGTATACGTCGGCAAGCATGCTATCAAGGTTAACTTCGCTCAAGGTCAGCTCTAGTTTATCGGCCGCTATTTTAGATAAATCGAGCACATCGTTTAACAGGCTCAATAAATGCTTACCGTTTCGATAAATAACACCCAATTCATTTTCTGCTTGCTGACTAAAGTCGCTCTGCATTAATAGTTCGGTGTAACCTAAAATAGACGATAAAGGGGTACGTAATTCGTGGCTCAAATGAGCTAAAAAGCGGTCTTTTGAGCGATTTTCGGCTTCGGCTTTTAAACGCTCTACTCTCTCGCCTTCTACATCTTTACGCGCTAAAGCATAACGAATAGCGCGCGCAAAGCGGCTCGAACTCATTTCTGTTTTTATTAGGTAATCTACTGCACCAGCATCAAGCGCCGCCGAGTCTAACTCGTCGTTTGACTGCCCGGTAAGCATAATTATGGGGCCGCTAAAGCCATTAGCAATCGCTTCTTTTAATACATCTAAACCATTAGATGCACCCAAGCGGTAATCAAGCAAACAAATGTCGTGCTCATTTTTGCTAAGCGTTGCAATGGCCTGCTCTGGCGAGCTTATCCATTGAATGTTAAACGTGTGTGAATCCAATTGCTCCAAATAGTCACAGGTGAGTATATAATCATCTTCATCATCTTCTACAAGCAGCAACTGAGTCACTTTGTCTAACATAAAATCTCCATTAGTCGTTAAATGTGCTTGGTAGCTCTACAAATTCTACCCAATATTTGCCTAACGTTTTCATCAAATCGACTAAGCCATCAAACGTCACAGGTTTTGTTATGTATGATGCAGCACCTAAGTTATACCCTTTAACCATATCTTCTTCTTGCTTAGACGTAGTTAAAATAACAACCGGAATCCCCTTTAAATTAGGGTTTGCTTTTATAGCTTCAAGCGCTTCACGACCATCCATTCTTGGCATATTTAAATCGAGTAATATTAACCCTGGTCGAGGCGACACCGCTTTATCTTCAAATTTCCCTCTACGCTCTAGGTATTCTAGTAACTCAACACCATCTTCAACGAAATGAAGTTCGTTGAGCACACGACTTTCGGCAAGGGCATCTTGTGTTAACAAACGATCATCTTCATCATCGTCAGCCATTAAAATAGTAATTGGTTTTACTTTTGAATAGGGCATTTAAGCCTCTCCTTGCAATGTGAAAAGCGCAGCTTCCACAGGTAGTTTTATGATGAAGGCTGCACCTTCACCGTCTTTACTCTGGGCTGTAATTGTTCCACCGTGACGCTCTACAATACGTCTACAAACAGAAAGGCCAATACCGGTGCCTTTATATTGGGAGCGTCCATGTAATCGTTGAAACGGTACGAATATTTTATCGGCATAGTCTTGTGAAAAACCAATACCGTTGTCTTCTATTGTAATAACTTGAAAACTTAAATGTGCATTATGATCATCACTAAAAATGTCTTCATTTTGATAGCTAATTTTTATATGAGGGCTTATATCTGGACGCCTAAATTTAACCGCGTTCGACAACAAATTTAAAAAAGTTGCTGCATTTGGCTTTTGTCGGCTTGAATAATTGGGAGGTCTTCGACATCAAATTGTGCATTTGATTCATTTATAGCAATTTCTAAATCACTTAATATATCAGTTACCACTTCGTTTAAATTTGTATCATCAAAATCTTTACCGCGTGTAGTAATACGCGAAAATTCTAGTAAATCATTAATTAGGTTAGACATACGTTGCGCCGCATTTTTCATACGCCCAATGTAATCTATCCCTTTTTCACCGAGATCATCTTTAAACATTGTTTCGAGACGGTCACTAAATGCTTGAATTTTCCTAAGTGGTTCTTGTAAATCATGGCTTGCAACAAAAGCAAACTCTTCAAGCTCTCTATTACTTCGACTTAACTCATCAGAGTATAAAGTCAGCTCTTGCGTACGCTCAGAAACTTTGATTGCTAAACTCTCGTTTTGTTTTTCAAGCTCAAAACGATACTGTGCGGCATTTCTTAAATTTAGACGGGTCACCACAAACATACCAATAATAAGTAATGCACTTGTTACTGCCGTAATTGCAAAGGTAATCTTAGCCTCGTTTTTAATCTTAGCTAACTTAGAAAAATGGCTCACTTTAAAGAGCAATTCACGGTCTTGTATTTCATTAACACTCTCGCGAATTTGCTTATAGAGCTCCCTTCCCTTGTGTGTATTTAATACATACAGCGCACGTCGCTCTTTATCATCAAGCGCAAGATTAACCGTTTTTTTTAGCTCTTTAATTTTACTATCAACTAATGCTAACAACTGAGCAATACGCTCTGCTTGACCTTCTATTTCAGAATGAAGTGATTTAACATGATCTGTTTGCGCCTTAATTTGTCCTATAGCATCATAATAAGGCGTTAAATAATCAACTTCTTCTGTTAGTAAGTAACCACGTTGACCCGACTCAGCTTGCACTACAGATAGATGAATTTGCTCAATTGCCGTTGTCAGCATATTAGTATTGTCTAAACTCTTTTGGGTTTGCGTTAAACCTTGAATCGTATTCAATGCTAAAACTGCGTTACCTACAATAATACTTAACACAACAACTATAAAAGCTGCCCAAGTAACATTCGCTTTACCTTGCTGTTTTTGCTTGCTCATTTAGCTTCCCGAATTAGCGTTTATACAACACTTACTATTTATTGAGAGTCAGTTATTTTTTGTAAACTTTCGCTGCACTGCTGGCAGTTATTAATAATTTTATCAAGTGCATCTAGTGCTTTTTCTTTTGGCATATCGTTTTCAAGTACCAATTTAATAAGTTCTGCATTCATCGATATACGATTAAGCGGCGCTCTTGTATCGTGTACTAATTTATTTAGTTGCTCAGTTTTATTGTCCGATGTCATACCTTTCCTTTAAATCTATTTGTATTCGCCAATACCGCCATACGCATTTAAGCGGTTATAAAGTGTTTTAGTACTAATACCTAACATTTGTGCAGCAAGCGTTTTATTACCTTGAACTTTATCAAGCGTTGCATGAATAAGCTCTTTTTCGACTTCTTCAATGGTTTGTCCTGCTGATACTGGCTTTTCGGCAATTTGATTATTAACACGCGAAAAAGGCGACTCTAAGTTATCTGGTAGAATAATATCGCTGGTTTGCGGATCGCTCATAATAAACGCACGATGTATAGCGTGGCGAATTTCGCGCACATTACCTGGCCACTCGTAACTTTGTAGCTCTTTAAGCTGCGTTGGCGTCCAACTAAATGCAGTACCATTTTCATCATTAAGTTGATCTAAAAAAGCTTTAGCCAATAGAGGAATATCTTCTTTTCTATCGCGAAGCGGCGGTATATCAATAGGAAAAACAGCCAACCTAAAGTAAATATCTTCACGAATAACATTATTTTGCGCTAAATCGGTAAGCGAGCGGTTAGTTGCCGAAATAACACGGCAATTAGTGGGGATTTCTTTATTACCACCTACACGGGTTACTTTTTTAGTTTCAAGCACTCGCAGTAAATTTGGCTGCATATCAATTGGCATTTCGGTTACTTCATCTAAAAACAAAGTACCGTTATTTGATTGTTCAAACACACCTTCTTTGCGTGCAATTGCGCCTGTAAACGCGCCTTTTTCGTGACCAAATAATTCACTGCCAATTAGCTCTTTTGAAAGTGCACCACAGTTGCTCGCAACTAACGGGCCTTCACATTGGCTTGCATTATGAATAGCTTGAGCTACTACTTCTTTACCTGCTCCACTTTCCCCCATAAGCATCACGTTAGCATTTGTTTTAGCAACGCGTTCAATCATGTTGTATAGTTTTTGCATTGGCTCAGACTCACCAATTAACCCACCAAAGTGTCGTTTAATACCGCTCGATTTTGCTTTTTTAACTGTTTTTTTAGGGCCATTTAAAACCAGCTCTAAATCTTCACGTTGCAATGGCTTTAATAAATGCCCTACGTTTGGCTCGCACATGTCAGCTAAAATACCTTTAACTGAAGGATGACCCGATATAAGTGTAATTTTTGGGGATTGCCCAATCGTCTTTAAATGATCAAGCAAGTGCAGGCCGCTACCATCAGGCAACATAAAATCAAGCAGCACATGGTCAAAGGTATTATTTTCAAACCATTGATGTGCTTCTTTTAAGCTGGTAGCAGTGTTTATGTTGTGGCCGAGGAATTCGACTATGTGGCAAACAACGTCACTAAACTCAACGTCATCATCTACTAAAAGTATGTTTAACATGATAAATCCCTATGCTTTTTTATCATTCTACGCATCACAAATACTAATTTAAAGGCATGCTTAGAATCTATTTTTTGAGTGAGTTTAAATTATTAAATGCCACTTATGTTAACAGCCGAACATTTACGTAAGCTTAAACAAATCGATCACAAATTTTAAAAATAATTAATATCATTTCTATTTATATAATGGTAGCAACTGTTATTATTAAAAGCTTAAAAAAGGAGACGAAATGCAGCAATTAAAAACCCTAATTCATTCAGGGATTAATATTGACCAAGGTAGTCAATTTACGCGTTTAACGGCTCGCGCCATTGTCATTAAAAATAATAAAATACTTTTAATGTATACAAACCGCTATGAAGACTACAGCTTACCTGGTGGCGGAATCGATGAAGGCGAAAGTATTGAGCAAGGTTTAATTCGCGAACTAAGCGAAGAAACCGGTGCACAACAAATAAGTGTAGTTAAAGCCTTTGGGCTCTATGAAGAGTATCGCCCTTGGTATAAAGATGATTTTGATATTATTCATATCAAATCGTATTGCTATACATGCACTATTGCCGATGAGTTTGGCAAAGCACAGTTAGAACACTATGAGCTGCAAAATGGCATGACCGCTAAATGGGTTGATATCAACGATGCAATTGCACATAACGAGCGCACGCTAGCCAATAGCGAAAAACAAGGGCTCTCTATCTTACGAGAAACCTACTTATTAAAGCGCATTGCTAAAGAGCTCCTATAAGTTACAGAAATTAAATGTGTAACCTTGTAAATTTTGCATTAATCAGAATTTTTTACTGCCTTGAGTAATTTATTCATATCAGTAAAAAATTTTAGCAATTAAAAAAGCAAAAAATAAAATTTAAATTTCAATAGCTTAACTTTATTTAACACTATTTTTTTATATTGGCTCTCGTTTTGCACTATCACCATTACATAATTTGTAAGGAGATAGAAATGACTAACACAGTTAAAACGATTAATCCGGCAACTGAACAAACCATTAAAACCTACACACTACTTTCTCAAAAAGAAGCTGAACAGGTAATCGAAAAATCTCACGAAACATATTTACAATGGCGCTTAACGTCACTCACTGAACGAGCAAGATACTTCAATAAACTAGCTTCACTTTTTGAAGAACAAAAAGAAGCAATTGCAAAACTCATGACCGAAGAAATGGGTAAAGTATACGAGCAAGGTTTTCAAGAAGTTGAACTATGCGCAGGAATTTGTCGTTACACAGCCGAACAAGGCCCACAAGTACTTGCTGACGAAGAACGTGATATGGACGGCGGCCGCGCAATTATCAGCTACCAACCAACAGGTGTACTATTAGGTATTCAACCGTGGAACTTCCCGCTTTATCAGGTAATTCGTTACAGTGCCGCTAACATTATGGCGGGTAACACTACAGTACTAAAACATGCTGGTAATGTATTTGGCATGGCTGAAAAAATTGAAGCGCTATTTAAAGAAGCAGGTTTCCCAGAGTACTGTTTCAGCAACTTACTTATCGACGGTAAAACAGCTAGCTCATTAATTTCGCACAAAGCAATTTGCGGCGTAACATTTACAGGAAGTGACGCTACAGGTAAAAAAGTAGCTGAAGAAGCCGGTAAACACGTTAAAAAAACAGTTTTAGAGCTAGGTAGTAATGATGCGTATATTGTACTAGATGACGCTGACTTAGCACTTGCAGTTAAAACCTGTGTAACAGGCCGTATGATCAATAACGGCGAAACGTGTGTTTCGGCTAAGCGTTATGTTGTTGTTGAGTCACTTTATGATGATTTTAAAGCACAGATAAAAGAGCAGTTTGAAGCCATGAAAATGGGCGACCCAATGGCAGATGATACAGACTTAGGCCCAATGGCCCGTGAAGATTTGCGTGACGGCATTCACGACCAAGTTATGGAGTCTGTTAAAGCGGGTGCAAACATAGTAACGGGTGGTGAAATACCTCAAAAAACAGGTTACTACTACCCACCAACGTTACTTGATAACTTATCACCAGGAATGCCTGCGTATGACGACGAGCTATTTGGTCCGGTTGCCTCGCTTATAAAAGCAAAAGACAACGATGATGCAATGCGCATTGCTAACGACTCACGCTATGGGTTAGGCGGTGGTATTTTCTCAACTGATGTGGATAAAGCCATCGAACTTGCTAAATTTTATTTTGATACCGGTATGATCAACATCAACGGCTATGGTTTAGCACAACCTAACTTACCGTTTGGTGGTGTAAAAGGCAGTGGTTATGGTCGAGAGCACGGCGGTTTTGGTATGCGCGAATTCGTAAATGTTAAAAGCATTATGATCGCCAGCTAATTTTGCTAAGGCATTTAGATACGCGCATTGAATAAGTATTATTGATCCGCGTTCAAAAAAATACCAAGCCTAAAAGTGGGTAACCGCTTTTAGGCTTTTTTGTGACTTTTATCCTTTTATGTTGCACAAGCAAAATTACAGCATTATTTATTAACCAACAAATAAACAGCTAATAACAGAAAAATAGAAGCAAGTTTTTTATGCAAGTAGCTCAGCCTGCCCTTGGTCAACAAACTCACTAAAACATTGACTTATAAAGCATTAAAAATCACTTTATCTAGCACTTAAAATAGCTGCTTGGGATAGGCTTATTATCCAGAGCTCTAATTAAATAACGTATCGAAGGACTTATTTAGCGTGGTTTAACACAATGCGTTAATCATCGTGAACAACCTCATATCGGTTTTTACCATGCGCTTTACTTTGATATAACCCCTTATCCGCTTTTTTTATTAATTCAAAGGGGTCACGATTAACATTAGGGATAACTGACGCAATCCCTAAACTAATCGTTAAATGTTTATAAGAAGAACTACGGTGTTCTATTTGTAATTTACTGACAGCCACTCGCGCTTTTTCGGCGACAATTGTTCCTTCCTTCATATTGCCTTGCAACAAAATTACAAACTCTTCTCCACCATAGCGTGCAAAAAAATCAGTAGGTCTATTTACGCTGGTTTTTATTGCTTGAGTAACATTTTTTAAGCAATCGTCCCCTGCTATGTGTCCGTAAGTATCGTTATACTTTTTAAAATCATCGATATCAATAAGCAGTAGAGTCAACGGTTGCTGATTACGAGTTTGCACTCGCCAAGCGTGCCTAAGTGTTTCGTCAAAGTATCTTCTGTTTGCGATACCAGTTAATCCATCGGTTTGTGATAATGACTCTAACGCTGCATTTGCTATTATAAGATTAGTATTACGCTCATTAACTATGTCTATTAGCAAGTTAAACCCCTTGATAAGCCGACCTATTTCATCGTTTTTGTAAATATCTATGTGCGCTAAGGTATCGGGGTTTTCAATCATTTTCTTAACTGATTTGGCTGTTTTTCTCAATGGTATAAAAAACAAATACAAAGTAAACGTAATTGTTAAAAGTGCGACTAAACTAACCAGTACACCATTAACAATAGCGGAATAAAAATTATCATTTAAACGTTTATATACCGTTTCTATTGGTGCCCTTACAACAACAAACCAATTAGGGTTGTTAATATCAGCGGCGGCATTTAACATTTTATCGCCGCTGCTGAGAGTCAATTTATCGAAGCCGTTGAACCCGCTCATAGCTGCATCATAAAACTTATGCTCTGCTAAAAACGTAATTGGTTTCAGTAAAACAGCAGGATCACTTGAAGCGACAAAAATAGCATCATCTCTAGAAACCACTAAAACATCACCCTGTTGCCTATGATTTTCATCAAAAATATAGTCCATAAAACCAGGGGAATTTAAATATATTGGCGCAGCAAGTATACCCAGTACGTCTCCATTGTTATCCCTAATGGATTTTGCCATAGGCATTAATAATACGCCATTTACACCAGATATATAGGGAGTACCCATTACAACATGATGACTTTCTTTTGCTTTAATAAACCATTCTGATTGGGCAAATGAAAATGTACTTCTGCCTGCAATAAAAGGATGCTCGGCAATTACGCCAATTCCACTAGGCAAAAAAACAGCTAATCCTTGTGGAAAAATATTTGTAAGCTTAAGGCTATTTTTAATTTTATTAATAGTAACGCCTCTGACTGCATTGTTTTTGGTGAAATTGTATCGGCTAATCCAGATATAAATAGAGAACGCTTATTAATTTTATCTTGTATATCCTTTGCTATAAATTTTGCTTGAGCATATTGCTCTGTATTTATTTGGAGTGTAAGTTGTGATTTTTGATCTAAAAACTTATAAATTTCAAGTGACGTAAAAGCAAAAGTCACCACCAACGAAACAAGCAGCGATAGTTTAAAAGTTATATGTGATGGTAATAGCTTACTAAACACTTTTGTAATATGACCCACACCTAGTTACTTAAATGATTAAGTTTAGTTGCTTATCTTCAAAGTACTTACTTTTTTAAAACATTTAAAAGTACTTATCATTAAAATGAAAACGATATTGCTATGTTAGTAAGATACGGTATTGCCTAATAATAAAATTGCATAATAAGTTGCTCGGTATGACTTTTTAGATAGATATAAAAAAGCGCGTTTTGAAGTGACCGCTGTAATTAGTTTGTCCAACTATTGCTGGCACTTAATTGAGCGGATTTTTAATTTTGGAAAAGGGAGTAACCAAAACAATTAAATTACTACTAAAGTGGTCTATGGCTTAAATTTACTGCTCCTCAAATCTTGGCACTTTTCGCTTGTCAGCCTTACTCATTGCAAGCTCTTGAATTTCTTCTTGCTTGTGCTGCGCAGATTTAGTTTCTAATGATTGCTGATTAGCGTTTTCGTAAGAAAGCTCAGTAAGCAGTGCAAAGTGATCAGACCCATATTTAGCTAAGCGCTTAATACGCTTTACTTTAAAGCCAGGGCTGTGAAATAAGTGATCGAGCGGCCAACGCATAAAAAAGTAGCTTGCGTGAAAGGTGTTATAAAAACCACGGCCTTTTCGTGGGTCTAACAAGCCACTGATTTGCATAAACAAACGTGTGCTACGCGACCATGCTACGTCGTTTAAATCACCAGCAACGATGATTGGCCTGGTTGGGTTTTTAAGTGCTTTAGCTACCATTATTAGCTCCGAGTCGCGCGGGCGCGATGAGTCTTCTTCGGTCGGGCTTGGCGGTGCTGGATGAATAAAGTGCCCTTGCATTTGTAGGCCTTCATCGTTTTCAAACAAAATATGAATTGAGGGAATATCTTCTTCTATTAGCTCACATATTTGAGCATCAAGTATTTTAAACTTGCTGTATAAGTGCATGCCGTAACGATTGTCTTTAGGGCATTCTATGTAATACGGGTAATTTTTTTAATGACTGATAATTTATTTTCCCACCAGCTATCGCTTTCAAGTGTAATAAGTAGGTCGGGTTGATGCTCATCAACAAGGCTAATTAACTGCTCACTTTTATGGTTCGACATAAGTACATTTGCCGACATAATTCTTACACTATGCTCACTGTGCTTTGGCGAGCTTTGCACTTCTTTTTCAGCAAGCCACGTATACGGGTAAATCCATTTACCTTGTAAAATCATTATAAGTAATGAGGTTAAGGCTATAAACACATAACCTACTGCGCTACTTTTCCATAATAAAAACAATGAAGTAACGGCTACAAAACTGGCAATATAAAATACCTGTAAACGCACAAAATCGCAGCTACGCACTAAGTAATGCTGGCTGTACGACATAGGTAATAAGGTAACCAGTAAAAAAAGCCAATAATTATAGCCAGCGCAATGAGCATTAAAATATCCTTATAAGTTAACTTAGCGACTTAAAATTGAAAGTATTTCTCGGGTATCGTGCACCATATGAATAACTGTACGGTCTATTTCAATACTCACTGTACCATTATCTCTGGAGCGTTCAATCACTCTACCTCGTTTGTATAAATCACGATCTAAAAAGTCGCCTCGGTGATAGCTTTTACTTAGCCCTGGTGGCGTCCAACCTGCGCGAATTAACTGCTTTGCCTCTTTTTTAGAAAGATAGTCATTGTCGCTATGCTTTTTATGTCCATGTTTATTACTATGCTTATTACTATGTTTATGCTTATCTTTATGTGGATTTGCATCTGCGCTTATTGAAAATAAAGCCAATGCTACTAACGCCGTATATATAGGTGCTCTCATAAATAATCTCTAATGTAGTTAATAATTAAAGATTAACAAACACAGCTGAACATTGTATGAAACCGCTAACACCTACTTAACGTTGTTTATATTGTGTTTTGCAATGGCTGCGCATAATTGCGGGATCGCGTAGTTTTAAATGTTTTGTTTTACGACCAGCGTGGCGTTTACGCCAAACTTTAAAGCTCCCTTTAGAAACATTGTCTCGCATAAAAACCACCAGCTGTGGGTATTTTAATCCGTATAGCTGCTCTATTGCTTCATAAGGGGTTCTATCTTCCCACGCCATTTCGATAATGCGCGACTGCTGCTCTGCGTTAAACATAGTGTATCTCACAAAATTAATTATATACGCTAGGTAAAAATACTTAGATCAATGCAATTAAGTCCATTATCTGTATAATTAAATTCAAGTTACACACTTAAAAGGAATTGGATTTATATTTATGCGCGCAATAATATTATTTTTAGCGTTAAATTATCCCTCGCTTTTACTTGCAGCCCCAAGCCAAACTTTGCGCTGTGTAACAACTCATTACCCTCCCTTTACTGTGTATGATGAAAAAACAGATACATTTACAGGTTTAGATATTGAATATTTAACGTTTATTGAGCGTAACTTAAATCTAAAAATTGATGTTGTGCACTTGCCATGGGCGCGCGTTAAAAAAGAAATGACGCTAGGTTACTACGACTGCTATTTCTCCTTGACCAATAATCAAGAGCGTGCAAAATATTTAGATTTTACAAGCGTGCCTCTGCATACTACTAAGTTTGGTTTATTTACTTTAAGCGAAGATAAGCTACTCACAAACAATTTATCAAATGCCACAATAGCCATGCTTCGCGGTGTTGCCCTACCTGAGGTTATTGCTACAAAATACAATATTGATGAGAGTAACTTAATGCGTACACTCTTAACTACAGACACCTTTGGGCTACTAGAAAAAAACCGTATTGAATACGCAATAACTAACTATCAAGCGGGTTTGTGGTATTCAAAAGAATATAAAAAAGTCTATGCTCGACAATTAAATGAATTTACATTTCCCACTTACATTGCTTTTAAGCATGGCGTAATTGATACAAAATTAATTGATGAGCAAATAAAGCGTTTTAAAGCACAAGCGCAATAATTAACTCTGCATACATTAAGAGATAACCAATGTTTACAAAACTACCAAAATGGGTTGAATATGGCGCGTTTACGCTCGCATTTATAGCGGGCATAGTAAACGCTGTCGGCTTATTAGGGTTTGAACATCAGGCTATTTCACATGTATCTGGCTCTGTTACTTTACTTGGCATTAAAACAGTCACTAACACCAGCACTGCCTTATTACTACTTTCAATAATTACTAGCTTTATGTTGGGCTCGGCACTGTCTGGCTTTTTACTCAGCGGTGGCTCATTAAAACTTGGGCGTCATTACGATACCTTACTTTTTATTGAAGGATTGTTACTATTGGCGAGTGCTTATTTACTCAAAAACACATTCGTTTACGGCATTGTTTTAACGTCTGCTGCGTGTGGGCTACAAAATGCGCTAGCCACTAATTACAGTGGTGCTGTTATACGTACTACACATTTAACAGGTATTTTTACTGACCTTGGATTAATGATTGGCAAAACACTAAAAGGTGAGGCATTTGATACTCGCAAATGCGTTGTTTTTTTACTCATTATTAGCGGCTTTTTATTAGGTGGGATTATTGGTTATATTTTATTTAAGTACTTTTTAGTGCTCGCGTTATTACTTCCGGCGGCTGCGTGCTTTGCATTATCTTTTATATACAAAATATATAGGTTACGTACGCTTTAACGCAACGAGTTTAAAAGCACTTAAAAACCGCATATTATAGAGGCAATGCACTATAGTTTATTTTCAAGGAATGTATGAAACCTTATTTTTTGCCGTTGTTATTACCCTTTAGCCACACTGCGTTTGCCAATAATACAAACAACGATGTAATAGAAACCATAACAACTACCGCATCACGTATTGAAGCGCTATCAACCCCGTTGCCTTTATCAATAAGCACTCTCAGTGAAGCACAACTAAATAGCATAGCGCCTACGCATATTGAAGAAGCTCTGCAACGTGTAGCGGGCGCTAATATTCAACGCGGAAATGGCCAAGAGTATTTACCCGCACTGCGCTCACAAGTACTCTCGGGCGCGGGCGCTTGCGGCGGTATACTTACACTAGAGGATGGCATACCACTTCGAGCCGCTGGGTTTTGTAACATAAACGAGCTATTTGAAGCGCACAGCGAAATGGCGCAGCGCATCGAAGTGTTAAAAGGCCCTGGCTCTGCACTTTATGGCTCAAACGCTGTGCATGGTGTTATCAATGTAATCACACCCGACACCACTCAAGGCGGTGGCTTAGTAGGTTTAGATTATGGCTCGTACGGTTATACCCGTTATAAATTACGTGCAGGGCAAGATTACGGCAACAGCGGTATAGGCATTAATGCAAGTATTACCGACGACAGCGGTTACCGAGACGACGAAAGCGTAGAGCAACAAAAAGTAAATATTCGCCATCGCTATTCAAATAATAATTTATTACTTACCTCAGGCCTTACTTACACAAACCTAGATCAGCAAACAGCGGGATTTATTACAGGCTTTGAAAGCTATAAAAACGAAGATCTCGCGCAAAAAAACTTTGACCCTGACGCATTTAGAAAAGCACGTGCATTTAGAGCGTGGAGCAACGCAACATGGCAATTAAATAACGATGATGTGCTCTCTACTACGTTATATTTTCGCGACCAAAGCATGGACTTTTTTAAGCACTTTTTACCTGGTACACCACTTGAAAAAAACAGCCAAACCGGCTTTGGCGTGCAATCGCTTTATCAGCATAATTTACAAAGTAATGTAAAAGTAAACCTAGGGCTTGATGGCGAATACACGCAAGCCGACTTTACTCAAAGCCAAAATGAGCCCACTCAAGGCTCTGCATTTTTAGTTGCTACAGTACCACAAGGTAAGCATTACGATTACGATGTAAACGCCACGCTTTACGCCCCTTTTGCATCTGTTGATTGGCAATTAAATAAGTGGTTGCTAACAGCCGGTGTACGCTACGAGCATATGCAGTACGACTACACCAATAATATGCTAGCAGGTAGAACAAAAGACGATGGCACAGAATGCGGATTTGGTGGCTGCAGATACAGCCGCCCAGCGAGTGCTAAAAATAGCTTTAGTAATTTATCGCCAAAGCTTGGGGTAAGTTATCAGTACAATACAAATAACACGCTTTATGCCAATTTTTCTCGCGGTTACCGAGCACCACAAGCGGCTGAGCTATACCAATTACAACGCGAGCAAACTACTGCAAATTTAAGCGCCGAAATAGCGAATAACGCAGAGCTGGGTATTAAAGGAATTTACGAAAAATTGCGTTATGGCGTGTCGGTTTACGCTATGAGTAAACACAATACGATTTACCGCGATAGCGACTTTTTTACGGTCAATAATGGCAGCTCTCGCCATCGTGGTATTGAGCTTGAACTTGATTACCAGCTCACGGACTCGCTTGCGCTTAACTTTGCAGGCACCCACGCAAAGCATACTTATACTAACAATCAAGTACTCAACGGTTTAAGTATAAACGGCCACGACATAGATACCGCACCGCGTAATATTGCTAATCTCGATTTAACATGGCAAGCACTCAACAATACGCAAATTGCTTTGCAGTGGCATCGTGTTGGTAACTACTACACCGACCCAGAAAACTTAAATAAATACCAAGGGCATGATGTTTTAAGCCTGCGCGCACAATGGCAAGTTACGAAAAACATTGAAGTGCTTGCCCGCATTATTAACTTAACCGATGAGGCTTATGCAGAGCGCGCCGATTACACCAGTTTTACCGGCGACAGATACTTTCCAGGTAGACCTCGTAACGCGATGCTTTCGGCAACTTATACGTGGTAATACCAATTATATTAAAAACAGGCCCATACTATCGCATTAAATAGCGCACTCACTAGGTTAAAAATAATTCACGTACGACTGCATGGATGCAAAAGGTAGAGTAATGTAGGGAGCAATTAGTGATAACAACACTATGTCATAAGTTTCGCCTTGTTATTGTGCTATTTTCTTAGTGCTATAATAGATCACTAACTTAATGCAATTGGTAGTTCGTTTATTTGAGGGCCAAGTTGATTTAAATCGCTCATGTATTTCATAGGCGATTTTTTAATCACTTTTTTAAATATAGTAATAAACAAACTCACCGACTCATACCCTAGCAACTCAGACACCTGCTATACACTTTGCTTATCAGAAAACGCTTTTAAAGGTCATGATCATACGCAGTTGCGTACACCATTTCCCAGATATCAGGCCGTTTTTTTAATTAGTTAATTAGTTGCTGTAACCACGAAAACAAACCAGATGAAGGTTTACTATTAGTGTGTTTTTGCTCGTAGCGTTTATTCGTTGCTTCGCGCTGCTCACGGCGCTCTTGTGCTAAATTAGCTTTTGCTGCAAAATTCAGGCGCTGCTCTTGCGTTAATTCGTTATTAAAATTTATTACTGTTTTATTTATTGCACGGCTACTTTTTGGTGAACTACACATGATCTTTCCTCTGTTGTGTCACTCTTTAAATAGACAGCACTTTTACTCATTAAATTTCAAAAAATTTAAATCGCGTTATTTTTAATAAATAACGTCGTTTATATTGGTAAGCATCACTGTGCACTTAACTATGTTATTCATGCTGTAGTTGTGCTGCTCTAAAGTTACCATCAAATTAAAACAGCCAAGTTAAACCTATCCTTTAACGTGGTATATTTCACTTATTTTTATTTGCGTTTAAATAGTCGATTGCTAACTGACTAAGCGCTTTAGTGCCTACTTTAAACGATGATTCATCGGCATAAAAATACGGTGAGTGATTACTTGCAACCGTTGCTAAATCTTGATCAGCAGGGGTTCCACCCAGAAACACAAACACACTTGGTATTTCAAGTGCATAAAACGAGAAGTCTTCTGCGCCCGTTATCTTACTCATTTCGATTACATTGTTTTCACCTGCCGCCTTTTTTAGGCTCGGTAACATTTCTGCTGTTAACACTGGATTGTTAACCGTTACTGGGTAACCTTCGTGAATATGCACATCTGCAGTAGCACCCGATGCTTGAGCAATGTGCGTAGCAGTTGTTTTTATTTTTTCAAAAATTTGCGCGCGGTTATCCATATCAAAGTTACGAATTGTACCCACCATTTCAACTTCTTCTGGAATAATGTTATTTCGCACACCACCTGCTATTTTACCAAATGAGACAATTGCAGGCTCTTTAGTAATATTAATTTGACGACTTACAATATGGTTTACACCTGTTACTATTTGTGCAGCTGCGGCAATTGGGTCAACCCCAGTCCACGGAGCAGAGCCATGAGCCTGACGACCATGTACCGTAATTTCAAAGCGGTCGGAACTTGCCATAAACGGACCGCTTCTGTAGCCTATTTGCCCGCTGTGTAAACCTGATGTTATATGTAAGCCAAATGCAGCATCGGGTTTATATTTTTCAAATATTCCCTCTTTTAACATAAGCTCAGCACCGCCTTCTTCTCCCTCTGGTGCGCCTTCCTCTGCTGGTTGAAACACAAACATAACATTGCCATGTAATTCGTCTTTAATATTAGCAAGCACCTCTGCGGCCCCCATTAGCATAGCCACATGAGTATCGTGCCCACACGCATGCATAACTCCTACATCAACGCCGCGATAATTGGTCGTTTTGGTTGATTTAAATTCTACATCAGCTTTTTCGGTTACTGGAAGTGCATCCATATCGGCGCGAAGCATTACGGTTGGACCTGGTTTACTGCCTTTTAAAATACCGATGACACCAGTATAAGCAATGTCAGTTTGAACTTGCATACCGAGTGTTTTTAGATGTTTAGCCACTATACCCGCAGTACGCGTTTCACGATTGCCTAGCTCTGGATTTTGATGAAAATCGCGTCGCCATTTTATAACTTGCTGTTCAACACTTTTTATTTGTTGATCTAAGTTTGCGCTTGCATTAAAAGTACCAAATGCAGCCAACCCTATTGCGAGTGAAATTAATGAACGTTTCATGTTCCATCCTTTATTTTTATTGTAATTAAGCCAACAGTGACCTTTGTATTTTTAATATATGCGCCCAAATATAAAAAGTAAATTAAGATTCACATTGAATTAAAATGCCAATCCTTGAATGCTTTTACAAGTATGCTCAGACAAAGCACTTTATAATCACATAATAAATAGTTATTTCAGCTGTTGTATCATCTTTTGGAGTTGTTAATGGCTTTACCGCATTTATTGCCATGGACAGTAATGCCGGGAATTATTTACAGTACACTGCCTTTAAGCAATCGAATTTACAGTATTTTTTTATGAGCACTATTAATTACAAAATTTGTATCTTTAGTCTTTGATTACCCCGATAGCTACAAGTGGTTTAAAGGGCAAAAATAAATCGCTGGTAGGTAATATAAATGAGATTAAAGAGTTGACCCGCTAGATTGGGTAAGCCTACTTTTACCTGCCCAATAAAACCAAACTTTATTACTTAGGAAATCTTGTGATTACGCTTTTCGCATAAATAACATTTACCTTTGACGTCTGATTCAGACTTAATATCTTTTTGCTTTAATAGACTAACTCACCTATCAAACTCTTCATTTTCAAAATAAATAACTGCGTCGTTAGTTAATGATTCAGGGGAGAGTTGTAGTGAAAAATTCGCCTGATTGGCGCATTAAAACCATCGGTGATGATTTGTTTTAACTATTTGCGTAAAGCCTAAAGTTAAATAAAAACGATAGCTTGTTGTATATCGTTAACGGGTAATGTCATTTGATTGAAGCTCATAGTGTTGCTTTATAAAATAAAACAGCACTATAAAACCTCAACCTATATTAGGTTCAAGTAATTAATTTGCCTGTGCGTTATAGGCATTAGCGTTTTTAATACTATTAAAATCGTTAAACCGTACGTTGTGTTTACGCATCACTTTAAGAATATTTTTACTTAGCATTTGGCGTAAGTAAAACGGCTGATTTGGAACAAAATGATGAATAGTATGCGTTTTACCGAAGTTAAAACAAAATAGATTAAAAGGCATGAATAAGCGACTGGTAATTACATGCGTTTGCTCTAGCATATTATTAACACCGCCGTAGTAATGCATACTTGATGTGACAAAATTTAATGAGCTAGAACGCACTATATTTGGCAAAATTAGCACAACCATCAAAAACTCAAAAACATTCATAATATCGAGCACTAACGCAGGTGAACTAGCCTCAAGTGGCGCAAATAAGCTAGCTAAATGGAATACAATTACACTGTATAAAACAGCAAAATACGCTGTAGTAACAGGAAAACCTGCATTAAACACACTCGCAAAGCTAAAACCTTTGATTTCTTTACTAAAACGCCTTGTATTGATGAGCAACCCTAGTAAGCCGTCAATAATTACCAACGCGCGTAAAAATGGGTTTTTAATGCCGTTCCCCACCAAGCGCTCTTCTAGGTCTTGCTCAGTACCTGATGTTTTATGATGGTGCAAATGCATTTTACGTCTGTACCACGGACTAATAGTATTTGGGCGCATTAACCATACAGTTAACATCATAAAATTATGCATTAAAGGCTGATTACTAAAGTACTGTTTATGAATTAGGTCGTGCTCAAGCTCGTGAGAAATAGACGCCGCAATAGCGGCAAGTACAATACATGCCCAGGCAGGAATGATGGCAAGGTAATATAAAATCCCAACACCAATTAAAGCACTCAATGAGAGCAGTAATATAATGAGCCCTAAGGTATTTTGATGAGCAAGCAAAGGATGTTTTTGACGAAGTAATGCTTCTTCTGTCTTTATCGCTTTAACAATCGCTTGAATGTTTTGTTTAGCACTTAACTGAGTCATATAAGAGTTCTTAGCGGTGTTATATTCATAATACTTAATAATGTTATACGTTAAAAAGTTCGAATTGGATTTCATGATACTTGTCCACGAACCAATTATTAAATTGTACCCCCAACACGTAGTACGGTACACCCACTAATTTAAAAAAGCAGACAGTGATAAGTTTGTGAGACAAAAACAGACATAAAATACATTAATTAAACACAAGCAATATGGGTTTACCTATTTTTACTCTATAATCTATATTTTAAATAACATATTTGCACATGGAAGCCTTTAAGTTATGCACACATTTCAATCTATTTATAAAGAAAGCAAATGGCAAAATGTTCTACCAATAGACTCTAATGCAGCATTAATTTTCGCTTTTGGCGATCGCCATGCCATAGCAACACCCAAAATACAGGCGCAGTTAAACGCCGCATTTCCTCACGCTGAAATTATTGGTTGCTCTACTAGTGGCGAAATCCAAGGCAGTGAGTTACATGACAAAAGCATAGCGCTAACGGCAGTAAGCTTTGAAAAAAGCCATGTTATAGCCAAGTCAGACAACATTAGTAACCACGCTGATTCGTATTCATTAGGGAGCTCCCTTGCAGAAAAACTAGAGCATGAAGGATTACGTTATGTATTCGTGGTTTCCGATGGGCAACTTATAAACGGCAGCGAGCTAATTGATGGTATAACCAAGGCGTTACCTGAAAGTGTACTGATAACGGGTGGCTTAGCGGGTGATCAAGACCGCTTCACTGAAACTGTTGTATGGCACAACGCAGATATAGCTAAAGGCTTAGTCATACTTGTCGGATTTTATGGTGAAAAGTTAAGTATAGGCCACGGAACAATGGGCGGATGGAAACCATTTGGACCCATGCGCGAAATCACTAAGTCAAACAAAAACACTTTATTTGAAATCGACAACACCCCATCACTCGAATTGTATAAAATGATGTTAGGGGAATATGCAAATGAGTTACCCGGCTCAGCCTTATTATTTCCATTATCCGTACAAGAAAGTAAAAATGATCAAGCCGTAGTCAGAACTATTTTAAGTATTGACGAAGACGAAAAAAGCATGACCCTTGCGGGTAATGTACCTGAAAGTGCTAAATGCCAATTAATGCGAGCAAATTACGAAAACTTAGTTGATGGCGCACAACAAGCTGGTGAATTTGCGATCAACATGATGAGCAATGACCAACCAACGCTTGCATTATTAGTTAGCTGTGTAGGGCGAAGAATAATCCTTGATCAACGTGTTGAAGAAGAGCTTGAAATAATTGCCGATTTACTTCCAGCAGAATGTACCCAAACAGGCTTTTACTCCTACGGTGAATTGTCGCCTCTTGTGCCATTTGGCCCCTGTCGTTTGCATAATCAAACCATGACAATCACTTTATTAACTGAAAACTAAGAGGTCCCTCGTTGCATAAACTGTTAGCCCGCCAGTTAAAACGCAGTAAAGTTGATGATAGCTTCGCTCAGGAGTATAGCGATATTGTGTCGCGAATATCTGATGCGTATGAGCAAAATGAGCGCGAGATAAATATTTTAGAGCGCACCTTGTTTATTACGTCTAACGAATTAAACGAACGTAATGACTTACTTAAAAAGCAGCTCAATGAGCTTTCTGACACACAACAACAATTAGAACACTCTATTAGCGTACTTAACGCAACATTTGATGCCATTGGTGAACAAATTACAGTATTAGATTTACAAGGAAATGTGGTTAGTGCAAATAAAATGGCTAGAAGTTTTTTTAAACATTTTAATTTAAACGCTTTTAATTACTTCGGGCAAGTCGATACAATAATAAAAAAGGGAAATAAAAGCACTCATATCATCGCGCAATTAAAAAAAGACCCAACACAATCATTAAGTGGTGAATTTGAGTCTATTGATAACAAACACTATAGCTATCGCTCACTACCTCAGCTAAAAAATGGCAAGCTGATTGGCCGAGTATTTTGTATTCGCGACATTAGTGTTGAAAAACAACACAAAGAAATAATACATTTTCAAGCCTATCATGATGCGCTAACAGGCTTGGCAAACCGCCAATTATTTATGGACAGACTTGAGCATTCATTAGCACTTGCACGACGCGATAACTCAATGACTGCTTTATTGTTTCTTGATTTAGATAACTTTAAACGTATTAACGATACTGAAGGCCACAAAGGCGGAGACGAATTACTGATAAAAGTGGTCGAACGTATACAACAGCGCTTAAGAAAACAAGACACACTCGCACGCTTAGGGGGTGATGAATTTGTTATCTTAATTGAGTTAGTGAAATCCAAAAACAGTATAGAAGTATTATGTGAGGCGCTTTTAGAGACTATCAATAGTGAATTTATAATAAACGGTCGACCTCAGTATGTCTCTTCAAGTATTGGTATTTCTATGTTTCCAAAAGATGGAAATACGCCCGATACATTAATTAGTAATGCCGATATGGCAATGTATGATGCTAAAAACAATGGCAAAAACTCATATAGTTTCTATCACAGTAAACTTGAGGCGCACGCCCGTGAGCAGATGGAAATTGAACGCAAATTACGCAAAGCCATAGACAACGAAGAGTTAGAAATATATTTGCAACCCAAAATCGGATTAAGGTGCAAGCAAATTGTGGGTGCCGAAGTATTAATGCGTTGGTTTACGGATTCTGGTGAGCCTATCCCACCAGACATATTTATTCCGATAGCTGAATCCACGGGATTAATAAAAAAAATAGGTGCATTTGCTATAGACTCGGCAATATCGCAATTAGAACAATGGCATAAAAACGGATTCCCTCCTCTTCAGCTCGCAGTTAATTTATCAATTATTGAGTTTCAAGATGAAAGTTTTATCGACTACATCATTGAAAAAATCTCAAAATCATCCATCCGCGGTGAACAATTAATTATTGAGTTAACCGAATCCATATTTATGGAAAACAAAGAGAAGATGAGCAAAATAATGCATAAACTAAAACGTTATGGTGTTGCGTTTGCATTAGACGATTTTGGTAAAGGATACTCTTCCTTTAGTTATTTACAGTTATTGCCTATTGATTACTTAAAAATTGATAAGTCTTTTTTACAAAACGTAATAACTGACGAGCAAAGCGATGCTATTGCCAAATGTATTATTGATATTGGCCATAACTTAGGGCTTGCAATTATAGCTGAAGGTATTGAAGATCAAGAAACATTAGATTATGTGTCAAAAGCGAACTGTGAAATGGCCCAGGGTTTTTATATGTATCGCCCCATGCCATGTGAAGCATTTACAAATTTACTACGAGACAAATACAATAAGGTCGGCGGGCTTTAACTTATACCAACACAGCCTTGAGTGACGCTCAGACCCGCCTTCATGAATTTAAGACATAAAAAAACCCCAACCAATTTGGTTGGGGCTATAAAAAGTGGTACCAGCGGCCGGACTTGAACCGGCACGCCTTTCGGCAGGGGATTTTGAATCCCCCATGTATACCAATTTCATCACGCTGGCGTCATTTTTCTTTAACCTTCTAAACACGAGAAGATAAAGAAAAACCACTTTAGAGCTAAGAATCATGTATGCGCCTTCGTCTCTATGCAAAGCATTATACAAACAATAAGGTTAGCAGCAAGCGTTTTATTACATTCACCCCATCAACCGCTTAACAATTGAGCAACTATTAACATTTAAAAGCGAATGTAGTGCCGCAAAGCCTTTTACAAAGCGTATAGAACGTAGTGTGTATAATGTTTTTGAATTGAAATTTGTCCTTCCTAAGGACAGCGCATGTTTGGCATTTATACTGCGTTATCGCCTATTTATGGGGAACACCACATACCATAGACTCTGCCTTACCTAAATACCAAACAGACTACTGTAAATTCAACCACCAAAGATCAACACGCCCTAGTATTTGTTAGCTTATTTGCTAAACTAGCGCGCATATTAATAGTGAGAGTGTATTTATGTCTGGTAAGTTTCCTCGTGCGAGTTTTTGGCGTCGTTTTGCGTCTTTGATCTACGACGCTTTAGTTGTAATTTCTTTATCTATGCTTACAGCCATACTTTATTTTGCAGTAATTCAGAGTCTAATTGCATTAGATTTTATTGCTCAAACAGAGGATCCTGCGGCCTATATACAAAATTCTCCGCTGCTTTACGGCATTAGAAGTGCTTTATTTGTAGGTATAAACATTTTCTTTTTTGCTTACTTTTGGACTAAAAGCGGTCAAACCATTGGTATGCGTGCGTGGCGTTTAAAAGTGCAAACATTGGACGGTAAGCTCATTAGCTGGCCTCAAGCAATTATTCGCTGTGTAAGCTCACTACTTGGTTTGGGTAACTTAATAGTGTTAGTTGATTTTAAAAATAAAAATGCATTGCAAGATTACATCTCAAAAACTGAAGTAATTGCATTAACAAAAGAAGAAAACAAGCGTATTTACCGCGAGCTCGATTAGACTCAATATCCGGTTTATGTGAGTATTAAAACGTAAAAAAAAGCGTGACTACTCAGTCACGCTTTTTATTTTATCTAGCTTATTATTTTGTAATTAAAACGAACCTTATACTCGCTTATTCATCAAGTATGTCGCAAAGCCTATAAATATAACACTTGGAAATACTGCGCCTATAATGGCTGGGATCTGATAAACCATTACTACAGGACCAAATATTTCGTTAGTTAAATGAAACACAATCCCCGTTACAACACCCATAATTATTCGAGCGCCCATAGTAACTGTACGTAATGGGCCAAATATAAACGAAAGCGCCACCAACAGCATTACAGCAACTGATACAGGCTGCATAAGCTTGCGCCAAAGGGCAAGTTCGTAGGTGCTAGTATCTTGCTCGTTTTGCTCTAAATAACTTAAATACGACCAAAGCCCAGTAAACGATAATGACTCTGGCTTGACCGAAACAACCCCTAGCTTTTCAGCGGTAAGTTGTGAAGGATAGAACTCTTCTGGCATTTGTTCTGTTGCGGTTTTTTCAGGAATAATAATAATTTTATTAACGTCCCGAAGTAGCCAGCCTTCTTTTCTACTCAGTGCATCTCTAGCCTTGGTAATTTGGGTAAGCTCTAGGGATTTATCAAAGTGGTAAATATGCACCCCATTAAGTCTGCCGTTCTCGTCAACATCTTCTATATTAATAAAGTTGTTGCCATCTTTAGCCCATACACCTTTTTGTGCATTAAATACATCCCCTCCGTGTATTGCTTGATTACGCATTTCTTTAGCGTGCAACTGTGTCTCAGGTGCCCCCCATTCACCTAGTGCCATCATGCAAACAGCCATAAATACAGCGGTTTTCATAACAGAGCCAATTATTTGCAGACGCGACATACCTGCAGCTTGCATAACCACCAGCTCACTATTTGAAGCAAGCGCTCCTAAACCGGTTAAACCTCCAATCAATGCTGCCATAGGGAAAAACACAACAAGATCACCAGGTATTGTATACAAAGTGTAAAGCATGGCGGTCATTAGATCGTAACTACCACGCCCAACAGATTTTAGCTGTTCAATAAATTTAATTAAGGTACTAATACCTACAAGCACCAACAGTGCAAAGCCCGTTGTTTGTAAAATACTGCGACCCAAATACCAATCTAGCGTTTTCATCATGAGCCTAACTCCCGCTTGGTTACAACAGCTTTAAGCCAAGCGCCCAATGGTCGCCCTTTTATAATTAATAATCCACCAATAAAGAGTGCGCTTAGATGAATCCACCATAAACCAATTGAAGGCGGAATTTTTCCATCTTCAACGGCAAACTTAGCGGCATTTAGTAAAATGAAATAGCCTAAGTACAAGCTAATAGCAGGCACTAATTTTGCAAATTTACCTTGGCGAGGATTAACTACACTTAGCGGTACTGCCAATAGGGTTAGTAACGGAATAGAAAGCGGTATGGCAAGTCGCCACTGCCACTGCGCTATAGACTCTGGCGTATTAATCGCTAGTAACTGATTGGTAGGTACGGCTTCTAACTTACGGCGTTGATGCTCTATTTCTTGTTCTCTAATTTGCACGCTGTAACCGTCAAATTGAGTTAAGTTGAGCGCTGGTGTAGCCCCATCTGTTTCGTATCGCTTACCGTCTGTTAGTACTAATTGTTGCTCGCCATTTTGCGCTTCAACAACAACACCTTGCTGTGCATAAACAAGGCGTGCAAGGTTATCTTTTTCACTATTAGGTAGTTGCGCCACAAATACTTTGTTTAATTCTTTACCGCCATTTTCGATGTTATGAATAAACACCACCGCTTTTTCATTCCCTGTCTCTTGAAAGCGCCCTGCTCTTAGTGCTGATAAACCTGCATCAGCTTTTGCTTGTTCTTTTAATTGATATTCTTGCTCGCTCGCCCAAGGTGCTAAATACATAGTGAGCGCTGCAGCTAAAAAAGCAAGCCCTGCACTGGATATAAGCGTTACTCGAACAACATACCATTCACTTACACCACAGGCTTTAAGTACAGTCATTTCGCTGTCGGCATAAATACGGCTGTAAGCCAAAATAATACCTAAAAATATACTCAAAGGAAGGATTAATGAAGCAAGTTGCGGCAATTTTAGTGCGATCATCGACAGCACTAATTTGGCCGGAATGCTCCCCTCAGAGGCATCACCTAAAATAACCACTAACTTTTGCGACAAAAAGATGGTCATTAAAGTTAAAAATACGGCGACCTGCGATTTTAAAACCTCTGAGGTCAAATAACGGAAAATTAGCAATGCTCGCCCCTGTTAAACATGGAATTTCACTACGATAGTGATAATTGAATAGTCAAATAGCTATTTTACCCAGTCTTTACTGGCAAATAGGCTATTATTATAAGCCATCAAAATTAATTATCCTACCTAAGTGCACGATATAATGTTGCATTAGTGGCCCTTATGCATATAAAGTTCAATTACATAGTAAGAGTCTAGCAAAATCAGCTAATATTAGAGTTATTAGACTAGAAATCTTTTTTAGCCCCTACTTAATAGCTTAATAGACTCAAAACCAGGAGTGACAATGGAATTTAGCGTAAAAAGTGGTAGCCCAGAAAAACAACGCAGCGCATGTATTGTGGTTGGCGTTTACGAGCCGCGTAGGTTATCCCCCATTGGTGAACAACTCGATAAAATCAGTGACGGTTACATCTCAAATTTACTTCGCCGTGGCGACTTAGAAGGTAAACCAGGTCAAGTTTTATTATTGCATCATGTACCTAATGTATTAAGCGAGCGCATATTGCTTGTAGGCTGTGGTAAAGAACGCGAACTTGACGACAAGCAATACAAACAAATAATTTCTAAAACAATAAATACCTTAAATGATACTGGTTCAATGGAAGCGGTATGTTTTTTAACAGAACAGCACGTTAAAGGTCGTGACACGTACTGGAAAGTACGCCAAGCGGTAGAAACTACGCAAGATTGTTTATACACGTTTAACCAATTAAAAAGTAAAAAAGTAGACCCGCGTCGTCCACTTCGTAAAATTGTATTTAACGTACCAACGCGCCGCGAATTAACTATTGGCGAAAGCGCTATTGAGCATGGCTTAGCCATAGCAGCAGGTAGCAAGCTTTGTAAAGACGTTGCCAATATGCCACCAAATATTTGTAACCCTGCATATTTAGGCGAGCAAGCACAAGAGCTTGCGGCTAATTTTGACAACATCACAGTTGACCTAATTGGTGAAGATAAAATGGCAGAGCTAGGTATGAACTCATACTTAGCGGTTGGCCGTGGCAGTGTTAACGAATCAGTTATGTCGATTATTAACTACAAAGGTGCAGCCGCTGACCAAGCTCCAATTGTGCTTGTTGGTAAAGGTTTAACGTTTGACTCAGGTGGTATTTCATTAAAACCAGGCGAAGGCATGGATGAAATGAAATATGATATGGGCGGGGCAGCAGGCGTTATTGGTGCAATGCGTGCACTCGCACAAATGCAATTACCCATTAACGTTATCGGTATTTTAGCTGGCTGCGAAAACATGCCAGGTCCAAATGCATATCGACCTGGTGATATTTTAACAACCATGTCGGGACAAACGGTTGAAGTATTAAACACTGATGCCGAAGGGCGTTTAGTATTGTGTGATGCGTTAACGTATGTTGAGCGCTTTAATCCTGATACAGTTATTGATGTAGCAACCTTAACAGGTGCCTGTATTGTAGCCCTTGGCGCGCATGCGACTGGTTTACTATCAAACCATAACCCACTTGCACACGATTTATTAAAAGCGTCTGAGCAAAGTGGCGACCGCGCATGGCAGTTACCGTTATGGGATGACTATCAAGATCAACTAGAAAGCCCATTTGCTGATTTTACAAACTTAGGTGGTCGTTCTGCAGGCACTATTACCGCAGCTTGTTTTTTATCTAAATTTACCAAAAAGTACAACTGGGCACATTTAGATGTAGCCGGTACAGCGTGGCGCAGTGGCGCTAAAAAAGGCGCAACCGGTCGTCCTGTTCCAATGCTTACTCAGTATTTATTAAACAGAGCGGGTGTAAGTGAAGCGGCTCAGGATTAACAACCTGTTTAGCTAAAATAAGGCGCCACACGGCGCCTTATTTATTTGTGTATTAATTGAAGCAAACCCCGTTATATGGCAAAATCTGCCTCCTAATTTGTGTATATCAATTTGGTATACATTCAATGTCATGGGAAACCCCGATACAATGAACATGAACGCTAAATTTTTCGTTCTAAAGCAACAAGATGAGTCTAAAGCGAAGGCTGACGATCATTTTGCTTTGGCTGCCCAAATTGCGGCCGATCAGTATCGAAATGGGCAGCGTGTGTTTATTTGTGTTAACGATAACGAAACTGCCTGTGCCATTGATGAAATAATTTGGGCGTTCGATCCAGATAGTTTTGTGCCACATAATTTACAAGGTGAAGGCCCTAAAGGCGGCGCACCTGTAGAAATTGGTATTACGCCACCTGTTGGCAATCGTAAAGTTTTAATTAACTTGGCTACCCTGTTACCGGATTATATTCGTCGGTTTAACCAAGTTTTTGATTTTGTACCCGTAGAAGCAGCGGCTAAGCAAGCAGCCCGCGAGCGTTTTAAAAAGCTACGCCAACTCGGTGCCAATCTCACCACGCAAGATATTAATAGCTAGCCAATCAGGCAAACTAACCAACTAATTTAAGTACTTATTTAAGGTTCTGTGT
This sequence comes from Pseudoalteromonas sp. BSi20652, assembly GCF_000239855.1. Lineage (GTDB taxonomy): Bacteria > Pseudomonadota > Gammaproteobacteria > Enterobacterales > Alteromonadaceae > Pseudoalteromonas. Next base: position 2,894 of record NZ_BADT01000073.1, on the reverse strand, counting down.
AATGGATAAAACCTACAATCCGCAAGATATTGAACAGTCTCTATATCAAGACTGGGAACAAAAAGGCTACTTTAAGCCATCTGGCAAAGGCACCCCATATTCAATTATGATCCCGCCGCCAAATGTCACTGGTAGCTTACACATGGGCCACGCCTTCCAAGATACAATAATGGATACCCTAACGCGTTTTAAACGTATGCAAGGTAACAACACATTATGGCAAGTAGGTACTGACCACGCAGGTATTGCAACGCAAATGTTAGTTGAGCGTAAACTGCATGCCGAAGAAGGTAAAACACGCCACGATTTAGGCCGCGAAGATTTTATTAATAAAATCTGGGAATGGAAAAAAGAATCGGGCGGCACTATTACCAAACAACTTCGTCGCCTTGGCGCATCGGTTGATTGGGATCGTGAACGCTTTACCATGGACGATGGCCTATCTGAAGCCGTTAAAGAAGTGTTTGTACGCCTTCACAAAGAAAACCTAATTTACCGTGGTAAACGCCTAGTAAACTGGGATCCTAAATTACACACTGCTATTTCTGATCTTGAAGTTGAAAACAAAGACAAGCAAGGCCACATGTGGAACTTACGTTACCCACTAGCTGATGGCGTTACAACACAAGACGGAAAAGACTACATTGTAGTCGCCACAACTCGCCCAGAAACCATGCTTGGCGACTCAGGTGTTGCAGTAAACCCTGATGACGAACGCTACATAGATTTAATCGGTAAAGAGATTTTATTACCCATCGTTAATCGTCGTATTAAAATTGTTGCCGATGAACATGCCGATAAAGACAAAGGCACGGGTTGTGTAAAAATAACCCCAGCGCACGACTTTAACGATAATGAAGTGGGCAAGCGTCATCAAATGCCGATGATCAACATTTTCGATAAAAACGCCGCTATTCTTACCCAAGGTGAAACATACACCTTTGACGGTAAAGAGCTTGAGTTTGATGCGCCAATTCCTGAGCGCTTGCACGGCCTTGATCGTTTTGCTGCGCGCAAAGCGATTGTGGCAGAATTTGAAGAACTAGGCCTACTTGAAAAAATTGAAGACCATGGTTTAACGGTTCCTTACGGCGACCGCTCTGGCGTGGTAATTGAGCCACTACTTACCGACCAATGGTATGTACGTGTTGCACCGCTTGCTGAACCTGCAAAAGACGCAGTTAAAAACGGCGACATTCAATTTGTTCCTAAGCAATACGAAAACATGTACTTCTCGTGGATGAACGACGTACAAGATTGGTGTATTTCACGCCAGCTTTGGTGGGGTCACCGCATTCCAGCTTGGTACGACAGCGAAGGCAACGTATTTGTTGGTCGCGACGAAGCTGAAGTACGCCGCGAAAACAACATTGCAGATAGTGTAACGCTAAGCCAAGACGAAGACGTACTTGATACGTGGTTCTCATCAGCGCTTTGGACTTTCTCTACACAAGGTTGGCCAGAAAATACCGATGATTTAAAAACCTTCCACCCGTCTGACGTGTTGGTAACTGGTTTTGATATTATTTTCTTCTGGGTTGCACGCATGATTATGATGACGCTGCACTTTGTAAAAGACGAAAATGGCAAACCACAAGTTCCGTTTAAAACCGTATATGTAACTGGCTTAATACGTGACGACAATGGCGATAAAATGTCTAAGTCAAAAGGTAACGTACTTGACCCACTAGACATGATTGACGGCATTGAACTTGAAGACCTAGTACAAAAACGTACTGGTAACATGATGCAGCCAAAACTTGCCGCTAAAATCGAAAAAGATACGCGTAAAGTATTTGCAGGCGGTATTGAAGCACACGGTACCGACGCGCTTCGCTTTACCCTTGCTGCAATGGCATCTACCGGTCGTGATATTAACTGGGATATGAACCGCCTTGAAGGTTACCGTAACTTCTGTAACAAATTATGGAACGCGAGCCGTTACGTATTAATGAATACAGAAGAGCAAGACTGTGGTTTTGCAAACGGTGCTCAAACAGAGCTTTCATTAGCTGACCGCTGGATTTTAGGTCAATATGAAGCAACCGTTAAAACCTACACAGAACACCTAGATAACTACCGTTTTGACTTAGCTGCTAATACGCTTTACGAATTCACTTGGAACCAATTTTGTGATTGGTATTTAGAGCTTACTAAGCCAGTATTATTTAAAGGTAATGAAGCGCAGCAACGTGGTACACGTAATACACTTATTACCGTACTTGAAAGCTTACTGCGTTTAATGCACCCAATGATGCCATACATCACAGAAACTATTTGGCAACGTGTTGCACCACTTGCAGGCCTTGAAACAGCAAACACCAGCATTATGGTTCAGCCGTTCCCTGTCTATAATGCAGCAAGCGTTGATGCTAAAGCGATGGACGATTTAGAGTGGGTTAAACAATTCATTTTAGCTATTCGTAATATTCGTGGTGAAATGGACATAAGCCCAAGCAAGCCACTTAGCGTATTACTTGCTAATGCATCGAGCGACGACGTGCGACGCATTGAAGAAAACAAATCATTTTTAGCATCACTTGCAAAAATTGAAGAGTTTACAATGCTTGAAAACAAAGACGACGCACCTGCGTGTGCAACGTCTTATGTTGGCAACCTTGAGATCATGATCCCAATGGCAGGCTTAATTGATGTAGAAGCCGAGCTTTCGCGTATTAACAAGCAACTCGAAAAAGCAGAAAAAGGCCTAGCACAAGTGCAAAATAAACTCGCTAACGAAAAGTTTGTAAACAACGCACCTGAAGCCGTACTTGCTAAAGAGAATGCAAAACTGGCTGAGTTTAGCGATGCTAAAACTAAGCTACTTGAGCAAAAAACTAAAATAGAAAGCTTATAAACTTTCGTAAAAATAGCTATTAAAGCATTTAATAGCC
>NZ_BADT01000074.1 GCF_000239855.1 Pseudoalteromonas sp. BSi20652 | reverse complement strand
GATGTAATAATTGTAAATACCACTTCAACGATTCAAGATATTGCAAAATTAATGACCGAAGAAGCTGTTTCGTCAGTATTAGTGACTGATGTAAATAAGCCAATTAATGACGACCCAGAGGAAGACGATGGTCAGGTTGTTGGTATTATTACCGATAGAGATATACGTTCAAAAGTAGTCGCCCAAGGACTTGCATTTGACGCTCAAGCACAAGACATCATGTCTACAAATTTAGTCCTTTTAGATGCTAATGCCTACGTATTTGAAGCGGTACTTGCCATGCTCAGAGATAACTTACATCATTTACCAGTTGTACAAAAACGACGTCCTATTGGTGTAATATCACTTTCTGATATTTTACGTTATGAATCGCAAAGCAGTCTTTTATTAGTACGAGGTATACTTGCGCAGCAATCAATAGAAGATTTAGCGCATTACGCTCGCCAACTTCCTAATGTATTTGTTCGCATGGTTAATGAAGATGCAAATTCCAACATGATAGGCACCGCTATGGCGGTTATAGGTCGTACATTTAAACAGCGCCTTTTAGGCTTAGCCGAAGATAAATTGGGTCCTCCACCTGTGCCTTATTGTTTTATTGCATTAGGATCAATGGCGCGTGATGAGCAACTCATTGTAACAGATCAAGACAATGCACTTATTTTAGATGACAGTTATGATGATGAAAAACATAACACTTATTTTCAAAATCTTGCTGATTTTGTGTGTGATGGTCTAGCGCAGTGTGGTTACACATACTGTGATGGAGAAATAATGGCGTCATTTAAAAAATGGCGTAAAACACGTTCACAATGGTTTGATCAATTTGCCGGTTGGATGGCTCAGCCTAAACCTCAAGCGTTGCTCAACAGCTCAATATTTTTTGATTTAGATGGCGTTTGGGGTAAAACAAAGTGGGCTGATGAACTTAAAGTATTTATAGCTAAGCACAGTAAAATTAACCGATTATTTTTAGCTAATATGGCATCTAACGCACGTAATAGAACACCTCCACTTGGTTTTTTTAAGGGCTTTGTAATGGAGCATAACGGTCAACATAAGCACTCCATGAACTTAAAGCGAAGAGGGACTGCGCCGCTCTCTGACGTAATACGAGTGCATGCACTTGCGGTTGGTTCACGCAAGCAAAATTCGTTTGAACGTCTTGAAGATATTATTGAAGCGAATCTGTTACCTGAGGGTAAAGCACAAGACTTACGAGATGCGCTTGAATATATTGCAATGATGAGAATTCGTCATCAAGCATGGCAAATAGAAAAGGGCGAAGAGCCTGATAATAATTTAGATCCACGCCAGCTTTCACCTTTTGAGCAGCGTAATTTAAAAGAGGCTTTTGCAATTCTTGAAAAAGCACAAAGCTATTTAAAATTTAGTTACTCTGTAAATTCAGGTGTTCAATAAGCTATGGCTTTTAAAAAGAATACGGTTATTGATTGGTCAACTCGCTATGAGCAACTAATAAATAGTACCGAGAATAAGGTGTTAAAAAACTTTTATTCGTCAGCATTTAATCAACCATTAGCGGCAATTAAAGATGTTCCTTTTGTGGCAATGGACTTTGAAACCACAGGCTTAAATAGTAAAGATGATGACATAGTTAGTGTGGGATTAATCCCGTTTAATTTTAAACGTATTTATTGTAAACACAGCAGACATTGGGTTGTTCAACCTCGTCGTAATTTGCATGAAGAATCCATCGTGATACATGGTATAACACACTCTGAGGTAGACGATGCGCCTGACTTTAATAGGATAATTGACCCATTACTTGAAGCGCTGAGCGGCAAAGTTGTAGTAGTGCACTACGCGGCAATAGAACGACAATTTTTAAATAATGCCTTATTGCTCAGACTTAAAGAAGGTATCGAGTTTGCACTTGTTGATACAATGGAAATAGAGCGAAAGGCATTACAAGCAAAGCATGGCATATTGGGCAAGCTGTTTAATACCAAACTAGGATCACTTAGATTAACGCACTGTCGCGAGCGCTATTCATTACCAGTTTATAAAAATCATAATGCTTTAACTGATGCGTTAGCCACCGCTGAGTTATTACAAGCGCAATTAAGTTATCATTACAAGTTAGATACTCCAATATCAAAGTTGTGGGAGTAACTTATTTTAATTTATAAGCACTAATTTATTTAAAAACGCCGCAAATTTGCGGCGTTTTTATAACTTATATTATTTAGAGGGACGAGGCTCTGTTCTCAATCCTAAAATTAAGCTAACACACATTAATAACAATACAATTGTAAATGGTAAGCCAGTTGAAACCGCTCCTGCTTGCAGTGCTTCAATTGCTTGGGTTCCACCAATCCAAAGTAAAGCCGCTGCAATCGCACCTTCAATTGATGCCCAAAATATACGCTGTGGTATAGGAGCATCTATTTTACCGCCAGCAGTAATTGAATCAATTACTAATGAGCCGGAGTCTGATGAAGTTATAAAAAACACCAATACTAAAATAACAGCAATGACTGAGAGTATGTTTGACATTGGTAACTCATCAAGCATTTGGAACATAGCCATAGGTACATCGGTAAGTCCATTAACACCTAAAGCACCAACACCTTGTACTACTTGATCTATCGCAATACCACCATAAATCGACATCCATAAAACAGTTACTAATGTAGGAATAAGTAAAACTGCAATCAAGAATTCACGAATAGTACGACCGCGTGATACACGAGCGATAAACATACCTACAAATGGTGACCAAGAAATCCACCAAGCCCAGTAAAATACAGTCCAGCCATGCATCCATGTTTCATCATCACGTCCATGGGGATTACTTAACGGAATGATATTTTCTACATAACCCATAAAGGTAGTCGGTATGTTACCCATAGCAACAGCAAAGCCAACCAAACAAACAAACACAAGAAGTGCAAAAGCAATAAGCATATTTACGTTACTAAGTAATTTAACACCGCCATCAATACCACGAATAACAGAGATAATAGCTAACATTGTTACGCCAACAATTACCAAAATTTGTGAGCCAATTCCACCTTCAAGACCAAATACATGGTTTATACCAGCCGATGCTTGTTGTGCACCTAAACCCAACGAAGTGGCAAGACCAAATAATGTAGCAAGCACAGCTAAAATATCAATTATGTGACCAGGCCATCCCCATGCTTTGTCACCTAATATTGGATAAAATATTGAGCGGATAGAAAGCGGTAAACCTTTGTTGTAAGTGAAAAATGATAAAGATAAGCCTACAACAGCATAAATAGCCCAAGGATGCAGACCCCAATGGAACATTGTAGCCCCCATTGCTAGTTTTGCGGCCTCTGGTGTATTAGGTGTCACGTTTAGTGGTGTTTCGTACCAACCTGTAAAGTATGCGACGGGTTCAGCAACGCCCCAAAACATTAAGCCAATACCCATACCAGCTGCAAATAACATTGCTAACCACGAAACACGAGAGTATGAAGGTTTTGCGTTATCCCCGCCTAAGCGAATATTACCGTAAGGAGAAACTATCAATGCTAAACAAAAAATAACGAAAAAGTTAGCAGCCCACATAAATAAGGCATCAAAATTATTAATAATATCGAGTTTTATACCATCGAGTGTAGATTTTGCAGTTTGTGGATCTATAGCGAGAATGGCGATTAAAAAAATGACAATCAGACCCGCACTAATTCCAAAAACAGGGTTGTGTATATCAAACCCCCATTTTTGTACATTGTCTTGACCTACAGTGTAGTCTGTATTGTCAATACTATATTTGTCATGATTATCCTTCATGCAATACCTCTTTTGTTGTCCTAACGAGCCGGTTTACTACCGATTTCTATTTAATTAATTTAATCTTTAAATACAAAGTATAAATGAATACTTAATTTAGTTTGAAGACTAATTAAATTGAAGCGTGATCATACAGCTATTAGTGTATGAGTTAAATGTAAAATGTAAAATGTAAAATTATTTTTAACTTAAGGCATTGATATTATATAAAAACATAAGTTTTTTTATTTTTTTCAAAAAAACAAAAAATTCAGCGGGTGTTGAAATTTAGTTTATTACTTAAAGTAATATTTATTGTTCAAATAGAAAGTCATATAAATTTTCATAAGACATACTGTAATAGGGATAACCAATGCTCTAATTTATCTACTTATGAACATTTTTTAGTCAGATTGTAATATGAATATGATTTAACACTACAGTAAGCTATATTTTAACTTGGAACAAAGAAGGGACTGAAATATCACTATGAGTACTCACTTTAACAACAGTCATAATGAGCATGAGCTTACTCATTGTTTTAAGTCTGCTCGCAGCCAAAGTATGGCTATTATAAAACAATTATCGGCAGAGGATTGCCAATTACAAGCTATGCCAGATGCTAGCCCAAGTAAGTGGCATCTTGCTCATACAACATGGTTTTTTGAGTACGTTTTTACTTAGTACACATAGCACTCAATACACTCTATTTAATCCAGAATTTAAAGTGTTATTTAATTCTTATTACAACGGTATTGGTGAGCAGTTTACGCGTGCTAATAGAGGAAGTTTATCTAGACCAAGTTTAAAAGAAGTTATTGAATACCGGACGTATGTAGATAAAGCGGTTATTGAATTGTTAGATACTGATTTCAGTGAAAAACTTAAGCAAATAGTGGTACTTGGATTAAACCATGAGCAACAACATCAAGAGCTCATGCTTATGGACATCAAATATAACTTTTCAGTTAACCCTCTTTTTCCAAAATACGACTCAGTAAATTCACTTAATTTAAATGATGAATCTTATCTTGAACCAATTAAATATACTGATTTTGAACAAGCAATAATTAATATTGGTACAAACCTGGGAACTAATATTAATACCCTATGCGATCGTAAATTTGCTTACGATAATGAGCAGCCTAAACACCAAGTGTTAATACACCCTTTTAGCTTTGCTAACCGATTAGTAACGAATGCTGAGTACTTGGCCTTTATTAATAGCGGTGCATATAGTAATCCTCAGTACTGGTTAAGTGATGGTTGGGCAAATATTAAAACTAATAATTTAAGCCATCCTTTATACTGGCACTGCATAAATGACGAATGGTTTGAATTTACACATTATGGATTACAGCCACTTAATTTAAACGCACCTGTTTGTCATGTGAGTTACTTTGAAGCCAGTGCTTACGCAAACTTTACTAATGCAAGGCTACCCACTGAATTTGAATGGGAATATGCTGCACAAAATTATAGCATTAATGATGCTGTACAAAATCAATTCATGCCAAGCCGCCATAGAGAATCAAATAGCATAGAGCAATTGGCAGATGCATGCTGGCAATGGACAAACAGCGCATACTTACCATACCCCGGTTTCAAACCAATAGAAGGGGTAGCAGGTGAATACAATGGTAAATTTATGACCAATCAAATGGTATTACGGGGCGGGTGTGTGTTTACCCCTCAAAATCATTTACGTAATACATACAGAAATTTTTATTATCCGCATCAGGCGTGGATGTGTAGTGGAATAAGACTGGCAAGGGATAAAGTATGAGTCAAGTAACAGCAATAAAACAAAGTAATATAACCGACACTGAATTTTTAAATGATGTTTTAAATGGTTTAACTCAAGAACAAAAAACGCTTCCGTGTAAATATTTTTATGATGACAAAGGCGCTGCCTTATTTGAACAAATAACGACACTTCAAGAGTACTATGTAACACGTACTGAACTGTCTATTTTAGAGCAATACTCGCAAGCAATTGCACAGCTGCTTCCTGATAACCTTTCAATTATAGAGCCAGGCTGTGGCTCTGGTAAAAAGGTCGCGTATTTATTGGCGCATATGGCAAATGTAAAAACCTTTGTCCCGTTTGAAATTTCTCAAGAGATGCTTAGCTATTCACTTGCGCATTTGTCACCATTGTTTCCGGAACTGGTAATATCACCTTTATTAGGGGATTTTACGCATAGCCAGATGGTTAAGCAGTTAACTAAAGACACTGCTTTAGACAGTCAAACGAACTTGGTGTATTTCCCAGGTTCTACACTTGGTAACTTTTCACCCGTTAAAGCTATCGAAATAATGAGTAACTTTCATCGGTTGTGTGGCGTAAATGGATACGTGTTAATAGGGATTGATTTAGTAAAAGAACGCCAAGTATTACTTGATGCTTACGACGATAAAGCTGGCGTGACGGCTGCATTTAATAAAAATCTACTTGGGCGAATTAATAACGAGTTAAATGCTAATTTTGACTTAACCACATTTAGCCATCAATCACGTTTTAACGAAGTACATAGCAAAATAGAAATGCACTTGATTAGCTTGTGCGACCAGTCAGTTATTATTGACAACCAACAAATACACTTTGATAAGGGTGAGAGTATTCACACCGAAAACTCACATAAATACACTGTTGAGTCGTTCGCAGCACTTGCAGGCCAAGCTGGGCTTAAATTAGAGAATACTTGGCAAGATGCCAACGACTATTTTGCATTATGCTTACTACGACCCGCATAATGCTCTATATTACATTTGTGTAAACACGTTTTAATAAACCAGAATGCGGTTTTTGTTTAACGCGTAGTTAAGCAAAGCGCCGCTGGTTGATTGCTGGATAAGTTCGCCTGATTTTAAACCCGTTAGTCTAAAAATTACAGGCGCTATAATAGATACCGCAGAGCCTGTTGCACTATCCTCATTTACACCAAATTGTGGCGCAAAGTAGCGAAAGTAAATAATAGCCTGCGATGCATCAGCTCTTTTTATTTGCATCACAATTACTGCATTTTTTTGTGATAGCTCAATAGCGTTAATATCTACATTAAGGTTTTTCAAATCTATTTTTTCTTCTATTAAAACTAAGGTATAGCCATTTCTACGTGCAGTACTAAACGCAGCATTTATAGGTGTATTAATAATACTTTGCAGTAATTTATCCGCAGTTAATTGTGTCGCATTAATTGTTAGTAATTCAAGCTGTGCTAGGTTTCGTTTAACCTTAATAGCAAACCGTTCGTTACTGTTTGAAACAAATATCGCAGGGGAATAACGTTGTGACTCTAATAAATAATTTGCAGTCGCAAGAGTGCCGTGTCCACAGCGTTTAATTTCGTTAAATTGATTAAACCAACGAATTTTACACACAGGTTTATTTATTTGGGCTTTGTTTAAAAATACAGTAGCAGGGTAGTGAGTTGCAGCAGCAATTTGCTGCATCATTTTTGAGGTTAAACCGGTTTTATAAATAACAATTAACGCACTAGAGCCGCTTAAATTGTTTTTTTTATTACTAAAAACAGTTTGTTCTGAAATATAAAAAATAAAACGCTGCATAAATAAATTTGATTTATGCAGCGTAAGGTTAACGAGTTTAGCCTTTGTTGGCATAGGCGTCGTTATGAATACCAGCAGCACGACCTGAAGGATCGGCATTGTTTTGGAACGATGCATCCCATGCAAGTGCTTCAGGAGTAGAACACGCTACCGACTTACCATGTGGTACGCATTTAGCCGATGCATCACCTGGGAAGTGAGATTCAAAAATTGAGCGATAGTAATATGCTTCTTTAGAATCTGGTGTATTAATAGGGTATTTAAATTTCGCATTTGCAAGTTCTTGATCGCTTACTTGCTCATTTACAAATTCTTTTAATGTATCAATCCAGCTGTAGCCAACACCGTCAGAAAATTGCTCTTTTTGACGCCACAGTACTTCATCAGGTAAGTAACCTTCAAAGCCTTCGCGTAAAATGTGCTTCTCAATTTTGCCATCTTTACACATTTTAGCTTCAGGGTTGATACGCATAGCAACATCAACAAATTCTTTATCAAGGAACGGTACACGTGCTTCAACGCCCCAAGCTGCCATTGATTTATTAGCGCGTAAACAGTCAAACATATGAAGTTTTGATACTTTACGGTTTAGTTCTTCATGAAATTCTTGTGCGTTTGGTGCTTTATGAAAATACAAGTAACCACCAAATAATTCATCTGCGCCTTCGCCTGACAACACCATTTTAATGCCCATCGCTTTAATTTGGCGAGCCATTAAGTACATTGGCGTTGATGCACGAATAGTGGTTACATCGTATGTTTCTATGTGGTAAATCACTTCACGAAGCGCATCAATACCTTCTTGAATCGTAAAAATGATCGGGTGGTGAATAGTACCAATCATATCAGCTACTTTTTGTGCAGCTGCTAAATCAGGCGAGCCTTCAAGCCCAACAGAGAAAGAATGTAGTTTAGGCCACCATGCATCGCTTTCGTCGTTATCTTCAATTCGTTTTGCAGCAAAATGTTGAGTAATTGCTGATATAACCGACGAGTCTAAACCACCAGAGAGTAATACACCATAAGGTACATCACACATTAGTTGACGTTTCACTGCCGCTTCTAATGCTTCTTTAACGTCTTCTGATTTTGCACTGTTATCTTTAACTGCGTCAAATGTTTCCCAATCACGTTTGTAATAAGGCGTCATTTTGCCGTCTTTGCTGTACAGGTAATGTCCTGGTGGAAATTCTTCAATATGCTTACAAATTGGCGATAATGCTTTGAGCTCTGAGGCAACGTAAAAATTTCCGTGTTCATCATGACCTGTGTATAGCGGGATGATACCAATATGGTCGCGACCAATTAAGTAAGCATCTTCTTTTTCGTCATATAAGCAAAAAGCAAAAATACCATTTAGATCATCTAGGAAATCAGCCCCTTTTTGTTTATAAAGAGCCAAAATAACTTCACAGTCTGATTGAGTCTGAAAAGTAAAATCGGTTTCTAAATTTGCAGCTAATTCTCTATGATTATAAATTTCACCATTAACCGCTAAAATATGGGTTTTTTCTGGATTATATAAAGGCTGTGCACCACTTGATACCCCAACGATAGCCAAACGTTCGTGCACTAAAATAGCTTTATCAGATGCATACACACCAGACCAATCTGGTCCACGATGTCTAAGCAGTTTTGACATTTCAATTGCTTGGGTACGCAATTGAGCGGGATCAGATTTAATATCTAATACCCCAAAAATTGAACACATAGTAACTCCTCATTCCTATTATGTGTGCAGTAGAGCCAATTTGCTGTACTGCGAGACCTTGTTTTATCAGAAAAAATTACTCAAGTCACACTGCTTTTACAATTAATTAAGAATAATTTATGCACCAACGTAAAATTAAGTGTACCAAAGCGGTTAATGTGTGGTTCCAGCGGGTATTTTAGCATCAATATCATTGCTCAATGTTTGCGCTATTATTATGTTCAGAGCATTTATAACCGTTTCTCCACTCATGCTAGGTGCATTGTTGTGGTGCACCGCTTGGCAGGGTAAATAAGGAATATGTACAAAGCCGCCTTTCATGTTTGTGTAGTGCTCATTAATGTAATGCATCAGGGCGTACATAACATGGTTGCATACATATGTACCTGCTGTATTAGAAATTGCAGCTGGAATATTACTGTTGTGTAATGCTTGAAGCATGCGCTTTATAGGTAAATTAGTAAAATAGGCATCAGGCCCATTTTTTTCTATAGGGGTGTCGATTGGTTGATTACCTGCATTATCTTTTATACGGGCATCATTAATATTAATTGCAATACGCTCAATTGATATTTCACTGCGCCCACCAGCCTGACCAATGCATAAAACTACGCTGGGATTATGTGACTCAATTGCTTGGTTGAGCTCTTTGATAGAAGTATTAAATTCGCACGATAATTCAAGCGTGCAAACTCGGTGCTTCATAATTATAGTTTCATCAAGTTTTTGCACTGCTTGCCATGACGGATTTATAGATTCGCCACCAAATGGAGCAAAGCCAGTTATCAATACACACGGCATAGAAGAAGTTGATTTAGTCATTAAACACCACGCTATACATTAAAATAATATTAACGGCGAGTAAGGTAACTGCCGTCGGAATTTGGACTTTTATTACATGGTACTTATCTTTTAAGTCTAAAAGAGCAGCAGGAATAATATTAAAATTAGCCGCCATTGGGGTCATTAATGTCCCGCAATAACCACTATACATACCTAATGCTACTAATGGTGCAGGGCTCGCACCATGACCCTCAATTAAAAATGGCATCGCAATACCTGCCGTCATGACCGGAAATGCAGCGAACGCATTACCCATAATCATGGTAAAAAAAGCCATTCCCACACAATATAATACAACCAACATAAACCGGTTGTCAGGTGCAATAAACAAAGTGACTAATTCCTTAATTGAATCACCTGTTTGTGCAACGATAAACACACCACCGAGCATAGCGAGCATTTGCGGTAAAATAGCGGCCCAACCAATTGAATCGACTAATCGGCGAGATTCGCTAACAGCCTCAACTGGGCTTCCCCCCGTTATTTTCCAGCCGACTAAGAGCGAAAGCAGGCAAGCGATAGTAAGTGAGGCAAGCGTTAAGTGACGTTGATCAAGTAAATATACGTTATTGATAGCAACACCATTGAGTAATACCGTAAATATTACGGTAACTACAGGTATCATAAGTGCGGGTATAAATAGCTTATTCCCTAACAGTTTTGATGATTTAGTCTGCTGCTCATCAGTTAGTACTGAATAGCTTCCCATTGACACTAAATTACAGCCCGCCAGTAGCGCAATGACTATAATGCTTATGCCAACTATTAAATAAGTAATTGGCGCACCAAATAGAGCAATCGATAAGTCACCGAATAAAAAGCTGCTACCAAATAAAAACCAAAACAGGGCAGTTGTTAATTTTTTAGGGTGCTGTTTGTCTTGTAGTGTTCGTACAACTAAAAACATTACCATAACGCCTATGAGTATATAAACGTTTTCAATAGTTACGATGGCTGTGGTTGATTGAATGACTTCATTGTCTATTATTTTACTCATATTGAAGGTTCCACAGCGTTATATTTTACAATTGCTTTGGCTATTTTGCTTTCCAGGCGGGCTAATCTGAATAAATGAATAATCAAAGCACTTATAGCTGTAGGAATGGCCCATAGCCCAATATGCAGAGGCTCTATGCCTTCAATACCATTTTCTTTTAAAAATGCGTCCATAAGCAGTACAGCACCAAAGGCAATAAATATATCCTCGCCAAAAAACATCGCAATATTATCTACTGCTGCAGCATGAGCGCTAATCATATCTTTTACGGGTTTAGGGAGTTCGCCGTACTTGTTTGTTGCCGCTCCTAATGCCATAGGTGCTAAAAGTGGACGCACGGTTTGAGCTTGTCCACCTAAAGAGAGCAAGCCTAGTGCTGCAGAGCATTCTCTTACAATAAAATAGAATGTTAAAATACGCGCGCTGGTGGCTGTTTTAATTTGTGAAATCCAATCACGCGCACGTTGTTGTAATCCATAACGCTCAAGCAAAGCTATAACAGGCAAAATTAATACAAAGCTTGCAAGTTGACGCGAGTTCATAAACTTTTCGCCAAAGGTTTGCAGTAGCGTTATAAAATCAAAGTTAACTGCCCAACCCGTTACTAATCCTGCAAATGTAACAACTAATAAAGGGTTGAACCTCAAAGCAAAACCAAGCACCACGACTGGAATACCAATAAGTGGCCAGTAATTTAAATCGAACATAATATTCCTATTTATTTGTATAGGTTATTTTTAAGTGCAATGCTTAATTGATGTAAGTGCCCATCAATTTTTTGTTTAGCTTTAGCAGCTTGTTCAAAAGTGACGTATTCAAATTCAACTGTATCTAAGGGTCTAAATTGTGCAAACTGATGGAGGTCGGCTTCAATAACGGTTCCTAAAAGGGGATAACCGCCCGTGGTTTGTCCATCATTTAGTAGCACAATAGGAACGCCGTTTGGCGGTAGTTGAATGCTCCCAGGGCTCACTCCCAATGATGGTAAAGAATGGGAATGGACCAAGCTATTTTTATTATTCTCAAGCCTTACTCCCATACGATTGCTGTTGGTACTGATTTTAAATACTGTTGATGCAAAAGTATTAAGTAACAATTCACCCAAAAGGTGAACATGAGGACTTGGATGCAAGCGTATAAGTTTACGTTGAGGGAGAGACATCGCACCTACTTTTATAAACTCTTGTTGATAGGGGGTAATAGGTATTTCATCACCCATGGCCAAGGCTCTACCGTGTAAGCCACCAAAGCACGCATTTAAATCTGTAGATCGAGAACCCATTAGTTCAGTACTTTTTATGCCCCCTTTAACAGCTAAATAAGCTCTTAAACCAGCTCTACCAGTTGCAAAGCTAAGTATTTGTTTGTTTTTTATTGCATAAGTCCAGCCGGGGTAAATCGGTTTTCCGTCGAGCGTAGCTTTAAAATCAGCCCCGTATAAAGAAATAACTGTATCGCAGTTAAACAGAAGATCACACAAGCCAAGAGTAATTTCTAAAACTGCCTCATTGTCGTTATTATTAAGTAATCTATTTGCGATTGTTTGTGCATAGGGGTCTAAACTACCGGCTTTACTAACCCCTAAATGGCGCAAACCCACACGACCAAAATCTTGGATTGTAAGCTGTACGCCACTTTTAAGTACTTTAATCATGAGTCGCTCCTGCAACAGCAATTGGGACAAATTCGAGCGTATCACCTGGTTGAATTAAACAAGGTTGTTTTTGGCTTGCATCAAACAGAGATATATCTGTGTGGCCTATTATATGCCATCCACCTGGCGTATCAGCGGGGTAAATACCGGTTTGAGCAGCGCCAATAGCAACCGAACCTTTTGGAACTTGAATACGTGGCTCATCACGTCTTGGTGTATGTAATTTCTGATCTAAGCCATGTAGGTAAGCAAAGCCTGGCTGAAAGCCTAAAAATAAAACGTGATACTTGGTTTTACTATGAATACTAATAACCTCATCAGCACTTAAATTATGATAATTAGCCACGTAATTAATATCCTCACCTTTGTAAGTGGTTTTAATTAAGTGATGCTGTCCCTTAAAAGTACTACTTTTAATATCATTCCAAAGTGTAGGAAGCGCCTGTACCCATTTATTTAAGTGTTTATCTGATTTTAAATAAAGGGTGAGCGAGTTCATGCCCGGCACCAAATCGTTAAATTCATCGGTGCTTTTACAGTGGCTGGTTAAAGCCCAAATTTTCTTTTGAATAGAGAGTCTATCTTTAGCGTCTAAATGCGATGCATCAAGCAGTAAACTACTGTTTGTTAATGCATAAATATGAGGCGTTGGCTTCATTAAATAAATCTATTTGTACAACATAATTTAAACGTAACACAGTTTTATTAATTTATTTACACCATTGCGACTAAGTAATGATGTTTAGTGCTTATTTGCCCAGCTTACTTTAAGAGTGTTTTTACTAGCCGGTTTTATATTCAATTAATTGTATTTAACTTATTGAAGACCAAAACTTATTACACTTCGTACTAAATAATTAAATAGGTTGAAATGAAAATTAAGATAAGGAGGTCTTAATTAGCACGCACATGTTTAAGAGGTACTTTATGAAACACCAGCATTTATTATATTTATCAGGCGCTGCTATTATATTTAGCGCAGGCAGCTTTGCTCTATCTATGGAAAAGGTTGAGCACAGTAATGTAGAAGCCACCATGCATGTAGAAACCATTGTACTTGGATCAGGTTGCTTCTGGGGAGCCGAAAAACGCTACGAAGCGCTTAATGGCGTTATTGATGCTGAGTCTGGTTATGCAGACGGCCATGGTTTTAAAGCAACGTACAGGAATATCACAGATCAGTCTCGTCGTTTTGACGAGAATAATTATGCTGAGGTTGTACAAGTTATGTATAACAGCAATATAATTTCAGCAGAAGATCTATTAAAAAACTATTTTGAAAGTCACGATCCTACACAAAAAAATCGCCAAGGTAACGACATCGGCACGCAATATCGCTCAATAGTATTAACAACTAGCGATGAGCAAGCAAAAGTAGCTGAGCAAGTTAAATCGCAATATCAGCAGCTTTTAACTGATGCGAGTTACGGCAAAATTGAAACGGTTATTAAACCGCTGGAAGGTTTTGTATCGGCAGAAGAATATCACCAAAATTATCTAGAAAAGAATCCTAAAGGTTACTGTCCAGATCATTCAACGGGTGTGGTATTTAAAAAATGCCGGAAGAAAAAGTTAATAACACCGCTTTATTGGCAGGAAAGCAAATAGTTGTTTTGGATTCAAGAGAATACTGCCCATATTGTGAAAAATTTAAAAAAACAGTCGCCAACGATTATAAAGGCACTATACCAATGACGTTTCGCCATGCTGATCAACTTAAAGGTTTAACAATTAAATCGGCAACGTGGGCTACACCAACCATTTTATTTTTAGAAAACGGTGTAGAAGTATATAGCCGACAAGGCTATGCAACGCCTGAAGAATTTTATAAAGCGCTAGGCTCATTTAAATTAGGTAATAGCGATGCTTATAAAGTCGCGTTTGACGCACGAACAGATAGACCATACTGTAAAGAGTATAAAGAGTTTAAAAATACACCCGATGGTACATTTGTAGATAAATTAAGTGGAGAACCATTATTTGATACAAGTGATAGATTTAATTCTGGGACAGGATGGCTTTCATTTACTCACCCAGTAAAAGATAGCGTTACTGAGCATGATGACAGCAGCTGGGGTATGACACGTATAGAACTTCGTTCAAAAAGTACAGGCATTCACCTGGGTCATTTATTTCCAGGTGAAGGTCCAAGAGGCCGTGACCGTTATTGCATTAATGCAACGGTGCTTGATTTTGTACCGCGAAATAATTAAACAAAAAAGCCCCCAAAGTTTATCTAAGGGGGCTTTTTAGAAGGTATTAAACCTGTATAAGAAATATCATGTAGTTGCTTT
>NZ_BADT01000075.1 GCF_000239855.1 Pseudoalteromonas sp. BSi20652 | reverse complement strand
AACGGGATTAAGCCTAAGTAACCTAGTTGGTATAGTGGTTAACAAATTTTTCCATTACGGTGTGCCTTATATTTAATGACTTATTTGAAGCGCGGCTATTGTAGCAGTATTGCGGTTAGCGATCTTAATAATTCGCCAGCATTTACAATTCAAACAATTCTTACGATAAAAGGTGTGGCATAGTTCAATACCAAAAAATCGATTGCTTTAATCTAAATAATCAATTTTATTTAATTTCCAATTAGCCTTATTGTATTAATCAAGCCAACGCAGAAGGTCGTTTTAAACCAAAGCGTTGTTTACTTTTAAATACATTGAACATAGACGAGGAAATACCATGAGCACTTCATTAATTAATACAAAATTACAACCATTCAATGCAACCGCTTACCACAACGGTGACTTTGTAGAATTGTCTGAAAAAGATGTTTTAGGTAAATGGTCAATCTTCTTCTTTTATCCAGCAGATTTCACATTTGTATGTCCTACCGAATTAGGTGACCTTGCAGATTACTATGCACAACTTCAAGAAATGGGCGTTGAGGTTTACTCTGTATCTACTGATACTCATTTTACTCATAAAGCATGGCATGACACGTCAGACACAATTGGTAAAATTACTTACCCAATGATTGGTGACCCAACAGGGCGTATTACACGCAGCTTTGGCGTGATGATTGAAGAGGAAGGCTTAGCGCTTCGCGGTACATTTGTAATGAACCCAGAAGGCGAAATTAAAATTATCGAAACGCACGATTTAGGAATTGGCCGTAGCGCTAAAGAACTCGTTCGTAAAGTACAAGCTGCACAATACATTGCAACTCACGACGGTGAAGTTTGTCCTGCATCTTGGCATCCAGGTGAAGACACACTTGCTCCTTCACTAGATTTAGTTGGTAAAATCTAAGTACCAGATTTTTCAATCAAGTAAGGGCAGTTACCTGCCCTTAAATCAACGAACATCCGTTTGTTGGTGCCTCCTATATCAATATACTTGTTTAAGCACATGCATTATTTGGCATGGGAGGCTTGCTGTTTAAATTTTCCTAAAAGGGTTAAGCCATGTTAGATAACAACATAAAAAATCAATTAAAAAGCCATTTCGAATCGCTTACTCAACCTGTTGAGCTGCTTATTGCCTTGGATGACAGCAAAAAATCAGCAGAAGTAGAAAGCTTAGCAAACGATTTAGCCTCACTAAGCGATAAATTTACTGTAATAAGCAATCCTGATACAAGCGCACGTCGCCCGTCAATGGTTGTACATTCACCTATTAAAAACACTCATATTACGTTTGCAGGCGTACCTATGGGTCATGAATTCACAAGTTTAGTGTTAGCACTTTTGCATACTGGCGGACACGCAAGTAAAGCTAAAAGCGAAGACATTGAGCAAATACAATCGCTTACACAAGAGCTGAACTTTGAAGTATACATAAGTTTAAGTTGCCAAACGTGCCCGCAAGTAGTCCAAGCACTTAATACTATGGCAGCGACAAACAGCAATATTAAAGCCACCATGATTGACGGTGCATTATTTCAAGATGAAGTAGAAGAGCGAAATATTTTAGCTGTACCGGCTGTATATTTAAATGGCGAACCATTTAGCCAAGGTGCACTAAGCCTTACTGACATACTTAATAAAGTAGATAGCAAAGGGGCTGCTAAACAAGCAGCAGCACTAAGCGAAAAAGACGAGTTTGATGTACTTGTAGTTGGTGGCGGCCCAGCGGGTGCGTCGGCTGCAATTTATTCAGCACGAAAAGGGTTAAATACAGGTATTGTTGCCGACAGATTTGGTGGGCAAGTTGCAGATACATTAGCAATAGAAAACTTTATTTCGATTAAGGCGACCGAAGGGCCTAAATTGGTTGCTCAGCTTGAAGAGCACGTTAAAGAATACGATGTAGATGTAATGCATAATCAGCGGGCAGCGGCACTTGGTTATAACAATGGCTACGAAATTACACTTGAAAATGGCGCAGTACTTAAAGCTAAGTCGCTCGTACTTGCCACTGGTGCACGCTGGCGCGAAATGAACGTACCAGGGGAGCAAGAATATCGTGGCCACGGTGTGGCATATTGCCCACATTGCGACGGCCCTTTATTTAAAGGCAAACCTGTTGCTGTAATTGGTGGTGGTAATTCAGGTATAGAAGCGGCAATCGATTTAGCTAATATTGTGCAAAGCGTTACGGTACTTGAATTTGCAGACACACTACGTGCTGATGAAGTGCTTATTCGTAAAGCTAAAAGTATGGCTAACATTACTATTATCAAAAGTGCACAAACAACCGAAGTACTTGGTGATGGCAAAAAAGTAACTGGCTTAATGTACACAGATAGAGTGTCGGGGGAGAGCAAAGAGCTTGAACTTGCTGGTATATTTGTACAAATAGGCTTAATACCAAATACCGAGTGGTTAAAAGACAGCGACCTTGGATTAAGCAAATTTGGTGAAATACTAATTGATGCTAAAGGCGCAACTTCATTACCAGGTATTTACGGCGCGGGGGATGCAACCAATACTCCGTTTAAACAAATTATTATTGCAATGGGCAGTGGTGCAACAGCAAGCTTAGGCGCATTTGATTATTTAATTCGCCACAGCGATGAAACTGATCAAGATCAAAGCGCTGCTTAATGTAATTAGTAAAAACTCTCTTGATATAACAGCAAGGTTACACCCATAGCTGTTTGTTCACCCAAGCCGCCCTTCTCCAAAGGCGGCTTTTTTAATGCTTAAGAATTAGCACATGATTTAATCGCACCCACCACCAGAATCGCCGCCGCAATCTGTATGAGAATGTGATGAACCAGAGTTAGTAAAACCAGATGATCTACCCGGTGATTTAGCACTGATAAATGTAAATAATAATAAAACACCAGATACGATAATTACTGTGATTAATGAGTCCCATTGGCCTGTTGAAAATCCTTTAAGTACAGCAATAGCCAATACTATTAATAATATAGTTCTAATTATATTTTCATTTTTATATCCTTATAAAGTAATAAATATTAGTTATTTTTTGCTACATGTGCGAGTGCATTAATAACGGCTTTTTCAAGTATGGGTAGTTTAAAAGGTTTTGATATAAACATATCCATACCAGCTTGTTTACACGCTAGTTTGTCTTGTGAAGAAGTATTAGCAGTTAAAGCCACGATGTAGGTTTCTTCATGTGGACAGATACTTTCTGATCTAAGCTGCTTTGTTGCCTCAAATCCGTCAAGGATTGGCATTACGCAATCCATAAAAATAAGATCATAATGTTTTTGGCGACATTTTAATACGGCGTCATGACCGTCAACTGCGCAGTCGGCTTTAATTGTTAGCTTGTCTAACGAAGCATGTAATACAAGCCTATTAATGTCGTTATCATCAACGACAAGCACAGATAATTGACTGCCATTAGTATCTAAATTTGACTTAATACTTTCTTGCTCTTGCTCTTGTCCCGCCTCTATTGGGATACTTAATAAAAAAGTGGTACCTTTATTTAGCGCACTATTTACCTTTATTTTTCCGCCCATATATTCTACAAGTTCTTTTACGATAGCAAGGCCAAGGCCTGTACCGCCTTTTACATTTTTAGCGTCAATTTCTTGTGAGAATGGAGAAAATAGCGATTGTAAAAAGGCTTTACTCATACCTCGGCCAGTATCCGATACTTCAATATTTAAAATTTGATTGGTCTTATTTTGGCTAATGCTTGTTTTTAGTGTTACAGAACCATTTTCGGTGAATTTAAGTGCATTACTTAATAAATTGGAAACAATTTGGCTAAGTCGAGTATTGTCAGTAAACACCCAACAATTATTATCAATTGTATTATCTACATGCAGCGTTACCTGTGTGTTTTTAAATAGGGGTGTGTATAACGACGTTAAATCGGTAAAAATTGTTTTTAGTAAAAAGTTCGTAGGCTCTAGTTTTAGCTCGCCATGGTTAATTTTAGAAAAATCGAGCACTTCGTTTATTATGCTTAGCAAAATATCAGCACTTCTAAGTGCTATTTTTATTTTTTCGGCGCGTATTTTTTCACTATGTTCATCAATTAATGTGGTTAACATACCGGTAATGCCGTTAAGCGGCGTTCTTAATTCATGACTTATTTTAGCAAATAACATGCTTCGGTCTTCAAGCAAACGTTCGGCTTCTGCTTGTTTTTGTTTAAGTTCTTCGCGTAACATCATTGATTCTGTTACGTCTTGAAATGTTCCAAATAAACGAATGCATTGATCACCATCAAATTCAGCTTCTCCAAAGGTTGATATCCACAATGTTTGATTTTTAGCTGTAACGATCTGTAAGTTTAGATTCCACTTCTCACCTTTTTCTATTGCTGCTTCAACGGCTTGGCTTATATTTTGACGACTAGAGCCTTCTTTGTAAAATTCTAGCGCACCTTCCATAAAAGGTTGATAGTCATTTGAAACTTGGTGAATACGTTTGGTTTGTTCACTCCAATATATTTTGTTTTCTATTAAATCGACTTCCCAAGTTCCTATATTTGCAACGTTTTCTAGTTTTAGTAGGGTATTACTATTTTTTATTAATTGGTTTTTTGCAAGCGAGCTTGCAAACTCTGAGCCTAACCATTGTGCAAAGAGTTCTATATAATCATAAGCATCGTCATTAAAAGCCAATGAGTCTTTTGTAGATGAAAAATTGACGGTACCAAATATTTCATCGCCAATTTTTATTGGTGCACCGATGTACGATTCTAACTGGAAATTTTTGTAACAAGGGTGGTTTGCAATCGAGCTTTGAGATGTTTTATGAAACGCAAGTGCAGAGCCAGCTGAAAGAGTATGTACGCAGTAAGTTCCGTTTAAATCAAACACGGTACCAGGCAAAAGCGAGTTGTCGGGGGTTATAGCGTATAAAACGGTATAGGTACTTTCGTCTACCTTGCTAATAATACCTAATTCTAGATCAAATACTTCTAATCCAAAGATTAAAAGTTTATCTATTTTATTTTCAAAATCAAGTGATTGGCTTGAGACTATGTCATGAAAACGTCTTAAAAAATTCAAAAGAAAAACCCCGTCAACTTTCATCCAATTTATATAATATTAATGCCAACTAAAGCACTTTACTCATTATGGAGTAAGTTTAGCAGTTTTAATCAATGATAACTAAAGTTGATGTATTTACTTTAAATTTATAACCTTATGTTTTATAAAACATAAGGTTTTATTTAGAGCGTTAATATAACGCTGAGTGAAATATTGATCATATAATGCTCAGCGCTTTATATTTAGTAGGTTGAATTTGGTGTGTACTCAGGATTTATATCGCCACCAACTTCTTCTGGATCGACATCGTTTATTAATAGTGTTTCGCGCACAGCTTCAATGTGATCAAGTACTGTTTGGTATCGTTCACCGTATTCGTATTTGGTTACTTCTATGGCTTTAGGCATATAAGTAAATGCTATTTTGAGGGCGTGAAGTGCTTCTTTGTTTATTTTTTCGCTCATAATGCTTTCTCATGTATAGGTTATGGTTCACAAAATAACACCAAATACGATACGTTAAAAATACAAAACTTAACAAAATTAG
>NZ_BADT01000076.1 GCF_000239855.1 Pseudoalteromonas sp. BSi20652 | reverse complement strand
GTGCAATAAGATTTTAAGTCATTTATTTACAAAGAGGGTTAGAGAGCGCTGCGCTTTTCGCGTGAGCAAAATCTACATCTACAACATATATCAAACCAAAGCGTTACCAATTTTGCATTTCGACTATGCGTGATTGCGTTCGTGCATATTCAAAGCTCAACTTTTTACCTTTATACAAATGTTCAATGTCGGTCTGTGCATTTATCACCAGCAATTTATGGCAATCGTAAAACTCATCCACTAAAGCAATAAAACGACGCGCTTCGTCATCTAAAGTATGCTCATCGAGCGTTTGCTTTTCGCGTTGGTAACTGTCTTCAATACCATGCACAATAACTTTACCCGTTGCTTTTACACCCATTTTTGGCACGTTTGATAAATACAAAACATCAAATTGTTTTGCTAAAAACATATAATCGTTAGCACTACGAGGGCCTGAGCACAGCGCCATAAAATCAATCATTAATGCGTTATCGGCTTTTAGTAGGAAGAGTAACTCACGTCCATGCACACTAATTGTGTTGCTTTGTACTGCTGTAGGATAGTCAATTAAAAATGCAGATTTAAACGCTGACTCAGATAAGCCAATAAAATAGTGACTACTTTTTTTACCGTGTCTAAAGCGATGATCTTCCTCTCCCGCCACGTTAATAATATGACAATGATTATTGACTAAATCGATAGTAGGTAAAAACCGTGCACGTTGTAAGCCATTGTAATAAAGCTGCTCAGGCTTTGCGTTCGATGTGGCCACCAGCACGACACCTTGTTCAAACAACGCATTAAATAACCTAGCCATAATCATGGCATCACCAATGTCGCTCACAAAAAATTCATCAAAACACAGTACGCGAATATTTTTAGCCCACTGTTTTGCAATTAAATTTAATGGATTTTTTTGACCTTGCAATTGCGCTAGTTGAGCATGTACTTGCGCAATAAAGTGATGAAAATGTAAACGCTGCTTTTGAGTAATAGATAAGTGCTTATAAAATAAATCCATCAACATAGATTTACCACGCCCAACGGGGCCATACAAATAAACACCTTTTATTAATGGCGCTTTTTGCCACCAATTATGATGTGCTTGTACTTGCTCACTTAAGGTATTTAATGCGCTCACTGCGTTATGCTGAGCAACATCAAAGCAAAGCTCACCAGAGGCGACTTTTGCTTGATATAGACTTAAAATTTGTGTGCTGTGCACTGTCATGGTATTTCACTATCGGCTATAATCGCCCTCATTGTAGCCGACTAAAAATGTGAACCAAAATGAAATTCCCTTGCCGCTTAGATAAATTTATTAGCCACTTAGCAGAGCTACCTCGCTCAAAAGCCCGTGCTAGTATAAAACGCAAAGAAGTAAGCGTTAATGGCGAAGTGGTAACCTCATATGACTCTCATATTACTCAGCAAGACGACGTGCTTTTTCAAGGCTCCCCGTTGGTATTTTTAGGTAAACGCTACTACATGCTAAATAAACCAGTTGGTTACGTTAGCGCCAATAGCGACGAGCTTCACAAAACAGTATTTGATTTACTCGATGAGCCAAACATGAGTGACTTTCACGTGGCTGGTCGCTTAGACATAGACACCACGGGCTTAGTGATTATTACAAACAATGGCGAGTGGTCGCATAAAATCACCTCACCTAAAAGTAATAAATTTAAAACCTATTTAGTCGAAACCCAAGAACCCATTACCGATGAAGCACTTGAGCAATTGCGCACAGGTGTCATGCTACATAATGAAAAAGATTTAACGCGCCCTGCTATTGCCGAACGACTTGCTAATTACGGGCTGCGTTTATCAATAAGTGAAGGTAAATTTCATCAGGTTAAGCGTATGCTTTATGCCGTAGATAATAAAGTTGTTGAACTACACCGCGAACAAATTGCAGGCATTAAATTAGATGAAAACCTAGCAAGTGGTGAATATAGATTACTAACAGCAGACGAGATAAAACTGTAAAAAACAATACAGCGAAGTGTAAAACCTCACCTAGAACACAAATTTGCCACCTAGGTGTGCGCGCCACACTGAGAAATAAAAATCACTTCTCCTTGTTTTCTCTGTGTCATCGGTGGTGATAACAATCTCTTTTTCACTTTAATAAAAAAATTAAGACTTTATCTGAACTAAATCAAAGTCAGCCATACCAGGCACAATTGCTTGCAGGCGTGATTCCGTTACATCAAGTACATTTAGATATTCGCAGTATTCAGAGGCTTTAAGCTCAAGTTGATGCGCTTTTTTTTGTAATGACTTATCAATTTCTTTGGTAATAATATCCATTCGTTCACCCATGTCGTTTATGCGATCTTCTATATTGCCTTCGCGCGATTTAAACGCATCCCCTAACGACACTAAAATAGCGCCAAGGGAACCATGTACCGCAGAGTGTATTTTTTGACTGATCTCTTTAGTAAAAAAATCATCAATTTGAGAAAGTGATTGTGGTGCTATAAAAAAGAAGTCGTCGCCGCGCTTAAATTTATCCATTAGCGCGCGCTCTACATATTGAAGTTGGGTTTTAAGTACTTCGGGTTCTTTGTCTGACATGCCTTCGACTACATGTTCTATCGCACTTAAACCTAAATTAACGCCATCGGTGGCTAAATTAACTAATTCAGGAACTGTGTGGCGAATACCATTACTAAATTGTTCAAGTACTTTGCTTTCATCGTCGCTCAAATCAACCCAATAACCACGAATAAACAACTGGTTATTATTATTAATTTGCACACGTGTTTGGCCTTTATCAACAATACGAATTACATCGTCGGTAATAATTAATCCATGCCTTAGTTCTACATCGCATTGTGCTTGAGCTAATACACTGGTGCTTGTAAGAGCAATGGACAACGCCAATATCGAACGAGATAAAAAC
Organism: Pseudoalteromonas sp. BSi20652; assembly: GCF_000239855.1. GTDB lineage: Bacteria > Pseudomonadota > Gammaproteobacteria > Enterobacterales > Alteromonadaceae > Pseudoalteromonas. The sequence goes on along the minus strand of NZ_BADT01000076.1, from coordinate 4,789 downwards.
GCCATAAACACCTCAAAAAGACCAAAATGGAAGGCAGGTAGGTTAACAAAAAACCCACTTTATGCAAGTAAAAGTAATGGCAGGAATACAAGCGTCGAGTTAATAAAGCGCGGTGTGAAACCTCACCTAATTCAGCGCAAACACCACTGCGTAGGTGCTATTTCACATCGCGCTCATTTAGAATTCACCGCCTAGGGCACAGAGGCGATTCGCGCTACACCAACAAAAAAAAGTGCACTTTTCCTTGTCTTCTCTTTCACTTCTCTGTGATGATAATAATCTTTTATTTACTTTAATAAGTGTTTAGCTACAACACGATTTAACGCAGAGCCTTGCACAGCAAAAAGGAAACAATATTTACTGCTGATTGTCTCCTTTTGGTAATAATATATTCAAATTGGCGAACCAGGTGGTATTGGTAACGCTTTAAAATTACTAGACCACTTACCCGTTTTTATAAATTGATTTACTTGATCCGCTAAATATTGCCTAAACGCACTTTCGCCTGTGCTGGTATGACTCAGCATTGAATTTTGATTAAAATCTTCACTTAACTTCACCAAGTAGTAACTCAACTGCGCTTGTACTTCCGGGCTTACTGCATCGTTTGCGACTAAATCAGCCATCGTTTTTGCAGTTAAAAACTGCACGCGTTGAGTAATTTTACCCATCATAGTGTTTGGTGATGATACGTTAAATACTTGGCTATACAATTGCTCTAATAGCTCATCTAAGCTGTAAAAATCATTACTACGCGCTTGTTGCTGCGCTAGGCGATTTAAGCGCTGGGCATTTAATAATAAAGATAAGCTATGTTGTACAGCAACTTCTGGTAACGCCATTGCATCGAGTGTTAAACCAGTACGCCCGACTATACTTTCACGAGACTTAGACTCGCCATATGCTTTTGGGGGAATAAGCGACAAAACAGACTCTGGTAACAATAAGTTACTTGGCTTAAGCGTTGCAAAAATAGCGTTTACCGCTTCTTGCTGTGTTTTTTTATTAACAACTTGTGCCCCTTTTACGGGTGAGTCACCGCGTGTTTCGTATTCGTAATCAACACCCGCTATAAGTTTAACCGCAGCCTCAACCTGAAAACGATGAAATAAGTAAAGTGGAACTAGTTTTTCCTCTAACTGCGATAAAGAATCGCCCGTTTTAATATTATTAATACCAAACTGCGAAAGCGCTTTTTTACGAACATCTAGTACTCTTAAAAGCTCCTGTGAAGGGTTAGTACCGTTATCCCATAAATGAGCCGTTGGATGCGCGCCACCTTTAGCACGAGCGTCGCTATCTGATATAAACTCAAGCCCTTTTGCTTTGTTCTCTTTTAATATAGCGACAAGCTCTGCACTTTCATCTTGATTAGTAAAATCGCTGTAGCCATATTTAATTACTTGAGTATCCCATATGCCCATGCCCGTTGCATAACCGCGTGTTACATCAAGCTTACCTTGTTCATTAAAACTAAGTAGCGGATGTGGGTAATCCATAACAGAAGCTCTATCCCCCACCGATGCTGCAAAGTTATGAGCAATACCTAACGTGTGGCCAATTTCATGCGCACTTAATTGACGAATACGATCAAGCGCCATCGCTTGTAAGTTTTTAGCAACTTCATTGCCTTTTAAATAAGGAGCAGCGAGTGCTTCAGCAATTAAAATATCTTGGCGAACACGCAATGAGCCAAGTGTTACATGCCCTTTAAGAATTTCCCCTGTACGAGGGTCAATTACAGAACTTCCGTATGACCAACCTCGCGTTGCTCGGTGTACCCATTGGATTACGTTGTAACGAATATCCATAGGATCGGCACTACTTGGCAGCACTTTCACTATAAATGCGTTTTTGTAACCTGCGGCATTAAATGCATCATTCCACCACTTCCCACCTTCAAGTAACGCGCTTTTTACAGGCTCTGGCACGCCGGGATCTAAATAATAAACAATAGGTTCAACTGGCTCACTAATAGGCAGACTCGAATCTTTTTTAACTAAACGATGGCGTGGTATATAACGCACGTACATAGATTCACCAAGCGATGCTGCGTAATCTTTATGTTCAATGCTCCAAAAACCTGATTGCGCATTAAACTTACGAGGCGTGTAGTTATCATCTGGTAATTGAATAAGTGAATGATGCATATGAACCGTAAGGGCGTATGGGTCTGCGCTTGCTTGGCGAACAAACTCACCTGGTTTTGTGCCTTTAAATGTAAGTACGGCTTCAAGCTCGGTATTTTTTACAAATGCTTTTGAACGATTCATATAAACCGCGCTACGCGACTCATCAAGGCTAAAGTTACCTTGTTTACGCGCAGCAAGCGTTCTGCTTACGCCATGCACATCGCTTAATAAGTAAGGCGTATAGTCTATCAATGCGGTTTTTGGGTCTTCAGCAACCACTTTAAAGCCAGCAAGTATGCTTGATGCAAACGCTTCTTTAATACTTTGCTGTTCAGCCTTGTTGCTTGTATTTGCACGATAGTAAGTATTTACAGCGCGTAGCATTACTTTGTCACCAAAACGCTCAAACTGCACAAGGTGGGTATTACCAAGCTGACCTCTATCAAGGCCTATATCGTTAGAGCCAATACCGTAAGGCAAGCTTTGTTGCAGTAAAAATTGCTGTTCAAACTTATCAACTTTTAAATATACTTTTCCGTTTTGGGTATCGTAAAAAAATGAATAATAGCCCGGAAAATGATTCATTTGCGTAGTAAATTCATCAATTGACTTAATTGCTGCGTGCGCTTGAGTTATGATAGAGCACAGCACAGTAAGGAATATGTAACATAATAGTGGTATTTTTTCATAATCTTATCTTTGTTATTTGTGTTTTAAGTACGATTAGGTGGTCCCATTATAGGGTGCTATTTAAACAATACAGGTATTTAAGACGAATTTCAGCGCTTTAAGCTAATCTCTCTCACTTTGTGATTAGTTTTAATATTTTATTAGGAAAATAAAATGCGTAGACTCCCTCCAGTATTACTTGAAGACGGTTGCCCAAGAGAACTTTTATCATTAATTCGAACAATTTTAGCGGCATGTAAAGAAATATCGTTTCGTGTTGGCCAAGGTGCACTTTCGGGTGTATTAGGTTCAACGCTTGATGAAAACATTCAAGGCGAAACGCAAAAAAAACTCGATGTATTATCTAATCAGCTGTTAAAAGATATTTTACTGGAATCAGGAACGGTTAAAGCAATCGCTTCTGAGGAAGAAGACTACACAGTAGCAGGCAATCAAGATGCTAAATATATTGTTGCATTTGATCCCCTTGATGGCTCATCAAATACCGATATAAACTCACTTGTAGGTACTATATTTTCTATTATGGAAGCGCCTGAAGGTTCTGATGCTGCTGATGAAAGTATTTTTATGCAGCCAGGTCACAAGCAAGTTGCAGCAGGTTATGTACTTTATGGCCCGTCGACCATGCTTGCGCTTAGCACGGGTAAAGGCACGCGTATGTTTACCCTTGATAAAACGCAAGGCAGCTTTTTACTAACACAAGATTTTGCTGACATTCCTGCTGATACTAACGAATTTGCTATTAACGCGTCTAATCAACGCCATTGGCAACCAGCAATGCAAAGCTACATTAATGACCTAGAAGCGGGTGATACCGGCCCTCGTGCTAAAAACTTTAATATGCGCTGGATTGCAGCAATGGTGGGCGATGTTCATCGCGTACTTAGCCGTGGTGGTATTTTTACTTACCCTACCGATACTAAAGATCCAAACAAACCTAATAAACTGCGCCTACTTTACGAAGCAAACCCAATGGCTATGCTAGTAGAGCAAGCTGGCGGCATCGCTTCAACCGGTACCGAGCGTATTATGGATATTCAACCCGATGCAATCCACCAGCGAGTAGCCGTTATTTTAGGCTCTAAAAACGAAGTAGAAACGTGTTTGGGATATCATAAGTAAACACGTTGTCAGTTTAGTAAAATAAAAAATCGCGCTTACAACAGCGCGATTTTTTTGTACGGAAATAAATTAGCTTATCAAAGCAATAAGTTGTGTTAACTTTTGCTTATTAAGCTCTCCCATTTGCTCACTATTACTGAGCGCATAAATAAAACCTTCGTGCTCAGCACAATCAATATCATCCCGCGATTCAATTACGTTTGCCCAAAGCTCTAAATCATCCAAGTCTATTTCGTTACTTAAACAACGTTTTAACACATCAATTAAAGTCTCGGTTGTGAGAGTATAATGAGTTTTATCGCTATCAGCAGGGCTTGAAACAATAACCGATATAGCTTCGTCCCTTTGCTCGCCAAACGTAATAAATTTAGCTAATGCTTTTTGTGTATTCATAATATTTGTTATTCTTGGCTCACTGTTACTAAAAAGAATTATAATGACTCAACTTAACTGCACTCAATGCCATACCACTGTAACGTGTAATGTAGATAATATATCGGCATGTTGGTGCAACGAACTGCCTGCTATTTTACCGCTAGACACCTCAGCAACAAGTTGTTTATGCCGCAAGTGCACACTTAATAAAATAAATACTTTTTTAGAGGGTGTTTACACACAACCTATTAAAACCCAAATAGACTTTGCAAAACAATTTAGAGGTAACGACAATTTAATCGAAGAGCTCGACTACACCATGCAAAATGGCTACATGGTATTTAGTAAGTGGTTTTTTTTAAAGCGAGGAACCTGTTGTAAAAATGGCTGTAAAAACTGCCCTTATGGTTTTAGAAAGTAAAGGCTATTTAATACAAATACGAGTAAGCATTGGTTTTTACCTTCTGATC
>NZ_BADT01000077.1 GCF_000239855.1 Pseudoalteromonas sp. BSi20652 | reverse complement strand
TAAACCTAAACACACTTTCCAGGCGTGCGCCTTCAGCCACTCAGCCATCCCTCCACTATGCTGCAATTGTGTAATGCAACAGCGCGCTATAGTATGAAATAGACCCTTAAGGTGCAAGGCATTTTTAAATATGAACCTTCAAATGCTTACTTATTAAACAACCCTTTGTATGTAAGCACAAAAAACGGCCAAATCTGAGACTTAACCGTTTTTAAATTTATATTTTAAAAATTACTTAACCATATTTGCTGTAAAATCCAACATGCGGTTAAGTGATTTAAGTGCACCTTCACGTAAATCCATATCAACAAATACCTCTTTACCTTTAGGGCTTATAAGAGCTTCCTCAATCGCTTTTAAGCCATTCATTGCCATCCAAGGACAGTTAGCACAACTTTTACATGAAGCGCCCTCCCCTGCTGTTGGAGCGGCAAAAAACTCCTTATCTGGGCATAGCTGCTGCATTTTATAAAAGATACCGCGATCAGTTGCTACTATAAACTTATTATTTGCCATTGTTTGCGCGGCTTTAATTAGCTGACTTGTTGAGCCTACAGCATCGGCAAGTGCAACAATTTCTGCTGGCGACTCCGGATGAACTAATACGCCGGCATCTGGATGCAGTGCTTTAAAATCTTTTAATGCTTTGGTTTTAAACTCGTCATGTACAATACATGCTCCATTCCACATAAGCATATCTGCACCGGTATTCTTTTGAATATAGCTGCCTAAGTGTTTATCTGGTCCCCAAATGATTTTTTCACCTTGCTCATCGAGGTGCTCTACTATTTCAAGTGCACACGATGAGGTTACAATCCAATCTGCACGCGCTTTAACAGCGGCAGAGGTGTTTGCATATACAACCACCTTACGATCAGGGTGTTGATCACAAAACGCTGAAAACTCATCGACAGGACAACCAATATCTAGCGAACATGTTGCTTCAAGGGATGGCATAACCACTATTTTATTGGGTGTTAATATTTTAGCCGTTTCGCCCATGAATTTTACGCCCGCGACGATAATCATATCTGCATCGTGACGAGCACCAAAACGTGCCATTTCTAACGAATCGGCAACGCAACCGCCAGTTTCTTCGGCAAGTGCTTGAATTTCAGGATCGGTATAATAATGTGCAACAAGTACTGCATTTTTATCTTTGAGTAATTGTTTTATACGCGCTTTATAGTCGCCTTGCTCGTCTTGTGTTAACGGGGCTGGCTTAGGAGGAAAAATATAACCTTCTGGCATAATAGTTTGAGCTAGACTCATGTTCTCGACCACTTATCTACAGTGCATTAATTAGGGCGAATTATACGAGAATATAAACATAAATAACAGCAAACTAGCAGTGCTGTTTATAAAAAATAGATTGAAGATTTAAAAAAGAATATAAGGAAAATTATTAGAGAGTGGTGGGTTATGATGGATTTGAACCATCGACCAATTGATTAAAAGTCAACTGCTCTACCAACTGAGCTAATAACCCGCTCTTTTTGCCGCATTTCGAGTGGGGTAACCATTCGTTTGCTGCGGGCGCTTATAATACTTATTTAAAAAATGAGTGCAACCGAAATTGTCTCTTTTTTTAGTTTTTATGCCTAGTTGACCAATTTTAGACCGCTTATGACAAAAAGCAGTCTAATCAAGCTCATTCTATTATTTTTACAAACGATCAGTGGCTAATTTTGCAGCAGTTGTACTTGGGTACTGATTAATAAGATCGTTCAGTATTTTTTCTGCCTCAGTAGTTAAACCTTGCTCTTGTAAAAGTGTGCCTAACTTTAACATAGCGTCTGGGCGTTTATTAGAATTTGGAAATTCGTTCACAACGACTTTAAAATGCTCAACCGCTTTTACGCCATCATTTTTAATCGTCAACAATTGCCCAAGCCAGTAATGTGCATTAGATGCGTATACCGAATCCGGATATGTTGTTAAAAATGTTTGGAATTCAGGAATAGCCTGTTCATAGCGTTTATCTTTCATTATTAACGCAACAGCACGCTCGTAAGCTTCATTTTCAGATAAGTCACTGCTATATGTCTGTGCATTGCTTTGTTGCGTGTAATCAGGCACAGGCGCTGCAGGAGGCTGTGTATAAGCTTGACTTACACGGTTCTCTATTTCTTGATACAACTCACGTTGCCGCTGGAGTACTTTTTCAAGCTTATAACTCTGCTCTTCTGTAACACCGCGAATTTGACTAACTTCATCTTGGAGTAAATTAAGTTGTTGTTGTAACTCCACTTGTAAATAGTTACGCGACTGCATCATACTCTCAAGCGATGCTAAGCGCTTCTCAATACTTGATTGTGAACTCGCAGCTTCTGAAACAGGAGCGGGAGCAGCCCATAATTGGGTGCTCCCGCTCAATATCATTGCTGCCAAAATAATTTTCGGCTTCATAATATCTCTTATCTTAGTAAACGAGTACCGCACGGCGGTTTTTAGCGAAAGCAGATTCAGTGCGAGACTTAACCATAGGTTTCTCTTCACCATAGCTCACTACTGACATTTGGCTAGCTGAAACACCTAGGCTTAATAAGTATTTTTCAACGGCCTGGCCACGGTTTTCACCTAACGCAATATTGTACTCTGGCGTACCACGCTCATCGGCATGGCCTTCAATTAATACTTTAACTGATGAGTTTTGAACTAAAAACTCAGCATGTGCACGAAGTAAATCAGCGTATTTACCTTCAACTGTCGCTTTATCAAAATCAAAGTAGATAACTTGCTCTTGACGAAGTGCTTCGTATTTTTGACGAAGTTGTTCTTCAGCACGTTGTTCAGGAGAGATTGTAGCTACTTCAACTGTATCCGTGTTTGTTGCTTGTTCAACAACACCTTGATTTGATTGGTTTGCAGCACCTTCATCAATATCTGAAGATGAGCTACAAGCTGCTAATGTCATTACTGGCACAGCAATTAGCAGGCCTTTAAGTATTTTGTTAAGTTGCATTTAGTAGATTCCTATTTTGAGTAAACCAGTAATATTACTGTAAGTATGGCGACCAAGCTGGTGCCTTTACTTGTCCGTCTAGCACAGGTAACCGTGCTTTAAAGCGGCCGTCCATCGATACTAGCGCAAGTACCTGTTTGTTATTATGGAGCGTGCTGTAAATAATCATCGAGCCATTTGGCGCTATACTCGGTGATTCATCTAGGCGGGTTCGCGTTAATACTTGGAACGCACCTGTAGCCAGCTCTTTCTTAGCAAGATGGTACTGACCGTTAGTACGGTTTACCATCACTAATTCTTTACTATCAGGCGTTATAGAACCAGCAAGATTCATGTCACCGTCAAAAGTTAAACGTTGTGAACGCCCAGTTTTTAAATTTAACTTATAAATCTGAGCATTACCACCCCTTTCAGAAGTAAACACTATATCTTGACCATTAGGGTACCAAGATGGCTCAGTATCTATACTGCGGTGATTTGTTAAGCGTGTTTCTTTGCGTGTAGCTAATTCAAGCATGTAAACTTCTGTTGCACCGGTCTTATCTTTAGAAAGCACTAATAATAGTTTTTTACCATCTGGTGAAAATTGAGGTGCACCGTTAATTCCACGATAACTTGCTATTACTTCACGCTTACCACTGTATAGATCTTGAATATAAATTTGACTTTGACGGTTTTCAAACGTCACATAGGCTAATTTAGTGCCATCTGGCGACCATGCTGGCGACATTAACGGCTCTTTTGAGCGCAGTAATACTTGCTCGTTAAATCCGTCATAATCGGCAACCACTAACTGGTAAGGCTTATCATCTTCTTCGCGAACAATAACGTATGCAATTTTAGTTAAAAAAGCGCCTTTTTCACCCGTCAGCGTTTCGTAAATAACATCGCTAATTCGGTGCGAGTAACGGCGAAAGCCACTCTCAGCAATAACACTTTCACGTGCTTCTAAAATATGGTCTTGGCTTTTAACTAGTTTGCCATTACTCATCATCTGCGTGTTACCACCGGTTATTTGGCCACGTATTACATCAACTAACTCGTAACGTACCAAGTAGCGTCCATCTGTTTGCTGCTCTACTTCACCAACGAGTATTGCTTCTACACCTTTATTAACCCAAGACGCATAATCAACTTCGCCATCTTTAGTCGGTTGTTGTGGCATTTGCGCTACATCTACAGGTTTAAATTTACCACTACGCATTAAATCGGCAGCAATAACACTGCTTAATTTTTCAGGGATTGGGCCAACACCTTGGTACTTAAAAGGGACTATAGCAATAGGCCTTGCGCCGTCTACACCCTCAGTTATTACAATTTCAAGTGCTGCATTAGCAACACCCACAAACCCAAACAGTAAAACTAAACAGGCTATTTTTATTTTGTTGAACATATCATTCCTTTAAAATTCTGGCTTGATTGTTAAATTAATATTCTTAAGTTGTTCGAATACGTCTTTATCTTGAGATACCGGTAATGTATCGGTCATGCGCACTGCTCTTAATGCAGCTTCACACACTAACTTATCGCCACCTAATGATTTAACTTGCGTTACTAAACCATTAAAACCTAAACGAATATTAACTCGGCACTGTTGGTTTTTCATTTTTTCATCAATCAATAAGTTTTGCTGAATACGCGCCATAATTAATGCACGGTACTTATCAACTTCGCTCACTACTTGTTGTTGACGTATTTTACTACGGGCAGCTTGCTCTTTGGCAAGTTGCTCTTGTAACATTTGCTCTTGCATTGCTTGCTGGCGTTTACGTTCTGCCTCGGCTGCACGCTCTTTCGCCTCGATTTCACGTTTTTTACGTTCAGCTTCTGCTTTTTTAAGTGCATCTTCTTCGGTTTTACGTTTATCAGCAGCAGCTTTAGCGGCGTTTTCAGACTCTTGCTTCTCTTTCTCAGCCTGTTTTGCTTTAGCGCGTTCTTTTTGCTCAATAGCACGCGCTTTTTTAGCTTGTGCTTGTGCCTCTGCTGTTTCTTTTTCTTTAGCTTTGCGTTCTTGCTCTAGCTTTTTTATATGCCTAGATTCAGATTCGCGTTGCTTACGTGCATTTGCCGCTCTGCGCTCTAAATCACGGATACGTTTGTCTTCAGCACTTTTTTTATCTTTTTCTTTCTTTTGAAGCTCAGCTATTTTTTGCTCAACTTGCTTTTGATCAACAGTAATAGCTGATACTGCTTTATCTGGCGTGGGTATAGCCGAATTAAGCGTTACCTCCATTACTTTAGGTGCTGGCGGATGAATGTTTGCAGACGCATACAAAAAACCACCAATCCCCAAATGAAGTACTATTGATTTTACTACTGAACCATTCATACAGTTATTTCCCCTCAAAGGATTCAGTCATTAATCCTACTGATGGTACGCCTGCATTCTTCAAAAAATCCATTAGTAATAGTACTTCTTGATACGACACCTTACCCGAGCCTTTAATCATGACCGGCACGTCAGGATTTTTCATTAACTGTAATTTTATAACCGCAGCTACATCAATTGCTTCCATAGGTTCTTCAGGATCAGTACCTACGCTCACATAATATTTACCTTGTGCATCTATTGAGGCAATAATTGGCGGAGTATCTTTAGTATCAACTAAATCAGACTCTTCCATTTTAGGTAAATCAACTTTTACACCGTGTGTTATAAGCGGTGCTGTGGCCATAAATATAATAAGGAGTACCAACATTACATCAATGTAAGGTACTACATTAATTTCTGCGACCGGACGGCGCTTTTTACGCTGATACATTCGCTTGTGCCTCTATTTGTGTAGCTGCTTGACGGTGTAAAATATTAGCAAACTCTTCCATAAAGTTAATATAGTGAGACTCAAGCTTTTCAACGCTATTTGAAAAACGGTTGTAAGCAATAACAGCAGGGATAGCAGCAAATAAACCCATAGCAGTCGCAATAAGTGCCTCTGCAATACCGGGTGCTACCATTTGCAAAGTAGCTTGCTTAACTTCACCTAGTGCAATAAAGGCATTCATAATACCCCACACTGTACCAAATAAACCTATGTAAGGACTTATAGAACCTACCGTTGCTAAAAAGGATAAGCTAGATTCTGTTTTTTCTATTTCACGAGAAAGCGCAACACGCATTGAACGATGCGTACCTTCCATTACGATACTTGCACTTTGGAACGTGTTTTTCTTATGACGAGCAAATTCTTTAAAACCAGCAACAAACAGTGCTTCAATACCTTGTGACTGACCACTGCGTGATGATATCTCGTTATAAAGTTTGCTTAAATCAATACCAGACCAAAATTTTTGTTCAAACTTTTTAGCATTTTTTAAAGCATCTGATATTGCTTTTTTACGCTGAAATATAATTGCCCACGACATTACAGACATAACAACTAGACCTAACATAACTAGCTGAACAAGCAAACTGGCTTCTAAAATTAGATCTAAAAAATTAAGCCCTGATCCCACGTTAAACTCCTAAGTAATTTCAAAATACGGCAAATTGGTTAATTTGTGTAAATATGACCGTTTAAATGGCCAAAAGTTGCATATAGTGTATCTAGTCCATTTCAAACTAACAACGATATTGCTATGAATAGGCAACAAAAAACGTTAAAAATCGTCTTTATTTATCATTTACCATATCAGAGCCAATCTAAGTTTTATTTACAGATCGCAGTACAACCAAGAAAATGCTTAAATATATAGATAAACATCATAAAACGTAGTATTTATTCAAAATTCACGCATAAACACTCAAAAATAGTTTAATCCCACTTGCACGTAATAGTAAAACTAATGTTGGCCAGCAACCAAACGACCAACATAATCATTAATTTTCATGCGCTTAAAAATTAAGTGATTAATTAACGAACTACATCGCTGCAACAATTAAATTCATCGGATTATATTTTCTAATCTGAAAAAACAAATTTTCTAGTTTGAACATATAGCCGATATTACGTATTATTAATCTATACAGAACTAGCGCACTGAATGAGATAGCTTCATTAAGCCAAGTTCTTAGTAATAGGATTTTTATCGTATTACGTTGTTTTGCTCTTTTTGGATAAAACCTGATTGTGTAAAACTTAGTTCCCCAGATTACTTCCTTAAACTTGTTGTTTGCCCGCATTTTTTGCGGGCTTTTTTTTGCCTGCAATTTAGTGTGCTAGCTACTTTATTTATAAGCTAATAGTTACCCTATCTAATTTTCAATAAATAGTTCACCTACTCGCTTGAATGATACGCACAATAGCTATGCGAGTCTTAACGCTCTGTGAATTAACAGTTAACTATAAAGCGTATTAGTATTTTGAAGTAACATGTGCAACTGTGTGTTGAGGTTTTAGGTAAAATAATTTAAAAGAACGGGATACTAAGTCAATTACCTGCTGCGCAATAAATCACAGCAAGTAAGGTATATGAGGCTAGAGGCAATTTACTCTTTGTTGCCTAGCATATATGTAGGTAAGGGTCGTGAGCAGGACGCAGGTGCTTTGCTGTGTTTTTACTTATTCTTACACTGGTGTAAGCCAAGAAAGTAACGCAGGAGCAATTACCGAGCCCACTAGATTACAAACCTCGCGCCACGATTTAATCGCCCCTAGATAAAACAAATTTTAATCCTGAAGGGTCAACAGGCCCTACTCTTTTTTAGGAAGTAAACCAAAGTGATGGTACGCACTGTCAGACACTATGCGACCTCGTGGTGTGCGCTGAATAAACCCTTGCTGAATTAAAAACGGCTCTATTACATCTTCTATTGTTTCGCGTTCTTCACCAATAGCTGCAGCTACATTGTCTAGTCCTACAGGACCGCCCATAAATTTTTCAATTATGGCGAGTAAATATTTGCGATCCATATAATCAAAACCGCTTTTATCTACATCAATCATATCAAGCGCTTGCTTAGCTACTTCGGCGTTTACTGTACCGTCAGATTTTACCTGTGTGTAATCGCGTACACGACGCAATAAGCGGTTAGCTATACGCGGTGTGCCACGCGAGCGCTGTGCAATTTCGGTAGCACCATCGTCACACATTTCTAAACCAAGATAATGTGCTGATCGCCCTACTATGTGCGATAAATCTTCAACTGAATAAAACTCTAATCGCTGCACAATACCAAAACGGTCACGCAGTGGCGATGTAAGCGAGCCAGCCCGCGTGGTTGCACCAATAAGTGTAAATGCGGGCAAGTCTAATTTAATAGAGCGCGCAGCTGGGCCTTCACCAATCATTATATCAAGCTGGTAGTCTTCCATTGCGGGATAAAGTATTTCTTCAACTTGCGGGCTTAGCCTATGTATCTCATCAATAAACAGTACATCGCCTTCTTCTAAATTAGTAAGTAGTGCAGCTAAATCGCCTGCTTTTTCAAGTACAGGGCCTGATGTTGTTTTAATACTTACGTGTAATTCGTTGGCGACAATATTTGCAAGCGTGGTTTTACCAAGCCCAGGTGGGCCAAATATTAATAAATGATCGAGCGCTTCACCACGGGTTCGGGCAGCTTCAATAAAAATTTCCATTTGCTGCTTAACATGAGGCTGCCCTCTGTAGTCGGCTAAAAGTTTAGGCCTTATTGCACGATCTATAGAGTCTTCATTTGTTTTTTCAGTCGCATCAATTAAGCGATCCGCTTCAATCATGGGTTACTCACAACATAGATTTTAAAGATTCTCTAATAAGAACCTCAGTAGACATATCGGGTTTGCTTATCGATTTTACTGCTTTTTGAGCTTGTGGCAATTTATAACCTAACGCAAGCAATGCCGATACGGCATCATCCGCTGCATTGTTAGCAATCGTCGCATCGCTCATTGGCTCTATCACTGCGTTGTCGCTAAATGGCGTAAATAAATCATTACCCCAATCTTTTAATCGGTCTTTCATTTCGAGTACTAAACGCTCAGCTGTTTTTTTGCCTACACCCGGTAATTTAACAAGCGATGTTGAGTCTTCGTTATTTACACAGCTAACAAATTGCTTTGCCGACATGCCCGATAAAATAGCTAAGCCAAGTTTTGGCCCTACGCCATTTGCTTTTAATAGCTCTCTAAACAAGGCGCGTTCAACTTTATTATTAAAACCAAATAATAATTGAGCATCTTCACGTACTACAAAGTGGGTGTAAACAATCGCGTTTTCACCAATTTTTGGTAAATCGTAAAAACAGGTCATTGGCATTTGTACTTCGTAACCTACACCACTTACTTCGAGTAATATTTCTGGTGGCTGTTTTTCGATTAAAATACCATTTAAGCGGCCTATCATAGTTATTTCCTTAAACGTCCTCTAACGGTTTTGCTTGCGCTGCCCGCTAGTTTAATTAAATTTTGTTCAGAGTGTGCGTGGCAAATCGCAATAGCGAGTGCATCAGCTGCATCGGCCTGTGGCGTACCGGGTAATTTTAAAATATTTTTTACCATGTGTTGCACTTGTGTTTTATCTGCGCCACCGTTGCCTACTACTGCTTGCTTAATTTGCCTAGCTGAGTATTCAAATACGGGTAAGTCAGCCATTGCAGCGCCAACAATCGCTGCGCCTCTAGCTTGGCCTAGTTTTAAAGCTGAATCGGGGTTATGCGCCATAAATACTTTTTCAATGGCAAAGGTTTCTGGTGAAAACTGCTCAATAAGCTGTGTAATGCCTTGGTAGATCATTTTAAGCCTAACCGGAAAAGGATGATCGGCTAACTTAATACAGCCACTTCCTAAGTATGTAAATTTAGAACCTTGATGGGCAACAACGCCATATCCGGTCAAACGTGAACCAGGATCGATCCCTAAAATGATGGCCAAACAGCACTCCATTGTTATTATTTTTAAATTACGCTAATAATGCCAGAGCACTGTATAAATTACCAGTACAAAGAAAACAAAATGCCCACGTATTAGGTGGGCATTTACTACTTAATCAATACGTATTAAGTTAGCCTAAGCTACCCTAGGGCACGCACTAATCCTTGGGTATTTTGTTTAAGTGTTCGGGCTATCATTAAATAGCCTAAGCCAGCTACAAATACACCGCCTGCTAGCGGCCCAATAATCCATATATGCGGATGTAACTTACCAGCTAAATCAAACATTTGTTGCTGCACAATTAAAAGCGCTATATCACTAAAAAATGCGGCAACTAACCCAGCTAAACCACCTAGTAGTAAAAACTCGTACAGGGTCGCATTTTTAATTAGTCGGCTTTTAGCACCAAGCGTACGCAGTATTACAATTTCTTGCATTCGCTCACCTAAACTAGCTTGAACTTGCGATATAAGTACAAGCGCACCACATAAAACAACAATGGCGAGTACAAAACCAATAGCGAGCGATACTTGCGATATTGTGGTTTGTATTTGCTTAACAAAGTTGTCTACATCAATCGCTGTAATTGTAGGGTAAGTACGCAATAACTGGCTAAAGTCGCGCTTTTGCTCCGGCTCTATTCTAACCGACGAAATATACGTTGCCGGAAAGTCAGCAAGTACATCTGGGCTTAAAATAATAAAAAAGTTAGGCTTAAGCGTGGCCCAATTAACTTTGCGAACACTGGTAATTTTAGCGTCGAACGACTGCGAACCAATTAAAAATGTAAGCGTATCGCCTATTTCGACATCCAAACGCTGAAGCATCGACTCCTCTACAGAGGCTTCAGCTATCGCATTTTCACCAAACCACGTGCCTTGTGTAACTTCATTTTGGTCAGGCACATCTTTAAGCCACGTAAGATTTAGCTCACGACCAATACCTGCACGTGCCTCTTCGTCTTTTTTCTCATTGTCTTGAAGTGATACCGAGCGCGCAACCAACTCGCCGTTCACTGCATTTACACGGCCACGAATAGTTGGATAAAACTCTGATACCTGAATACCTTTTTGGGCTAAATACTCATTAATTGGTTCAAGCTCGTTTTGTGTAATATTAACTAAAAATGCATTAGGCGCATCAGCTGGAAGTTGCGATTGCCAATCAGCTATCATGTCGTTTTTAAGCACAACTAAAAACAGCAGTAATTTAATGGCCAACGAAAAACTAATAAGTTGAACTGCATTTACATTCGCGCGCTTTTGAATAGACGCAATAGCCAATGACCAACTATTACCTGGTTTTAAACCCAGTTTTCGGCCACCACCAAAAATAAGCTTCGATATAAAAACAACACTCCAATTAAGGTAAGTGTGGTTATAAATAAGATAAGCGTTATTTTTATGTTGTTACTAAATAACCACATTAATAAAAACACGGTTAGTGCACTCATGCCTAAGTGCACACGACTTACAGCCAACTTATCACCTAAGTTACGACGCAGCACTCTAAGCGGTGGAATATCAAATAAATCGAATAACGGTTTAATAGAAAACATAACGGCACAAATTACGCCAGTACTTATAGCCACTAGCCAAGGTTTAAAGCCACCTAAAGGTAGCTCTGTGCCCATACTTTTTGATAAGTAGCTTGTTGCTATTTCTTGCAAGCCATAACCAATTAACAATCCAATACTTACCGCCATTGCGCATACAAGCAATAAATGAAGCATGTATATTTTACGGATCATTGAACGGCTACCGCCTAGGGTTTTCATCATCGCAACTGGGTCGTATTGGCGTTCACAATAACGTTTTGCTGAAACGGCTATAGCCACTGCAGCTAAAATAATGCCCAACAAACCCGCAAGTAATAAAAAGCTCTCGGCGCGGTTTAAACTATTTGAAATGGGTGATTGGCGGTCTTTAACACCATACCATTGTTGGTTTTCTTTCATTTGTGGTTTAAGCCACTCGTAAAAGCTATTTATGTCGGCTTCACTACCTGCATAAAGTTGGCGGTAATAAACACGACTACCCGGCTGCACAACTTCGGTTTTTTCCACATCGTAAATATTGATAAGCACACGACGGCTGCTCGAAAATACATTAAATGGCGCATCTGGCTCTTCTACAATAACTTTTGAAACATTAAACAATGCAGCACCAAGCTCTACTTGCGCGCCTATATCAATGTTTAAACTATAAAATACCGACTCACTTAGCCACACATTACCTGGGGCTGGCCCATTATTAGCAACTTTAGTTTCACCTGTTAGGGTATCTTTAACTTTTAACTGCCCTTTTAGCGGGTACGCATTAGATGCTGCTTTTACTGAGCTAAACTGCATTTCATCATCGGCAAACAGCATAGTATCGAAGTACACCATTTGCGCCGTTTTTAAATTTTGGCTTTGTGCCTGAACAATAAAAGCAGCGTCGATAACATGGTCGCTGGCAAGTACACGGTCTGCTGCGATAAAAGCACTGCTTTTTTGCGCAATACTTTGCCCTATTCGCTCAGTAACCATCGACAGTGTAAGCACGGTTAACACAGCAAGGGCGATAGCCGCACTTATAACTGTGAGCTCACCACGGCGAAATTCTCGCGAAAATAATTTAAGCGCTAACTTAACCCACATTAGCAACGTCCTCTACTTGGCTTTTTACCAGTAAACCCGCTTCTATTTGAATAATATGCTCACATTTTTGTGCAAGCCCTTCATCGTGAGTAACCAAAATAAGCGTAGTACCGTGTTGAGTTTTTAAATCAAATAAGAGCGACTCAATCATTTTACCATTTTTGCTGTCTAAGTTAGCCGAAGGCTCATCAGCAAATAGTATTTTTGGCGTACCAATAAATGCTCGCGCAATAGCAACACGTTGCTGCTCACCACCAGAGAGCTGCGATGGGTAATGATCAATACGATGGCTCAAACCTACTTTTTCAAGTAATGCAATTGCTTGTTCTTTCGCATCGCTTTTACCCGCAAGCTCGGCTGGCAACATAACGTTTTCAAGCGCGGTTAAGCTTTGCACTAACATAAACGATTGAAACACAAATCCAATTTTAGCCGCGCGCAGTGCAGCACGCTCTTCTTCATCTAAATTGTGTAATGGCTCGCCATCTAAAAACACCTCACCGCTGCTGGCGGTATCCAGTCCAGCTAATAAACTGAGTAACGTTGATTTACCCGAGCCCGACGTGCCGACAATAGCAACAGACTCGCCATGCTTGACATTAAAGCTGATGTCGCTGAGGATGGGCAGCTCACCTTCAAAGGTAGAGACTACTTTAGACAAACCATTAACCTGAATTATATTTAATTGAGAAAGCGCTGACATATGACTCATTCAATCCTTCGTTTAGTATTCATTTTATTTTTAGTTATCAAACCGCTGAGCGCAGCAGCTGAGAACACGATTTTAATACTCGGTGACAGTTTAAGCGCAGCCTACGGACTTCAACAAGAACAAGGCTGGGTAAAATTGTTACAAGATAAATACGATGACGAACAAGCCGACATTGAACTTATCAACGCCAGTATTAGTGGCGAAACATCTGGTGGAGCCCTACGACGTTTAGATGCATTGCTTGAGCAATACGAACCTACCCATGTACTTATTGAGCTAGGTGCTAATGACGGTTTACGTGGTTTTCCAGTAAAAAAAATGCAAACTAACTTAACGTCTCTTATTCAAAAAAGCCAAGCAGCTAATGCGATGACCGCCTTAATGGAGATTTACATTCCCCCTAATTACGGCCCTCGTTACAGTAAAATGTTTACCGACACTTTTAAACACATTAGCGAAGAGACAAATACGCATTTAATGAACTTTTTTATGTTAGATATTGCTGGAAAATCTGACTTAATGCAGAACGATAATCTACACCCTAACAAAAAAGCCCAACCATTAATACGAGATGAGATGTATGACTCGATCAAAAAGTGGTTAAATAAAGACTAGCCAATTAATAGACCGCAAGAGTGCCTTTTTAGGCCTCTTGCGTAATAAACACTCAAACAAACAATCGCTTATTGATTTTTTAAAAAATACACGTACTATTGCATACAAATCGGTATGTGGCGCAGCTTGGTAGCGCACTGTCATGGGGTGGCAGGGGTCGAGAGTTCGAATCTCTCCATACCGACCAATAACCACCTACATATCAATGGCTTGAGTGTGTTGCTTCAATTTATTCCACTTTCTTAGATTTATTAAATACTCAAACTAGCCAATAACTAGCCACTATAGAGACTTTTCACTTTCTCCAACCAAGTCTGAAAAGCTTAGCAACTCCCAGTTGTCAGCTTGCCAACTATAAATTATGGTTATTCAATTTTAACTTAACAGGTTTTAACACAAGCGAGCTTCGACTAGGTTTTAAATAGCGGAGTGTTGACGCTTAAATCCATCAATTTTATATTAAAGCTCTGACATGCTTTTACTACCAATAAGCTTAAACCATGCGTTAAAAGCAGTACTTTATTAGTGATTAAAATTATTGTATCTTCACTTTTGCTTACCAACATCAATTAATAACATTTTAAAGGACTATTATGAAAAGGGTTGTTGCATTACTAATATTACTTACCTCTCATGCCGCCATATCTCAGCAATTAGATTTAGGGATCAACTTTGTTAATGTAGATTCATTAAATGTAAGAGAGCTTCCTAACTCCAACTCTAAAGTGGTTGGTAAAAAGATATTTCGTCAAGGAGTTGATGTGTTGGAGTATCAAGGTGACTGGGCAAAAATAAGTTTTTATAAT
Organism: Pseudoalteromonas sp. BSi20652; assembly: GCF_000239855.1. Lineage (GTDB taxonomy): Bacteria > Pseudomonadota > Gammaproteobacteria > Enterobacterales > Alteromonadaceae > Pseudoalteromonas. The sequence continues at coordinate 2,917 of NZ_BADT01000077.1, read as the reverse complement.
GAAGGTAAGGTGTCTATGAAATGGATATCAGCCAGTTATTTAGTAAAGACTAGGCCTGATAATAAGAAAAACAAATATGAGCTAAACGCAATAAAAGAGCAAATACCTCGTAGTAGTAACGAAAAAGCTGGCTACTTTTTATTATATACTGAAGTAGTGAACGGTAACTTTATTACCCTACATGAGCGCACAAGCTCTGCTTCAACTGGTTATACAAAGACAGAGTTCAATTGCAATACAAAACAGTACAGAGTTCTCGGTTACACAGAAAGGCATATTGAAAATATTTACTTTGATGACACACCAACGAATTGGGCTTACAGTAGGCAAGGCTCTAGTAAATACGATTTAATTAATTACGTATGTTCAACGAAGCGTTGATAAATACATTTCAATGTCTTTGGGGGAAATAGCTTCATTGTTGGGAGTGCGTACTTAGTCAGCTTACATATTGCATCAATACGAGCTTCTGGTGTTAGCTGGCTAAATAACTATAATAAGCTCTCAAGCTCTGCAGATAGTTCATTAACTAATGACCTGCCTTGTTTCAAACGTTAGCTTGATGGGTGTTCCCGCCTTACGCCCTCCTGTTTATTTACCTACTGCCATGATTGTTACTCTCGTTTATCTTTCTGTATGGTGGGTTTTACTAGGATTATTTAGGTTTTGAATATTAACTTTTGCTAACAATATCAAGTTTTGACAATACTACCGCTTAAATCCTGCCGTTAAGCGCCCTGCTAGTGTGCTTGATACTTTAATCGTGTTAGTAGACTCTATGGGTGCGTTATCGCCTTGCATTTCGTTGTGGGCTTTAATCGCGCTATTGCTACAGTAGCATTTAGCATCCCTTTGTCTTTATTCTCAGTCACACCCATATTTATGATGCTCTGTAGGGCTTCTAGCTTCTTAGCTTTCTCCCATATAAATTGACTGTGTTGTTCTTGCTGGTGGACTTTAATCGCGTTTTGGATAACAGGTTTTGTAAGGTTTTCAGCGCCTATAGCTTGTGAGGTTTTTTCACTATAACCCGCTTTAATGGCTGCTTGTGTCGCATTGCCACCATTGAGCAAGTAAGCCTTAACAAAAGCATCTTATTTAATTGTTAGCTTACTAGTCATAATTCTGCCTTGCGTAAATGATTTTATTAAAACAATTGTAACAAGTAGCATTTTCAATAATGGGTATTCATTCCTTTTTTAGTAGCCACTAAATAGCCTTACCCCTGCCTGTTATCCGAAAGTATCTAAAAGCACGTGCCGTTATTAGCAATTCAAGTATTCAGTGGCTAACCGTACCTAGTTGCCAGTTCTTGTTTAGTTCTAATATTCCAGTATGTACATGGTAATAATATAAGCTGTCCGATGATAGGACTATGGCTTAGTTTTTCCCTCTTATATAGCTGTCCGATTATCGTATTGTGGTTAACGTTAGAAAGCTCCATAACCCCATACCACAGTCCGATGAATAACAAACCATAATCCGTTAGTCGGTGTAGGCAATTATTCATTACTGGGGCGTCTAAACTCGCTCAAAAAATCTACCGCTGGTTTAGTCGTTGGATTAACGTCAAGCTTGCCTTTACACTCATCAATAGGCTGCCAAGTAAGCGCGTATAAGCTTGGTAAGTTACCGCCTGTACTCCAGTCTTTCCCACCTGCGCGAGTTAATTCTATTAAGCCATTTTTTATCAACGCTTTAATAGAACGCGTTAGTGTATCTTGGCTCTTAAAACCATATTTCTTTAAAATGGATAGCGTTGCACACAAATCACCATTATTGTGTCCATTATATTGGGCTGCAATATACATTAGTATCGTTTTTGCCCCGTAATCTAAAATGCAAAACCTAGGATTAAGAATAACTGCTACTGGCATTACAGCTACTCCACCGTGGTTTTGTGAATAATAATTTACTTGGTAAGAGTTTATTTTTTTCTTAGCCATTTTTATGCTAATGTTCCTTAGCTGGTGGTAAGCCTGCAAACTTGGCCACCAGCTTAATGTTATATATCAAAATGTATTTAAGCCGATTAAATCAACTTTTAGTCGGCTTTTCTTTTTCATAAACAGAATCATTAGCGGCAACTCCTAAAGATAGAAAATACTCTTTTTTTGCATCTGTCATTTCTTTAAAAGCTTTTGGTTCACGCTTGCGCCCTTGAACGGCCTGTTTATGAGACTCTGTACCTAATTCTTTTCGTCTTTCACGCCTTGCTGCTCTATCCTTATCAATATCACCGCTTAAATGCCTTGGGTCTAATTGCAGCAATGTTTTTTTGTTCCTTCTATTTTGACTGAGTGAATTAACCAATAACCATAGCTTTTACTTCTTAGCTGTTGCAATGCTGAACGCATTGTTTCGCCTAAGTCAGTGCTTAATGCTAAATTATTTCTTTGATGTGGCTTGCCGTCTGCTAAAGCTTTAAGCAATTTGTAAGCGTTAGAATTTTGCACTGGTATTACCTCCAGTGCTGTGGTTTTAAAAACTTCTGTTAGTGGCTTGTGTAAGTTATCCATGATTAAGACTCCTTACTTGTTAGCCAACTATCCAAGCTTTTACGCTTAAACACACAGCATCGGCTGGTTATATGTATTTTAGGTGGGAAAGTTTGATCGTTCTCAGTAAGTCTATGTAATGTGACTCGACTAATGCCTAAATATTGAGCCGCCTCTTTTAAGCGTAAATACTCGCCAAGCGGCTTTTGGTTTATCGTTATATTATTCATTGAAAATTGCCTCGTAAGTAACTTAAAGCAACTTTAAGCGCTTAACTGAGCTAATGCCATTTGTGAAAATTAACCCATTTAGTTACTTTAACTTTTAGCTAATTTTTACTGAATAAATCTCCTGTTTTTTTATACTCCTCCATCCAACATGCGAATGTATTGTGCGCTACTTGCTCAACTTTATTCGAG
>NZ_BADT01000078.1 GCF_000239855.1 Pseudoalteromonas sp. BSi20652 | reverse complement strand
GCGTGAGGTAAACTCACGCTTTGATTATTTGTATTATGCAGTCAGTTATCTGAACTGAATGCTGACAACTAATATTATTCGCCTTTCACTTCTAAATTAATAAACTTAACTAACTCTTCAGGTTGACCTACTAGCATCATTATTTGTTGATTAACTTCCATCATGGTTTTGCCTTCAGGCAATTTTGCCGACAAACTTAGTGAATTTAAACCTTTAGCAAAGTTGGTTAACGCTTGTGCTATTTCATCAGTTACAGGTGCTTGCTGCAATTGTTGTTGTAGAGTCATTTGCATCTGTTCTAAGGTCATACCTTGCTTTTTAAGCTCGCTTGATAATAAATCTTTCAGCTTACCTTGATTATTTAAAGCGAAGCTAACAGTGCGCGGCTCTAGCTTACTCATAGCTTGCATAATTAATGTTTGTTGCTGTAACTGTTGCTCATAAGAAAGCGGCTCATTGCCTGCTGCTTGTTGTGCCTTGCTTACCTCAAGCGAGGCTTCCATAAGTGCTTTAGAGTTAGCTAAGCCCATATCCATATTGAAACTAACAATATCTTTTGCATCTAGCTTAACAACTACATCACTGTCACCCGATTGCTCATCGTAATCTAGTGATGAATGTAAGTCGTAACTTGCCGATGCCAGCATTGCATTTGTATCAGCAGGTAGTTTTGCTACAAAGTCTTTATTAAACTGAAAACTTTTAATATCAAACGATGTATGAGGAGAAATTTTATCTGGCTCGTAACCCATTACTTCAATGCTTTGAATATTAGCAACATTGTCACCCTCAGGACTTATTACTTCCATATTGGTAATTTCTACGCTTTTTGAAATAATACTTGCCGATAAGCCAGCATATTTAAATGTAGCGCCTGTTTGCTCGCTAACTAAAGCAAGTTGCTTGTCAACTTCTGCACGCACTTCTTGCGTTGCCACATAGTTTGCATAGCTAACACCGCCAACGCCTGCTGCAATAATAGCCGCAACTATAACTAATTTTTTCATGTTATTTCCTTATTCAAATATTTATATAAGTTGGTCTTAACCCAAGAGTAACATCGAAGAACATCACCGATAAGTGTTAATTAATTAAACTAAGTAACTCATGTACAGTTTTTACCGGCGTAATTTTAGCCCCAAGCCCTTCCATAGACTTATGATAATTACGAAATGGAATAAATATTTCAGTAAAGCCATGTTGCGCAGCTTCTTTAACGCGTGGCACACCACTATCAATTGGGCGTACATCGCCGTTTAAGCTGAGTTCGCCCATAATACACGTGGTACGTGGCACAACAAATTCATTTAAGCTACTAAGTAGCGCGGTAACGAGAGCTAAATCAATGCACGTCTCTGTTTCATCAATTCTTAAACCACCCACAATATTAAAAAACGTATCGTGAAATATTTTCGTTTTAGTATGCTTACGTAATATACCAGTCAGCATTTTTATACGATTCATATTTAAGCCAACACATACACGCTGAGGAAATTCCGCCTCAGTCTCGGTAGTTAAGCACTGAATCTCGAGCAACAAATTACGATTACCTTTACGAATACAGGTAATTGTAGAGCCTGGCGAGTCAGTGGTTGAACCCGACAAGAAAATTTCACTTGGGTTATCAACACTCAACATACCGCGTTCGCACATTTTAAAAATACCCACAGTATCAATATCACCAAAGCGGTTTTTATTTGCCCTAAGGGTTCTAATTTGCCCATCGTTGGTGTCTATATGCAAAAGCGCATCGACTATATGCACAAGAGTTTGGGGCCCTGCTATTTCATTGTTTTTATTTACGTGAGCAATAATGAACATAGTTACATCATTTTGCTTGCAGTATTGAGTCAGCGCTTGAGCGGCACTTTTTACTTGCGATGGCGAACCTGGACTTCCATTTGCTGTATCGGTTACAACAGCTTGAATAGAGTCAATAACTGCAAACTTAATTTTATTTTTCTCGAGCTCTTCGATAATAACTTCAACACTGGTTTCTGATAACAAATAAAGCGCATCAGGGTTATAGTTTAACTTTAAACGATTTACTCTGTTTTTAAACTGCGATAATGACTCTTCTGCCGTACAGTAAAGTGATGGCATACGTTGTGACATTCTCGCCACCAAGTCAGACAACAGCGTTGTTTTACCCGCCCCCGGATCGCCCGAAATTATATTAACAGAGCCTGTTGTTACTCCACCGCTTAGCACACGGTCGAGCTCACCTATTTCAGTTAGCTGTTTTTCAGCTTCTGTTGTAGCAATGTCATTAATTTTTTTAGAACCGCCACCAATGCCCCCAGCATAACCCCCAACACTAGCACGTACGGATGCTTTTTTACTTTGCCCTGCTGAAGGTTTAAATTCTACTAATGTGTTCCATGCACCGCAGCGACATTGACCTTGCCACCGTGGGTAGTTCGTGCCACATTCTGTACAAACAAACTCTACTTTTGCCGCTTTAGCCATTGATAACGTTACCTACTCATACTTTGATTTTTGAATTATTACTTTTAAGTGCCTATTTTGCCACTTCACGCTTTAGGTTAGCAAGATGCCCTTGCCAACGAGAAAATTCAACGCCACAATCACTAAGTGCAAGTATGGTTTTCTTTTTTAACT
>NZ_BADT01000079.1 GCF_000239855.1 Pseudoalteromonas sp. BSi20652 | reverse complement strand
GCTGCGTTTTTTGTGAGCACTGCTTAGTTATAAACTTTCTAAAAAGTCTTCATCAAAATCTGCAGGTTCTTCTTTAATTGGCGGATTGCCATCGTACAGCTCATAGATTTGACGCTGAAAATAAATATCTTTTACAAATAAGTACGGATCAAGTGAATCATTTAATAAACCTTCTTGCGGGATTAATGATGCACGCGCTTCAACTGCTTTTAAAACGAAGACCAAAATTGTTTGTGGAGTCGTAAGTGCAACTTCAGGCAATACAAAGTTGTCGACTACATCACCGGTTAAGTTACGTGCTGTTGTAGGACCCATGCCTGGTAGCATTAAATAAGCGCCATCACCCACGCCCCATACACCTAACGTTTGTCCAAAGTCTTCATCTACAATTTCAAGACCTAATGTGCTAGCAACATCAAAAAGTCCAAAAATACCAACCGTAGAATTAACTAAAAAACGCGCCAAGCTCACACTTGCGTTACCTGGTTTACCTTGTAACCCAGCATTAACCATATCTACAGGTGCAGTAATGTTATCTGTAAAGTGCACAACGCTTTGACGAACCGGTACGGGTGTTACCGTCATATAACCCACCGCTGCAGGGCGAAGTATATACGCATCAAGAACATCCATATTAAAGTCATATAACGGACGGTTAATACTTTGCAGTGGATCTCTATCATCTACTTTACTTTCTGGCACTTGTGCACAACCAGCAAGTACCAATAAACATAAAAAAGTAAAACTATGTTTTAACATGTAACGTCCTTAAGGTATTAATGTGTCGATTTGAAGTTTGTAGTCACTTACACTTTCACGTTTTAATGGCTCTGATTGACCTTCTAGTTCACCCGAACTTGGCATAACAGAATCATCTATAGATATGCGGGCTGATATAACAATATTCTCCGCACTGGATAAATTAAGCCCTGCAACCATCGCACTACTATCACTTAACTCAACAGTGATTGGAAATGAGTAGTTTTCTAGCTTAACTGCGGCCAACGGCATTGGAGAACCACTTGCTGCTTTAGCAAAAATAAATAAAATCCCATCTTTTGGTTGTTTATCAATAAGTTCTTTTGCAATATCTACGGTAACAGCAATGGAACTGCTGTTAACAATAGGTATAACAGAGCCTTCACCCTGCATTTGCTGCTCTATATCCGCAATACGTTGGGCAATCATGCTATAACGAGTATCATTTTTTTCCATACTCGCGAGTAAAACTTCAAATGCAGCTTTTGCTTGCGGCCAATCTTTACGCTCATAAGCGATTAATGCTAACAATGAAATTGCATCTAAGTTGGTAGGTTCAACTTTTAGTACTTTTGAAAGCATGCCTGCAGCACGTGTCATATTAGCTTCACTACCTTCGAGTAATAAAACTTGGCTGTAACTAATAAGTACCTGCATATTGTCAGGATTCATACGCAGTGCTTTATCAAAGGACTGCTGCGCCATATCAAACTCATTCAGCGACATAGCAACACGGCCGAGTAACATCCACGCCATTTCATCATCGCCTGAGCGGCTTAACTTAGTGCGCAATGCCAGTGCAAACGCTTGTAACTCATTTTGAGTAAGCGGCTCACCTTTTTGCATTACAGCACGCTCGCCATAATCAGCTAAATTATCCATTGCATCATGCCAAGCCGAAATTTGCTGCTGACTACCCGTTAGGCCATAAAAAACACCTGTTAGAGCAAGAACAAATGCGCCACCCGTTAAAGCAAAAATACGATTATTACCTTTGCTGTTTAGTGATTTTTCAGGAGATAACTCGTTCAATAAACGGCGTTTTAATTCAATAATTGATTCTGCATGATTTACTGTATCGATACGCTGATTATCTAAATCGGTTTGTAAATCAACTAAACGCTGCTCATAAATGCTAATTAGCTCCGCATTGGCGTTATGAGCAATTGTTTGAACGCGCTCTTTTTTTAAAAAAGGCAACATAACAAACCCAAGAGCAATCAGTGTGAGTAAAGCAAAACACGCCCACATTAAAATCATTTAACTTTGCTCCTGACGTTTATTTTGTTTGATTAGCTTAGCTAGCAACATTTCATCGTCGCTGCTCCATGTTTGTTTTACCGACGCTTTTCGCTGGCGAATAACAATAAACCCAAACCCGGCTATAACGATTAATACAGGCAATACCCACAAAACTAAAGTCGCAGGCGTAACCGGCGGATCGTAATGGACAAAATAGCCAAAACGGTCAATCATGTAATCAATCACTTCGTCTTTGTTCTTACCCTCTTTAACCAATACAAGCACCTTATCGCGTAAATCTTTGGCAACCACAGCATCCGAATCAGCAATATTTTGATTTTGACACTTTGGACAACGTAGCTCTTTGGTCAGCTCTTCAAACAATATTGCTTGTTTATTGTTATCAAATTGGTAACGATCTTGCTGTGCAAACACCCCTAGGCTTAAAAAAAGACTAAGCGTAAGTAATAACCACTTCATTATTTAAGCTCCTGCATAATTGGCGCAAATTTAGCTCGCCATACTCGTGGGTTTATATCACCCGTGTGATGCAACAAAATAGTGCCATTTTTATCGACTAAAAATGTTTCAGGCGCGCCCGACACACCTAAATCCAACGACAAAGTACGGTGTAAATCTAAAATATTAAATTGGTATGGGTCACCTGCTCGTTGCAGCATATCGGTGACTTCTGTGCGAAGTGATTGCATATCAAACGGACCATCAAAATCAGCATCGTAACCTTGCACGTAATAAAGCCCAATAATTTTAACGCCTTGCTCGCGTAGCTTAGTTAAATAGCCAAGTTCAACTAAACATGTAGGGCACCAAGTACCCCATACATTTAATAAGTAAACCTCGCCTTTTAAAGACTCATTAGTCCACTGTTTATTATCTTGCATTAAATCAGGTAAATTAAACGCTGGCATTTCTTGGCCTAAGCGCCCCGTTTGAATTTCACGAGGGTTAGCAAAAAGTCCTTGGTATAAAAATACACACACAAAAGCAAACACTAAAAGCGGTGCAATGGCTAAAACTTTGCGATTCATAAAACACTCTCCGGTGAATTTTTACGAGATGTTTTAGCTGATGTGCGGTAGCGTTTATCAAATAAAATCATGAAACCTGCAAACGACATAAGCACGCCACCAATCCATATCCAACGCACGAATGGTTTATGATAAATGCGAAGTGACCATGCATCACCACTTAGTTGCTCACCTAACGCTAAATATAGATCACGTTTAAAACCGGCATCTATTGCCGCCTCAGTCATAAACTGCATACCAATGTCATACTTACGTTTTTCGGCATGTAAGCGTGTTACTAGCTCATTATTTTTAAGCACCGATACAACGCCCGCATGACCACTGTAGTTTGGCCCGCGAATAGTTTTAACACCATCAAAGCGATATTCATATTCATTAAGCTGTGCTGTTTCACCCGGTTTCATCGATACATCACGCTCTACTGAATAAGCAGAGGTTAGTGTTACGCCCGCAATAATAAATGCAATACCAATATGCCCAAGTACCATAGCCCAGTAACTTACAGTAAAGCGCTTCAAACCTTCTTTTAAGGTGCCGTGCACAGCGGCTTTTGTGTAAATGTCGATCCCAGTTGATATGGCAATCCAAACCGCAAGCGTAGTGGCTAATAACGTAAGAGGTTTTACTAAATCGTAACTTGAGAACAACCAAGCACAGGTAATCACTACACTGGCTAATACGCCCATTAATATTTTGTTTTGTAAGAAAGCCCACTTGTTTTGCTTCCAGCGTAAAAGCGGCCCTATCCCCATCAAAATAGCAAACGGCACTAAAATTATTGCAAACATCTTATTAAAAAACGGTTCGCCAATAGAAATACTACCCAGCCCCATTTCTTTATGAACCATCGGCAACAATGTACCTAGCATAACAATTAAAGTAGCAACGACTAAAAATATATTATTGAGCCACAACGCCACTTCGCGAGATACAAACTTATATCGACCTTCACTGTGAACTTGCGACACACGCATTGCATATAATGCCAAACCGCCACCTACAACGACGCCTAAAAAGGCGAGTATAAATAAGCCTCTATCTGGGTCAGTAGCAAAAGCATGTACCGATACAATAATACCCGAGCGCACAATAAACGTACCTAGCAAACTTAAAGAGAATGCTGCAATTGCGAGTAATACTGTCCATGATTTAAATATGCCGCGTTTTTCTGTCACACTTAATGAATGCAGTAATGCGGTTGCAACAAGCCAAGGCATAAGCGCTGCGTTTTCTACTGGATCCCAAAACCACCAGCCGCCCCAGCCTAGTTCTGAATACGCCCACCAACTACCAATAGTCAGACCTAAACCTAAGAAACCCCATGCTGTCATCGTCCACGGGCGTGACCATTTAGCCCATGTGTTATCGAGTTTGCCAGTTAACAATGCTGCAATAGCAAAAGAAAAAGCAACCGACAGTCCTACATAACCCATGTAAAGTAATGGCGGATGAATGATCATGCCTGGATCTTGAAGCAGCGGATTTAAATCACGCCCCTCAACTGGAAAATAAGGAAGTAAGCGCTCAAACGGGCTTGAAAGCAGCAAGGTGTACATCATAAAACCTACACCTAAAAAGCCAAGCACACCCAATACGCGAGCACGCAACACCCAAGGTAATGATTTAGAACGCGCTGCAACGGCAGCTGTCCAACCCGCTTGCATAACCAACCATAATAAAATGGCGCCTTCATGACCACCCCACGTAGAGGTGATTTTATAGTACCAAGGTAGCGTACTACTTGAATGATACGCTACGTAAGATACGGTGAAGTCATCTGTTAAACTCGCATAAATTAGTGCAGCAAAAGAGATTAGTACAAAAGCAAATTGCCCTATTGCTAAAGATGGAGCCGCACGCATTAATCGAAGGTTACCGGTATGCGCGCCCCAAAGAGGAAAAATACACAGTAAAACGCTCAGCACCATGGCGAGCGTTAAAGAAAAATAACCAATTTCTGGGATCATAGCTAATTACCACTATCTAAGTTGTATTTTGGTTTTTCGTGCTTAATGCCTTTAACCGCCTCAGCGACTTCTGCTGGCATGTATTCTTCATCATGCTTGGCCAGTACTTCAAACGCTTCAATAACATTAGGCTCGATTAAAACACCTTGTGCAACAATACCCTGCCCCTCGCGAAACAGATCAGGCAATATACCTTGGTAACGCACAGTCACTAATGGTCCTGTATCAATTAACTTAAAGCTAACTTCTAAGCTTTGCTCATTTCTTTCAACAGACCCTGGCACCACCATGCCACCAATACGAAGTTTCTGGCCAATAAATGGTTTTTCTTTGTTCGGGCCTTTGCCGTCAATCAATTCACTCGGGGTATAAAATAAGTTTATATTTTCTTGTAATGCATAAAGTACTAAGCCAATGGCAGAGCCAATACCAAATAAAATAGCGACAATGACTAGTAAGCGTTTTTTACGTCTGGGGTTCATGATGCTTGCTCCTGCTTGGCTTGCTTAATGCGCTCTTCGCGCACAATTTGTTGCTCTACTGAAGCCATGATACGTTTAGTATCTCTTAAAGAGCTCACTAAAATACCCAGTAAAATAAGTGCACATGTGCCAAATGAAAGCCATACATAAAACCCATAGCCTCCCATTGCAATAAAATCAGAAAAAGAGTCAAACTGCATAATTACCCCCTATTAAGCAACTGGCGCACCCATGGGCGATGCTTTTCACGTTGCAAAATTTCATTTTTAAGACGAATTAAAGTGACCGTGCCAACAAAGGCTGCAAAGGCTAAAATATTTACCATTAGTGGCCAAAACATGCTTGGATCGACGGCATTGGTATTAAACTTAGTAATACTTGCTCCCTGATGAAGGGTGTTCCACCACTCAACCGAAAAGTGAATTATGGGTAAGTTGATTACCCCTACAATGGCTAAAATAGATGCAGCGCGCCCTGCTGATTTTTTATCTTCAAAAGCGTGGTATAACGAAATTACGCCCAAATATAAAAATAATAAAATAAGTTCAGACGTTAAACGTGCATCCCACACCCACCAAGCGCCCCACATAGGTTTACCCCATGCAGCACCAGTTATAAGTGCAATTGCAGTCATACATGCACCAACAGGGGCAATCGCTATAACGGCCAGCTCTGCATTTCTAAGTTGCCATACAAGCGCAACAATGGCGGCAATTGCCATTGAAGAGTATGCGCCCATAGATAAGATGGCAGAAGGTACGTGAATAAAGATGATACGGTAGCTGTCTTTTTGTTGGTAATCGGCAGGTGCAAAACCAAGCCCCCATGCCCATCCAACAATCATACTAACCACGGTAACTACGGCAAAATAAGGCAGTAACGTATTGCATAACTTATATGCACGCTCTGCTTTAGCATAGGGATGTAACCACTTCCACATTAACTTATACTCACTTTTAAAGCTGACGATATGGCAATTGGTGCGCTAATGATAGCGATAACTAACATAGCACCAAGGATGGCAAGTTGTCCGCTATAATCCAGCGACATGGTGCTGGTATCGATAGCCGACGTTGCAAAAATTAAAACAGGAATATACAAAGGCAGTACGAGTAAACTCATCAAAATACCTCCTTTTTGTAACCCCACAGTAAGCCCAGCACCAATTGCGCCAATAAAGCTCAATAGTGGTGTACCCAAGAATAATGTTAAAACAGTCGCTGTTAGCGCCGTAGTTTCGAGATTTAATAACAATGCAAATAACGGTGTCATTAGTACAAGCGGTAAACCTGTTACCACCCAATGAGCAGCCACCTTTGCAAGTACAGTTAAAGATAACGGATAAGAGGACACAATTAACTGCTCAAGTGAGCCATCGTTAAAATCATCTCGAAACAACTTATCCAAACCCAACATGGTAGAGAGTAAAGCTGCAACCCAAATAATACCGGGTGCCATTCTCGCAAGTAGACCCGGTTCAGGTCCTATTGCTAACGGAAACAATGAAATAACAATTAAAAAAACAATATTGGGTTTACAATTTCGGCTCGCTGGCGAAACGCAAGTTTTACATCTTTGGTAAATACCGCACTAAATAGCAACCAATAAGAATGTTGACGAGTCATTAGTAACGATACTCCAGCGTAACCGTTTGCAAGTTACTAAATTGAGTGGTTAAGTTTTGGTGGGTTGTTAATAAAATAGCACCACCGCTTTGTAAGTGTTGTTCAAAACGCTGCTGTAAAAAGGCAACACCACTTTTATCCAGCGCTGTGAATGGCTCATCAAGGATCCATAGTTTAGCGTCACTTAAACAAAGCCTTACCAAAGCTACACGTCGTTGTTGTCCAGCAGATAACATTCTAACCGGTACATCTTCAAGCCCAACAAGACCAAGTTGCGCTAAAATAGGATATAAGTCAGATTCGTTTATGTAGCCATTAATTTGTAACCAATGACGAACATTTTCGATTGCACTGAGCTGGGTATTTACACCTGTTTTATGACCTATAAATAGTAGCTCTCTGGCATACTCTTCATAGTACTTAGATATTGGTTGTTCTTGGAACAAAACAGACCCTTCATCAGGCACAGAAAAGCCAGCGATAATACGCAACAGCGATGTTTTACCAGCCCCATTAGGCCCCGCTAATTGCATGATTTGACCGCTATTAAGGCTGAAATCAAGATCCGCAAACAAACAACGATCTTGCTTGATACAGGTGACGGACTTAATGTGTAACAAGATGACGATTCTCTCTGCCAAAAATTAGGCGTTAGTCTACCATAATGATAGGGTAATACGAATATTGCTTTAAAATCGATTTACTTAAAATAGAGAAAACTTGATTTAAAATAATGAATACACCAACGCAAATAACATTATCCAACTCATTGGTCATTAATCAATCAACCAATACCCAAGCCAATGAGTTATCACAATTACCTAGTGAGGTACTTGCGGCTAAGAATATTCAATTTTCGAAAGACTCGATTGCGCTTGATGTATTTATTAATAAACATTGGCAAACATTAAGGCTTGGCACTACAAATGCGCCTCAAAATTTACAAAAAATAGCCAGTGCCAACATACAACTCAGCCCCGATGGCCAACAACTCAACATTACGCCAATAAATAGTACAACCCTTACTTTAAATCAACCAGCTCAATTACAGCGTTTATTAAATTATGTAAACACAGGTACCGAGGTACAAAGTCAACCGATGGATATACAAGTGGTTGTATCTCCTAGCCCTAAGCTAGTCATTAATAAACTCAACGCCAGTATCGCAATAAATAAAGAGGTTGCGCAGTTACTTACAAGCGAAGAGCCTTTAAAAATAATTGTTAGTACGAATAACAAAGGCACGCAGGTCAATGTTATTAATCGCTTTGCTGATTCAGTATATTTACAACCACTGAGTCAAACTAAGTTGACTAAATTACTTGCTACTTTGTTACCAAAAGCACAACTACAAGCAACCGCTAAACTGGCTATTTTAACTCATCCACAAAAGTCAGGCTCGTTTACAACACCTATTACTAATAAACAAATTACCGAGTTACCCAACGTACCTATTAAGGTAAGCTTAGTAAATCAAGCCGATAAGCTATTTATTAAAACCGACACTAGTAATATAAAAGTAACCCTTAACCACTCTTTTTCTAAACCGTTTAACGACCTGCTTTTATCTCAGAAAAACAACGCACTTGCTGTACCTGCTTTTGAAGCAAGCCTCAAAACAAGTCCACTCCTAAGCGCAGATAGCCCTATAAAATCTTGGTTGCAAAATAGTTTTAGTGATTTAAAAACACGTATTAATGACGCGGTTAAATATTTTGAAAATAAACCTTTTGCTGCACAAAAAAAATCTGAGTCAACAGTAACGCTTTTATCGCCTGCACTACAAAAAAGCGCTGCAGCCATACGGCTGACCGAATCAGCAATAAATAAAGTAAATATTACCCAACATGCCGCGACTCAATTAACCAGTAAAACAAATAACACGAGTAATATTTTACCAGAGCACTTTTCTAGGCTCCCGCCGCTTATGCAGCTGACACAACTTGTAAAAGCAAGTGTTAGTCTTTGGCAGTCACCTGCAAGTGCAACAGCCGATAACCCAATCTCTAATAACAGTACACCAACAGCAATAGTTAGCGCTAAGCAAAATGATACAAAAGCCAACCAATTGAGTACTTTGAACATGGGTGTCAGCAATAAAATTGATACGATAATTAAATCTGGAAATGAGGTTATTAATAAAGAGCAAGTAACCCTAAAAGCTCAATTAAGCATTAACGATAACAATAAAAGTACAGCAAGTTTAGCTCCCCTTAAAAACATAATGCCATTAGCAGATCCTATATCTAGCATTGCCTCTCGTAGTCAAATGCTACAACCCATAGAAGCAAAACTATTAAGCACATTATTAACGTTTCCTGATACCACAGCACCTACAGATAGACTGGCTAGTAATAAAGCATTTTTAAGTAATCAAATAATGGATATTGCCAATAAAGCGACGAAAGAAACACCCGACCTAACTCGCTTAGTCAATCAAGCATTTAATCGCATGGTCTCAAGTAATAATGTCAACCCTGCAACTATACAGCGTGAAGTATTAGCCACCTTACAACCATCTCAGCTAACAAGTGATATACTTCAAAGTAGCTTCACTAAAGGGCTTGAACAAGTTGCAGTGAGTATTTTAGCAGCCCCTATAATTAGCCAATCTGTAACACCAATAAGCTTTAATAACCAAACTGGGTTAGATGCACTTTTACAAGTCCTCATACCGACGTTTAAAACGGGCAACACGGGAGCAAAAATGCTTGAGCAACTCCAGCAGGCTCAAGTGCAAGCTTTAGCTAGCGAAATTGTACACGTTAAAAACACACTGACCCAAGTGAGTGTTTCAACACCCAATCAACCAGATACAAACCCGCTTGCACAATTTTTATTACCAATGAAATTGCCGCCAGAGGCAGCCCAAACAGAAATAACGCTAGGGCAGTATAAAAAACCAAGCGCAGATAAATTAGAAGATAAAAATGTATGGTTTGTGAGGTTAAACTTTGATTATGCCCAAATAGGCCAATTACAAATTACCGCGGAGTTAATGGATAAGGCACTTGATTGCCAGCTATTAGCATCAAGCCAAGAAATAAGTGCAATTGCTCACCCTCATTTAGATAATTTAAGATCAAAACTAGCTAAACATGGTTTACAAGTTGGGGAGCTTAACTTAAAACGAGGCGATGTAAATAATCAGGCATTTTATAAATCTCATGCAATTATTAACATTAAGGTTTAGCTATGAGTAATACACCTATTAATAAATCAGCCATTGGGCTTTTATACGAAGCAGGTAACACCCCCATAATTAGTGTTAAAGGGTTTGGTGAATTAGCTGACGAAATAATAGCAGCCGCTAAACTAAAGGGAATTATGATCCACGAGGATGCAGCACTTGCTAAAACGTTGTCGCACTTAAGCTTAGGGGAAGAAATCCCTAAAGAGCTTTATTATGTAATTGCAGAGCTTATTGCATTTTCGTATGTGTTAAGAGGACAATTCCCACCTGGATGGCAAGACTTTCAAGGTAAATTAAACATAAAAGCGTGAAACTTTTAAAGCACTAAGCGCCTTAAAATGGTTTGCGTAAATAGTTACTTAGGCAAGTTACTTATTTTTTTCTGCTCAAGCATTTCTTTCCAATGCATTACCTCGCTCGGTAAAATTGGGGTTTGGCCATTAAACCCTGCCACTTCAAGCATCTCATCAATACTTATAACCCCCTTTTTACTCTTAAATACACCTCGTACATAGGCAATGGCATGCAAACCGCGCTTAGAATGAAATTTTTGCTCTATATAAAAGTATTTGTGATCCCATCCAACGAGCCTGGTACTTATTGTATATTGTTGCATTGGTTTAATATCACGAATGTACGTAATAGCTGTTGCGTTAACAATTGGAAACCATCGACGTTTCATTATTTGCTTAAGAAGACCAACTCGCTCTGTCATCCAAGTGCGCGATAAATCCATCATTGCTAAATAGCGAGAATTAGTCATATGCAAGTTAATGTCACAATCACTTGGCAACGCTTTAAAATCAATATCTACTGTATCGAGTAAATTTTGAAATTGATGATTACGTTTGATTTTAAAAAACAATAAAAGAAGTCGAAAATATAAGTTCACAAAAAAGGTCTTACCAGTTTAATTTATTCGAGTGTAGCACAGCCTCTTGCTAAGACGAATATTCTACTTTAATCTTAAATAATTATTACATCAAAAAAATAACTCATGAAATCAAAACTAAACATTATCGTTGCGTTGGCCCTATTAATGCCTTGTTATAGTGCATTTGCGGATTTTTCATTACCAGGTAAAGGGACTGTTACTTACCCTACAGGTGTAGTAAAAGAATTTAAATTTGGTTTTGAATGGCAGAAAAAAACTGAAAAATTCACTATTGGCTCTAAAAGTTACAATATGGATCAAATTCCTAGCACTTACTCAGTAGCAATTACCCTTTCAAAAGATGACAGTCAAGTATGGGTGCAAGAATTTAATAATGGTTTTATACAAGAATTTGAATGGCAAATTGGCGAACATACGGTAATTTTAAAAAAACAAAAATTTAGCAATTCTGTAAAAGGTGATTATGTTATTGAGCTTAACGGCCGTAGCTATTTTTTTACTCGCAATAACGTCAGTATTTTAATGAACTTTAATGAAGAAGGTATTGAGACAATTGCAATTGATGGGGTAACAAAAAACATGGGTACTAAAGGCTAGTACCCATATTTTAAAACTAAACTTTAACTGTTTTACGATTAATACCGTAATCACGTAGCTTGTTAGCTACGGCCGTATGGCTTAAGCCCAATCGCTTAGCTAACTGACGTGAACTTGGGTAAGCAGGGTAGAGCTTACGCAGTAAGGTCGCTTCAAAGCGCTTTACTGCTTGGTCAAGTGAGCCTTCAAAATCGGACTCTAAATACCCCAAATCGTGAGTAAAAGTTGGTAACTGCAAATGCTCAACACGAAGCTCACTGTCATCTAATAAAGAGACTGCACGGTAAATCGCATTTTCAAGCTGACGAACATTTCCTGGCCACGGGTACTCTTGTAAAAAGCTTAAACATTCTTGAGATAATAAAGGTATTGCATGACCATTTTGCTGTGCATATTTTTGAATAAAGTGCTCAGCAAGCGGCCCCACATCTGCTTTTCTATCTCTTAGTGGCGCTATTTCTAAAGTAAGTACGTTAATACGGTAGTATAAATCTTCTCTAAAAACACCTTCTTGCACCATAGCAGGTAAGTCTTTTTGGGTAGCAGCAACAATGCGTACATTTACTTTAACTTCGTTTTCATCACCTACTTTTCTAAACGTCCCATCTTGTAAAAAGCGCAGAAGCTTAGTTTGTAGTTGAGTCGACATTTCGCCCACTTCATCTAAAAACACAGTACCACCATCGGCTTGCTCTAACACACCGCGCTTTGGTGCCGCATTCTCTTCATACCCAGCATAACCAAACAATTCAGACTCGGCTACATCATCGGGTAACGACGCACAAGACAAAGCAATAAACGGCTTAACAGAGCGATTAGACGCATAATGACATGCCCGAGCAAGTAACTCTTTGCCCGTGCCTGTTTCACCAGTAATTAATATAGGCGCTTCTAATTGTGCCATTTTACGTGCTTCACGAACAACACGTCGCATTGCAGTACTAAAATTATGAATCGTGGCAAAACTCTCTTGCCCATAACGTCTAAATGCACTAACTTGCTGCCCTAAACGACTTTGAGACTTTATATTTATAACCGCACCTGCAAGTACGTCGCCTTCTGCACCTTGAGGTACTGCAATTGGCAGAATATCTGCAATAAAATCTTCGCCAGCGACTTCAACACGCGTCGTTTGCCCTAGGACTTCTTTACTTTCTAACCAGCGCGTAAAGTTAAAGCCTTTAAGCAAGTTATTAATGTTTGCACCAATAACTTCTTTTTCAATAAGCTGTAAATCTTTACATGCGGCATCGTTACACAAACGCACCCAGCCTTTAGCGTCAATAGAAATAACCCCATCAGGTAATGCACGCAGTAAGGTATTTAATTCGTTATGCTCACGCTCAGAAGGTAAAAATGCAGTAGTACGGACGTCGTGTACACCGTCGATTAAACGTATAGATGGCATGATTTTTTGAAACTGCTCGAACTCAATTTCGGGAAAGCTAACATACATACGGCAATTAACAGAATCAACCTCAATACCTTTTAAGTCAACACTGTAGTTAACTAAAATATTAAGTATTTCTTGGGCTATACCGATTCGATCAGCACAGTGAATATCTAGACGCATACATCCTCAAAGAAGGAAAAACTAAATTAGTCGAATAATACGCTAAGTCGCATTGAGAAGGTAGTTTATTGTAAACATATTTGGACAAACTAGCGTTTTATTAACGCATAGAAGTTATAAACTAAAACGACTTCACAACAGTGCTCTACTGTTGCGAGATAATATAAGGTTTAACCTTGAGGATAGACAGACCATTCTTCGCCATCAAGCTGTATATAAGGACGTTTATTTACATACATCATGATTGTGCCAGCATTTTCGGCCACTTTTGGTGCTTTAGGCAAGTTTTCAACTAAATTAGCAATGCTGTTATGACCTCCAAAAACATTTGTTTCAAGTGTTTTTGCAACAATTTCAGACAGTGCAAAATAGCTGGTCGACTCGTTAATCAGAATTTGCGAATAATTTTTAACATCCGGGCCAATAAATTTAATAGCCGCTGGCACAGACACAATAGTTGGACTTGGTATTTCTCGCAGGCCAGCAAATTGCACTTTGTCACCTTTTAATGCCGCGCCATGCTCAGGCACTATCATTAACATGACGTTACGACCGCGCTTTTCAAGGTTTTTAATAAAGCGGTTTATATCCGATAATAAATTAGCATGTCGAATTGGATAACTTTCAAGGCTATTCATGCGTTTTTTGTTAGCCAGTTGGTTACCATCGTGCAAACTTGTTGTGTTGTAGTACATAGCACACGGCTTACAATCTTCTGCTTCGTTTTCAAGCCAGCTATTTAGCACTGCCCCATCAGAATAAATAGGGCTTTCATCAAAACCATATTGCGCCACGGGTAGTGAGTCAATATTAAGCGGTTTATTATTTAGGCCACCAAATTTATTAACCAATCCTTTAAAGTCATCAAAATGCCCGTCGTGATTCATCACTACGCTGCTTTGATACCCTAATTTTTCTAAGTTTTTAAATAAGTAACACTGCTCTGGTGCATCACTAAATAAAGCTGTTTGACTTGTTTGCCCACAACTTGCACGCAAAAGCCTAATAGCAGCGGGTCCACTGTACGAGGTTGCCGAATTAAAATCTGAAAACACCACATCGAAATCGTTGAACATATCTTCAACACTGACACCAATGGCGTTCAAATCATCAATTGCCATTGAACAAATATTTAATACAATCACATCAAACAACTCACCATTGTTCTGTGAAGGAAAATGGCTAACTAAATGGCTTTGTTGTTGATAAAAGTCTGTTAATTTTTCATCGGGTGTTTGAATAGCACGCGTAATAACTTGAGCTTGATTGTCAGACTCATTTATAACAAAGGTGTTAGTAGAATTGGTATTTGAAACGACTTGCGATTGCTCACCCTCTCCTTGCCAGCCAATAACAAGCAACCCAACAATTGTAATAGTTGTAAAGCGTAACCACTGCGATGTGTACCAAAAACACACTGTAATAACAAATAATGTCAATAACATATCTACACTAATTATACGCGCTAAAAGCTCAATGAAGTAGCCAAAACTAAAGTCTTGAACATTATTGGCTTGTTTAGTCAGCCTATTTAAAGGCGGCAGCCACGAGTCTTGGTACAATATAATAATTGCAAAAAAACCACCCAGAACATGTTTTGATTTTTCAAATATTGCTTTTTTAAACTTGAGCGCCAAAAGCGCGGCAAGCGCTGCATTAGTCAATACATTGAAATCAATTGCGCCGTAATAAAACAGGGCAAATTTAGCTAGAAAATAAAGATTCCAAGCCCCTAAACCTGATAATTTCACTGCTCATCCTTCTTTTTGTTGTTGGGTGTAAAAGGTTCAAGTACTTCGTGTTTAAAAGTAAGCTTGTAATAATATTTTTTTACTCTAGCTAATATATAGGTTGCTGACATACATAGCATAATACCGACTATCATTGCCAAAATTGCGGTAATAAAAAGCTGATTAATACTCATTGATTAGGCCTTTAATCTCATTACAAACGAAACCGCATCTGGTCGTGCATCATTTGAAAATTCAGGCGTTTCTAATGCCTGAGTAATACTTTCTGACACACTCGGCTCAAACTTATAGCTGTCATTTTCGGTTAACTGCTTAGAGTAATCAACAATAGTTTTGCCAACATAAAGCCGCCTTAATTGCTTGCATTCTTGCTGTATATGAAAATGATCTGAAATAACATTTTGCTGCACAAAAAAATCACTAGTTTGTAATTTAAATAAGTGCTTAATTGCATTATTCACATCGTTTTCCCTACAAGCATGCAAATATAAATAAACGGTATTATCAGCAAGACTAAATATGTCCCCCTCTCGCTTAATATGAAATAAGTGCAATGGGTGAATTGGCTCTATTCGCGGCAACAACTCAAGTTTAACTAACACGCCACTAACGCCTAGATTAACTGCAGAGTCGCTATGAACCTCTACTTGGCGAGTGAACTCATCAAAAGGAAGGTAACCTTTCGAGAACGTATTTTCAGTGTATTTTAAAACATGCTCAACTGAAGGCGGTAAGGGCCTAGAAAATTGAAAGCCTTGTATTGACTGTATTTGAGACAACAATCGCGAAGGCTCAGAAAAGCTATACAAAATTAGGTTAACGCCTAATGTCAAAAATAAACATTCATCTTGGTGGCGAATAACCCCATCTACATTTTGTATTACTAGTTTTAACCAACGACCGCAGCTTTTTCTGAGCTCAAAACACTGTTTGCCTAACTGTGCTAAATCTGTGTAACGGGTAACAGCAAACACCAGTGTGGATGCTTCTAATTTTGGCCCCTTGTCAAACAGTTCATTATTGTCTTTTACTGTATAATAGTGCGTAGGTAATTTTGTGCCGATAGGCACAGCACTTCGCACTAACCACACATCGTCTTCATCAGGAAAGTGTGAGCCATTAAATACTTTTGAATCGTTTACAGTTCCCTCTTCCACCAAAAATTGATTGTTTTCAAGCGACAATTGAAACTGCATAGCAGCAAACACACCGGTACTATGTTGCCAGTAATCGTATTCTAAAACGCGTGTAGCGGAGTCGTTATCAACAAAAATTAAACCATCAAAAATCTTATTGAGACGTCTAATTAAAAATCGATAATGTGTCACTTCAGGGCCTGATATTAAAAATAATAAGGTAACCCCTGTTTTATTGGCAAACTTACTGTAATCATTCATTATTACCTCTGTACTTGCTTCGCTTGCAGCACTCAGTAATTCTGTATTGAGGTGTATGAACACAAGCGCATTTTTTAAATTTTTATATGCGCTGATCTCTTTGATTATACCTTTATTTATTCGCTCTATTGAATAATGTTGGGTTTCAGATGAAAAAGAAAACGGATGAACCTTGTTACGTTTATAAGCATTGTTAAGTGCAGACGAAAAGGGCGATTCAAAAAATGATTCAACTTCTTGAGAAACTATATATATATCATTTGAGAAACTTTGATTAATTGCATGTAAAGCAAGTTCAACTACAAAATTGTCTAAAGGCGCCAAAACAGCATAGCTTGAAGCCGATTTTAACTCCTTTGCAGCCGACTCTAAACCCGTTATGTTAAAGTTATGCACTTAAAAAGTCCTTAAAAAAATACTTTTTTACTAGTTTTACCCGCTATTCTATATATAATAGCCAAATATTGTCCACTTTTAATAAAAATAAATATTACGCTGACAAAGGTTGTGATGAATAATTTAGCTACAAAAAGCTCTCAAATACTCACATCAAGTGACATAGAAAACCTAGCTCGCCGTTTTGGTGGGAAAAGCGATGACTACATAGAAATTATGAATACACAAAAAAATCAAAAAACAATTAATAAATATGCGCTATTAAAAGAAATTGATGACGCAATAAAAACATCTAAAGATAAAAAATAAAAAGGTAAACTCCATTGCAAAGGATCTTCATTAAAGGCATCAAGGGCGGAATAGGAAGCACATCGATTGTTGCTAATCTTGCGTGCGTTTTAAAAAAGTCTGATGTTGATGTTGTTGCCATAGACCTCGATGCTAAAAGCGACCTTGGTTTACACTTTGGTTTGAAGTGGACAACTACCAAAGGTTGGAGCAACGAAGACACTTTTGAAGATGCCTTGCTACACTTTCGTAAAGACAGTGACGGTGTTGTTTTTTTACCCTTTGGTGATAACGAAGCAACGTTGGATGATATTACTTCCATAATTAATAATTGCAAAAATCTGGATTATAAAGAATCAGCTTGGATTATATTCGACTGCCCTTCTCATATTAATATCTCTCACTATCCCTTAGATCAAAACGATATTGTTATAGAGCTTGTTACTTGTGATGCGATTTGCCACAGCCTCATATACAAACGCCTGCAAACTCTCAAAACAGTCGAATCGACCTGGAAACACTTTTTTGTAGTTAATCGTTACAATGCGGCTTCTGTTCTTGAATTTGACCTGTTCTCACTTTGGCAATCAACGTTGCCCTTGATGGCGCCATTTTTTATCAATAGCGATGAAGTTATTAAAGAAGCCACAGCTAATCGCAATGTTGCCCTTAATTGTGCACCTTACAGCGTAGCTAACGATGACTTTGAAACACTGGCCGGTTGGCTTGTAAGTAAAGCGGCGTTTTAACGATGAGCCTTACTCTTTTCTACAAAAGACCCATACACAGTACTTTATATATATTATTGAGTGTATTGTTTACTGATAGACTTGTGCGCTACATTTTATTTAAATTCCACAGTTATTTTAATCAACACAAAGTAAATGTAATTGAAGCTTTTTTTATGCCTTTTATTACTTTGTTCGTCTCATTATTTATAAATATAAAAAAGAACAGAGAAAACTTTGAGTTGACACTATATAACTATTACCCGCACTTAAGGCTCCCATATAGAACCTATATCTACTCTAATATAGTACGTTTTATAATTCAGAGCGTATTTTTGCTTTTTGCTGTTCACAAACCTAAAAAAAATCGGTATCCATAAAAAAGCATGCAGTAAATTATTTTTATGATGCAGTGAGTTACAGCCTAATACAACTTCGCTGGTACGACTTAAAGCTAGGTCGACTCATAAAGCGCTTGCTGTCTAAAAATAAATCTAGGTCTAAAAAAAGTGCTTTTAAAACAATGGCTGATGCACGTATTTGGCAAAACAAACTAATAAAATACATTGTTGTTGCGCTTATATTATTTTTGCTCGCAATTTTTGTCACCATTCCATTTAGCTTAGAAGCGCAAGCGGTCTTTATTAGCTTTATTTTATTGGTTGCCTACGCGCTTAAACGCGTAAAAGGTCAAATGGCCACTATTGTAATGATCACCCTTTCTGTCACTACATCGTCTCGCTATTTATGGTGGCGTTATACCGAAACACTAAATTGGGATGACCCCTTAGCGCTTGCGTTAGGCGCAGGCTTGTTACTTGCAGAAACATACGCCTGGTTAGTACTTATTTTAGGCTTCTTTCAAACTATTAACCCGCTTGAAAGAAAACCAGTCATGCTGCCAAAAAATACTGATTTATGGCCAACAGTAGATATCTATATTCCAACTTATAACGAACCTTTGAGCGTTGTAAGACCCACCACACTTGCTGCGTTGAGTATTGACTGGCCAGCAGATAAACTAAGGGTATATATTTTAGATGATGGTAAACGCCCAGAGTTTGGTGAATTTGCTAAAGAAGTTGGTGCGGGTTATTTAACAAGGCCAGATAACAACCACGCCAAAGCAGGTAACATGAATAGCGCTATGCGCTACACCGATGGTGAATATATCGCTATTTTTGACTGTGACCACGTTCCTGCTCGCTCATTTTTACAAATGACAATGGGGCAGTTTTTAAAAGACAGCAAAGTATGTTTAGTGCAAACACCTCATCACTTTTTCTCAGCTGATCCATTTGAGCGAAACTTAAATAACCACAGTCAAATTCCTAACGAAAATATGTTGTTTTACGGCCTTATTCAAGACGGTAACGATATGTGGGATGCCACATTCTTCTGTGGATCGTGCGCGGTACTAAAAAGAGAGGCGCTGGATGATATAGGCGGCTTTGCCTTTGAAACAGTAACCGAAGATGCCCATACCGCGTTACGTATGCAACGCGCAGGCTATAAAACAGCATATATAAATATTCCACAAGCAGCAGGACTTGCCACTGATAGTTTGTCGGCCCACATAGGTCAACGAATTAGGTGGGCACGAGGTATGGCGCAAATATTCAGACTCGATAACCCGCTTTTAGGTAAAGGGTTAAACATACCTCAGCGTCTTTGTTACTTAAACGCCATGCTGCACTTTTTATCCGGAATTCCACGCATTGTCTTTTTAACTGCTCCACTGGCACTTATATACTTTAATGCGTATATTATTTATGCGCCATTTATAGCTATTTTTGTCTATGTAGTGCCAACCCTTATCCAAATAAAAGCAACTAACTCACGCATTCAAGGTAAATACCGATACTCTTTTTGGGGCGAAGTTTACGAATCTGTGCTTGCTTGGTATATATTAAAACCAACTACGGTTGCCTTGTTTAATCCTAACAAAGGTAAATTTAACGTAACCGAAAAAGGGGGGTTAAACGATAAAGAGCATTACGATTGGGGAATATCAAAGCCGTACCTTATCTTATTAGCCATTAATTTATCAGGTATGTTGGTAGGTATTTTACGTCTATTTTTTGGCGATCCAACACAAGTTGGCGTATTGCTAATTAGTATGGGGTGGGCGCTATATAATATTATTATTTTAGGCGCAGCAGTTGCCGTAGCCGCTGAAGCACGCCAGGTTAGGCACTCTCACCGTATTAAAGCAAATTTTCCAGCAGGCGTTCGTTTAGCAAATGGACACACGCTAAAAGTAAAAATTACTGATTACTCAGACAACGGTGTGGGTATAGAAACCGACCACGATCACTCTTGTCGCGTAAACGATAAAATAGAATTATTAATGAGCCGCGGTAATAAGCAATTTTCGTTCACTACCCATGTTTGTAATACCCGGGGTAATCAAATTGGCTTAACCATTAAAGACTTATCTCTTGAAAAGCAGCGCGCATTTATACAATGTACATTTTCCCGAGCAGATGCATGGCTAGACTGGCAAAACAACTTCAGACATGACCGTCCATCTTACAGTTTTAAAGAAGTGCAAAAAACAAGTCTTAGAGGCTTTAGTAACCTGCTCTTCCACGCGCCAAAAGCGCTTCAACCTATTATTCAGTTTATGACTAATTTAGTTGTATACGTAAACTCATTTACTCCAAAAAGACCAATAGTGCATAATAATTATGATTAAAAAGTTGCTTAATACATTCCTAACATTGTCACTTATTTGTAGTGCTTACTTTGCACATGCAATTGAGCCATTACAAAATAAATCAATGTTTATTAATGGCTACCCTGAAAGTGCTCAGGTATCGAGTTTACGTTTAGAGTTTGAAGCTTTAGGCTTTACAGGCTTTAAACTCGATGGAGTAAATAATAACTCCCGCGTCGACTTTACTAACCGAATTGATAAATTAAGCACTAATTTAAAGCTTAATTTTTCGTATACAAATTCGCCTTCATTAATCGCTAATGTATCGCATTTAAAAGTTTACTTTAATGATAATTTAGTCACTGTTTTACCCATTAACGAGCAACTGAGTATTGTAAAAAACACAGTGCAACATAGTCTCGATCTTAACGCTAAATATATCCAAGATTACAACCAAGTACGCTTTGAATTGGTGGGTTATTACGACCTAAGATGTCAAGATTATTTCAGCCGCACTATTTGGACTGAAATTAACAAATCAAGTAACATTATGCTTGATCAAAAGCAGCTTGCTATAGATAGTCGTTTAGAATATTTACCAGAACCGTTTTTTGATGAAAAAGATTACAACAAGCTTAATCTACCGTTTGTATTTGCCAAAACACCCAATACGCAAACAATTGAAGCCGCAGCAACGCTATCAAGCTGGTTTGGCGCACAAGCCGACTGGCGTGGTTTTAATTTCCCAGTAACGGTAAATAAAGCACCTGACCAACACAGTGTGGTTTTTATTACTAATAATTCAAAACCTGATTTTTTAAAAGATTACCCTGATGTTGAAAAGCCAACCATAGAGATCATTTCAAACCCATTTAATCGTTATTATAAAATGTTACTTGTATTGGGTCGTGATGAAGCTGATTTAAAAACGGCTGTAACTGGTCTTGCATTTGGCCACAAAGTTATGACCGGAAGAAGCGCAAGTATTGAAGCTATTAATCAGTTACCACTGCGTAAAGCGTATGATGCACCGCGCTGGCTTAGAAGCGATCGTCCAGTGCATTTTGACGAACTTATTGATTACCCTACGCAATTACAGGCACAAGGTTTAAATAATGGCCCTGTAAAACTCAATATTCGCTTTGCACCTGACTTATTTACATGGCGTGAGAGAGGGATTCCTATTACGCTACAATACCGTAGCACTCCTGAATCAGAAGCCATCGACTCTCGTTTAAATATGCTAATAAACCAAGAGTTTATAAGTGGATTTTTGTTAGACGAAAACAACGACCTATTACAAACAGCGCAAGCATTGTTGCCGCTAGTTGCCAATACCGATACTACACAAAGCACTGAAGGTTTTTCTGTAAACGGCATTAATTTAGCAAACAGAAATGAACTTAACTTTGACTTTAGATTTGGCGTACTTAAAAAAGGTGAATGTGCTGTTGCCCCTCCTGGCGGTGAATTTGGTGTTATTGATGGCGATTCAAGTATTGATGTAAGTGGCTTTGATCACTACATTGCATTACCAGATCTAAACGTATTTGCTAATAGTGGTTTTCCATTTACTAAATATGCTGATTTACAACAAACCCTTGTGCTTATTGATGAAAATCCAACACCGAGCGCATTAACCGTTTTGTTTAACTTAACGGGTCATTTTGGTGCAATTACGGGTTACCCAACTCATAGAATAAGTGTTGCTCATTTAAATGAAGACGCTGATTTAGATGATAAAGACATACTCGTAATCGCAAAACCAAACAGCATTGCTAACGACTTAGATGAAGACGCACAAACAAATATTTTGCTTAATAATAATCAACGCGCAATTAAGCAAGCAATATACAATGGCGCCTATGATGAGCAAACTACCGAAAAGGTAGAGGTAAGCATTAAAAGTAGCGGCGATATGGCGGTTATAACGGGTTTTCAATCACCGTTTGATTCAGACCGCTCAATTGTTTCTTTAAGTGCCACTACGCAACATGCATTTACCATACTCGACGATGTATTAATGAACTCAGAAAAACTTGCCCAAATTAAAGGCAGCGCTGCCATTATCAACTCTGAGGGAATTAAAACTATTCAAATAGATGAGCAATACTTTGTTGGGCACATTCCGGTACATACCTTAGTGTGGTTCCACTTATCTGATCATCCATTTATATTGGCATTACTGTCTATATTAACGCTATTACTGATCTCATTTATTTTATGGCGATTATTACAAGCACTAACTTACAAGCGTTTAGCTGAAGGAGATAAATAATGAAATCACTCGTTAATATATTTTTTACTGTGATTGCACTATTTGCTTTTAATGCAAACGCACAAGTTGAACAGTGTGAGCCATGGCAGCCGTGGCAAGTATTTAAAAATAACTTTGTAAGCCAAGACGGACGCGTTATTGACCTAGGTAGTGAGCAAAGCATCACGACCTCTGAAGGGCAATCTTATGCGTTATTTTTTGCGCTTATTGCCAACGATAAAGCAGCCTTTGACTCTGTTTTAAATTGGACTCAAGAGCACTTATCTGAGGGCGATTTAAGTACGCGCTTACCAGCATGGAAATGGGGATTGGATAAAAACCGTGAGGGTGGCATTTTAGACTCAAACCCGGCGTCAGATTCAGACCTATGGATTGCTTACAGTTTATCGCAAGCTGCCATTTTATGGGATGAACGCCGCTACAGCATTTTAGCCGCAGTACTAGCACAACGTATTATCAGAGAAGAAACCGTCTATATAACTGGCCTTGGCTTATCGTTATTACCGGCACCTGCGGGTTTTGAATATGAAAACGAGCGCTATAGGCTAAACCCAAGCTACTCACCATTATTCATTTATCAACAATTTAAAAAGCTCTACCCACATTCACCATGGCATCAACTTCATGAAGGATCAGCCAAGCTTATTTTAGACACAGCAAAGCAAGGCGTAAGCCCTGACTGGGTTATGTTTGATTCGAACCGTGGTTTTTACTACGACAAAAAAACACGGATATAGGCAACTATAATGCTATTCGGGTTTACCTTTGGGCAAGTATGATGGCAAACGATGCGCCTTATAAACAAGAGCTGCTTACTCAGTTTGCTCCGTTTATAGACACAATTAAAGAACGTGGTTATGTTCCTTTAAATACGTATTCTCAATCAGGTAAATCTGAAAAAAGAGGGCCTTTAGGCTTTAACGCTGCCCTACTGCCTTTGTTAGCAGATGAAGGTAATAATAAATTAGTCATGGCTATTCAACAAAAACTAATGATTGATAAGTCTTTTACTCAAACACGCTATTACGACAGTGTATTACATTTATTTGGTGAAAGTGCTGTGAACAAGCGCTTTAAAATAACGGCTGATGGAACGCTACAACCAACGTGGAGCACTGAATGTCGTTAAGGTTAGCCTTAGCTTGTACATTGGCACTAAGCGCTAATTTAAATGCCGAAACAATAAATGATATTGATACACGATCAGTTGATTGGTTATTAAGTCAAATTAGTATCGGCGAAGCGCAGCAAAACAAAAAACTAGTTGAAGACAGCCTGCAAAAATTGGTTGCTATTGCCCCTACCCGAATAGAAACACAGTGCGCGCTTGCTCATTATGACTTTACAAATGGCAATACAGACCAAGCAAACTTGTTACTGAGTAAGCTTGATAACCAACTAATGCAACAAACACCTTGCGTTAAAAAGCTCAAGATTATGTCTAGTATTCAAGGTAAAGACAAAGCTGCAATTCAAGAAGCAAAGCTACTGGCTCGCGCTGGCAGATACGATCAAGCGCGCCAAATTTATAATAAAATATTTAACAGTGTTTACCCTACCCTAAACTTTGAACTTGAACATTTAAGCTGGTATGCCCAAGACAGTGGACAATGGCAAGGGGTTAAAAATGGTTACGAGCAATTATTAAAGCGTTATGACAACTTAGGCCAAGTGGAAGTTGCTTATGCAAGGCATTTGCTAAGACGTAACCCGCGCGATAAAAAAGCTATGCGTATTTTAGGCAAGTACGGCTCTACATCAGGTTTTAGTGATGAAGTTGAAGGAATATGGCTCTCAGCACTGAGAAACATGCCGATAAACAGTAGTACTGATGAGCAATTTAAACAATACTTTACACTTTACCCGTTTAGTAATAAGGGCGAGTTACAGTATCAAGACTTTAAAAAACAATTAAAAGCACGTCAAAAGTTATTAGCTGATCCGGCTTATCAGCTTTGGCTAAAAGGCGATAAACTACTTGAACAAGAAAGGTTGCGAGCAGCAGAGCCTTTACTATTAAAAGCCTTAAAAGGCCGCCCTACAGATGGCGCAATAATGAATAGCTTGGGCATACTTTACCTTCAACTAGGTGACCATGAAAAAGCCTATAATTATTTTACGCGCGCACAAAAATATACCCCCGATTTTGCACAGCGAAATACCCTCAAAAGTATGGCCAAAACGGCTAAGTTTTGGCTTTATGTTCGCCAAGCAAGAGACGCTATAGATAGTAGTGAATTTAGAGTCGCCAAATTAAAACTGGATTTAGCCGCTGCATTAGAAGAAGAACCCAATACCGTATTGGCTAATCGCGGAACCTTACAATTTGCTCAAGGGCAATATTCACAAGCTGCACTTACCTATCAAGTTGTACTTAAAAACGAGCCTTTAAACGAAAGCGCTCTATTTGGCTTGCTTGAAATAGCAGAGCTTGAGCAAAATGAAAAAACGCTCACGTCGTTTTTTAACCATCTTTCTTTTTCTCAAAAAGAAGTATTAAGAGACTCCTACTTAACTTCGTTAAGCGGTTTATATCGAACTAAAGCCACTAATCTTGCTCAAGCGGGTGATTTAGATGAGGCTGAAAAAACATTAGTAGAAGCAATTAAAGTAACACCTCAAGAACCTTGGTTATATTATGATTTGGCGTTTATATACCAGCAAAAAGGGCTTACCGACAAAGCGCGTTCATTGTTTAACAATGTACTGTGGCAGTTTCCGTTAAACTCTCAGCTTCGTTATAGCCATGCACTATTTTTACGCTCTTTAAGCGATTATCAAGGTGCCCTTGCCACGCTACAATATATTCCGTTTAAATTACGCGATGCTGACATTGTTGCCCTAGAGCAACAATTACAACTTAATGAGTCTTTAGCACAGAGCGAGCGCTTTATTAATACAGAAAACAAAGCTGCTGCTATTTATCACTTAAGCGCATTAGAGGCGCAAAATTTAACGCCAGCGATGAAAGTAGAGTTAGCACGAAGTTGGTTTAGTATTGATGAACAAAAGCACGCTTTAAACCTAATGAATGAAGGATTAGTTGCTGACCCATCCTTGTCTCCCTATTGGCACATGCTTTACGGCGAATGGCTGTTAGCACAAGGTAATAATGGGGCAACCACTGAGTGGTTTAATAATTACAGGCTCCCCGAAAGTGCCTCTGAAAGCGACATAAATCAGTATGTTCAATTACAAAACGCCTATTACACTGAGTATTATAGCGCCAGTGATCTTATTGCTAAGCTAAATCAGCTTGATCAAAAGTACTCAAGCTCGCCGGCTACAACTACTGCATTAATAAACGCAAACTTAGCGCTTGATCAAAACCAATCCGCTATTATTTTGTATGAACAAAAAGTAAAAAATAAACAGCTGATTGAACCGCAAGCCCTAATGGCAATATCTAAAGCCTACAGAGCCCTAGGCGATGATTTTCAGGCCAAAGAGGTTGCACTAGAAGCCATTGAACAAAGTACAACACAAGAAAGTTATTTTCAGCGTCAAATTATGGAATCGTTAAACGATTTTAATTACGCGGGCGATGCGCTTTATTTAGCGCAGCAGCTTATTCAAAAGTCACCAAACGATTTAGAGCTTCGTTATTTAGGGGCGCAAGTTGCTACTAACTTCAATGAAACAGAGCAAGCGCAAACTTGGTATGCACAAACACTTTCGCCTAATCGTCAACTCAACGAAAAAGAGCTCTACACGTCGCTTGCGCGCATTGATGAAAACGACGAGTGGTATATAAATGGTGCAAAACGAGAGTTACTCAATCAACAAAATAAAAACCAAGCCTATATTGCGGTTGGCGTTAACTTTAGCGGACAAGTAAGCACCGAAAGCGAGGCCACGTTAGGTGCTGGTTTAGTCCCTATTGAAGCGTATTTCCCGCTTTGGCAAGGGCAAGGGTTTGTAAAAATAGACCCAACGACCATTAGTGCTCAAACAACGCGGTTTGACGAACAATTTGCTGGCAGCCGTTACGGACAAGGTGCCCTGTGTATATTTACCTGTGGTATTGACGAAGTAAGCCCTGAGCAAGATGGTGTTGATATTGGTATTGGCTGGCAAAACGAAAACTGGCGCGTTGACGTTGGCACCACACCACTGGGTTTTTTAATTGAAGACATTGTATGGGGTGTTAATTACTCAGACAATTTTGGTGACTTTGGTTACAGCCTTGAATTAGAAAAGCGACCAGTAACCAGCTCAGTATTGGCGTATGCAGGCCTTGAAGACGTTAATACAGGTGAAATTTGGGGTGGCGTTCGCTCAACCGGTTTAACCGCCAATGTTTCTCATGATTTAGGCGGTGATTGGGGTTTTTGGTCTAGTGCTGACTTTACGTTGTATAAAGGTCAAAACGTAAAAGACAACCAACGCTACCGCTTAATGGGAGGCACCTACTACCGTGTAATGAGTAATCAAGAACGCGAGTTTACGGTTGGCGCGAGCATATTGCACTGGGCATATAAATTTAATTTAAGTGAAGAAACCTGGGGCCATGGTGGCTACTACAGCCCACAGAACTATATAGGGTTATCAATCCCTTTAACTTACGATGCCCGTTGGGGTGATGACTTTGTATACCGTGTAAAAACAGGCGTGTCGTATTCACAAACTAAAACGCAAGCAATCGACTTTTTCCCTAATGATTCTGACCTGCAAGCAGAAGCTTTTATTCGCCAACTTGAAACCGGTGTAGACCCTGCATTTGATTCAGATACCAGTGCAGGTGTATCGTACAATTTAGAAGGCAGCTTTGAATATAGAATAACGCCACATTGGTTCTTTGGTGGTTATTTAGCTATTGACCGCTCTGATTTTTACGAACCTAATTTTGGCCAACTTTATATCCGCTATTACTTTAATCCTGTTTACGGAACGCTTGAGTTCCCAGGCACTCCTATTGTTCCTTACGCTGAGTTTTAACTTGGCGTAAGGTGATACACCGCGAACACTTCCCCTAGCACTAAGGTATATGTATACTTGAGCGCAATTGTAACTAGGATAAGGGTGTGTCTCTTACTTTGTGGTGTTATAGCCATACAGCAAATCATTATCTTAGCTACAAATACTATACTGATGGTCGAGCATTTTAGGGGTAAAAACTCTAAAATAGCTAAAGCAAAAAATTATAAGGCTATCATAACAATACTTAAAGTTAGGAAGTAAATATGAGTTCAACTCCAGATAGTGGCTGGTGGGGCCACCCTAAAGGACTTTCAACCTTGTTCTTCACTGAAATGTGGGAACGAATGAGTTATTACGGTATGCGAGCTATGCTCGTATTATTCATGACCGCAAGCTTACAAGAAGAAGGCCTTGCCTTTACTGTTGCAACTGCTGCTGCAATTTATGGCCTATATACAGGCTCGGTATACTTTTTAGGTTTGCCCGGTGGCTGGCTAGCAGATAGATTGTTTGGTGGTCAAAAAGCAGTTTGGTATGGCGGCATAATTATTATGATTGGTCATATTATTTTGGCCGTTCCACATGATTATTCATTTTTTATTGGTTTAATATTTGTTGCAACAGGTACTGGTTTACTAAAACCAAATATTAGTGCAATGGTAGGCCAGTTATACAGCGATGCTGATGAGCGTCGTGATGGCGGTTACGCTATTTATTACATGGGTATTAACATGGGTTCTTTAATAGGTTACTACGTATGTGGTTACTTTATGGAGAACGTAGGCTGGCACTGGGCATTTGGTGCAGCAGCTGTCGGTATGGCCATTGGTTTAGTGCAATACAAACTTACACTTAATAACTTACCAGAGCACAGCGCTTTACCTGCTAACCCATTAAGCGCTAAAGGCACTTCACGTACATGGGGCGCTATCGCGTTGTTTGTGGCTGTTGTTGCAGGCGTTACCATAGCCGCTATGACGGGTGCCATTATTATAAACCCTTCGGTTGTAGCCGGTTATACAGCAGTTATATTCACTGTTATATTCTTTGTGTATTTTGGTCTTATTTACTTTAAAGGTAAATTAACCGATGCTGAAAAACAAAGAATGTGGGCACTATTTTTAGTCTGTGTTGCCTCTGCGTGTTTTTGGTCTGGTTTTGAGCAAGCTGGCTCTTCACTTAACCTATTTGCCCGTGATTACACTGACCGTCTTATCGGTACTTTTGAAATTCCAACTACGTGGTTTCAATCTTTAAATTCACTATTTATTATTGCTTTATCGCCATTTTTTGCTGCGCTTTGGATAAACCTTTCAAAGAAAATGATATCGCCTACTTACAGCGTAAAATGTGCATTTGGCTTAATTATTATGGCTTCAGGCTTTTTAGTAATGTTTATGGCAGCGCATTACGCAGCTGAAGGCTTAAAAGTAGCGCCTTACTGGCTAGTTACTACGTACTTTTTACATACTGTGGGTGAGCTTTGTTTAAGCCCTGTTGCATTAAGTGCGGTAAGTAAACTATCGCCACGTCGTTACACGGGTCAAATGATGGGTGTGTTTGTATTGACGTACTCAATAGGGAATGTAATTTCAGGCTTACTAGCTGGTAACTTTGATCCAAACAACGTATCTGAAATCCCTAACTTATACCTACAAATTGCATTATTTAGCATTGGTGTTGGTATTATTCTGGTACTTATGAGCTTTAAAGCGAAAGTATGGGAAAAACAAGGATTAGAAACCCAACCTAACTAATACTTTTGTTTTAATCATTATTTACTGCACAATTCAAATGTAGTAATAAATAAAAAATGCCTCCATAATTGTTATGGGGGCATTTTTATACAGCTATGATCCCCTACTTTTAACTGATATTATGCATTAATAAATTGTTAAATTAGACACCCGAGGACTGCTGTATATGTTATTGGACAAGTTATTAAAAGTAGCTGCAATTTCATTTTTTCTCTTTATTTTAAGTGCGTGTGGAGGTGCAAGTGATGCAGTAACGGTTAATCCAAATGATCCTGTTGAGCCCGAGCCAACCTTACTTTCTTTAACAACCGCTAATGGTTTAAACTCAACCCTTGATGACGGTGGTTTTGAATTAATTATTCCAGCCAATGTAGCCTCATCGAATAGCGAAATCACCTACGAAAAAACAACATTAGATGACGCCAACGCACAGCTGAATATTATTTCTGATTTACATACACTTTTACCAAAACCCGAAATAACATTTTCAAATTCGATTACCATCAGAATCAAAATACCGCAAGACTACGCTTTGGGTGGTCAATTATTTATAGCAAGACAGTTAGGCCTCAATAGTTGGGAAACAATTACTAACTCTACCGTAAGTGGTGACTATGTTAGTGCTCAGGTTACCCAAGTAGGCACTTATGCAATTCAAATGCAGCGAAAAGAAGCATTTGCAGATATAGGCCCCACGTGTGAAGCAAACGCAACAAGCCAATCGGTACGTTTTGTACATGTAGCAGACTTGCATGCCCGCTTTGGCTATCAAGAACAATACTTTAGCCGCATTAAAGCCTATTACAACCAGGTAGCAAGTCAAACGCCACATACACTATTTACAAACGGGGGGGACGACTACGAGAAAGGCACTGTTGCGGAGCAGCTCTCACAGGGTACAGCCACTGAAGAAGCCATTAAAGCCATGCAGTTTGATATACGCGTAGTAGGTAATCATGACTATGCATGGGGACCTGAAAAACTACTGAGTTATTCGCAGGATGATAAAGCTATTGTATTAGCGAGTAATACACGATACGAAGGCGAACAACTCCAAGACTTTGCTGCGGTTAGCTTTGCAAAAGTACAAGTTGGGTGCGTTACTCTAGGTTTGTTCGGTATGACATCGGTCCCATGGAATGAATTAGATGAGCCAATTCAAGACGACCCGATTCCTGATTTTATCAAACAATTTAAAATGAGCTGGGAATGGCAACAAGTAGCACAAAGCATTGTAAGCCAATACCGTGATGATGTTGATTACATGGTCATGCTAAGCCATTTAGGCGTAGGCCTAGATACCGATATGGCAACTGACGTTGAAGGCATTGATTTAGTATTAGGCGGCCATACCCATGGCGGCGAAAGCTTTGATACACTAGAAAATGGCGCTATTGTTATTCAACCTGACTTTTATGCAAAAGGGATAACCGATTTAACGCTAGAGTTTAACTTAGCTGATAAAACATCGCCTGTTGTGAACTATCAAACAATTGCCACCGAAACAATTACCGAACGCGATGAACCGACAAAACAAGCCATTGACGAAATTATGGGCCGTTACGCGCCTGATGCACAAACTGAAATAGCTATTTCAGAAAACTACCCGAGTGCAATTGAGTTAGCTGAAATAACAGCGTTAGCCGCACAACACGCAAGCTCAGTTACTGCTGCACTTTTAAACCCTGAACTGGTTCAAAAACGTTGGACCCCGGGCACGCTTACACAAGAAGATTTCCACGAGGCATTTTATGTAGAAAGGCAGCCCTCGAATACACCTGGCTTTAACGCAATATATAAAGTGACAGTAACGGGAACCGACTTAGCATCTATGTATGCAAGCCAACCAGATTGGTTTTTACTCACACCAGATAACGTTCAAGCCACTAACAATTATAACGTTGCCTTATTTAAAGGTGCAGCACTTAACCCTGAGTTATTTTTTAATGGCGTGACATTTTCAGACGTAGAGCCCATCGCCGAAGCATGGTGGTTACTAGATCAATATGCACGATTTAGAACTAGCCAATGCTTATACCTTGATACCAATAACCAATTGTTTTCATGTACAAACGAAGAAAACATAACGGTATGGAACTTTGATAATACAGCAACCCCACTAGCGGCAGACTTTGGGCCTTCAGTACTCAGTTACTTTGACCCTGAAGAAAAAGAGTGGGGCCCAGAAGAAACTCAATATAAAACCACTACCGAACTCAGTATTAGTGATTTAAGTGATGGCCCTTCAGGTGTTATGGCATTTTCAAGGCATGCACCAACCGAAGGCTTGCATATTGCCTTAAATACCCCCGCTAACGGCGATTATGCCGCTGATGGCATGGTTTCAGACTACACGCTTGTAATGGATTTATATTGGCCCGCTGAAGGAAAAGATATTTACCGTGCAATTATGCAAGCCAATACAACTGATTATCTTAACGATGATGCCGATATGTTTATTGACCCAAGCGGTGGCTACGGACAAGCAACTAGCGATAGTGGCTATTTTGGCAATACACAACCTGATACTTGGCATCGTGTAGCTTTTGTATTTTATACAGCACCCACTAATGGGGTGTTTGAAGTTTATATAGATGGAGAGCTTGCTGGCGTAAAAGAGGATGGCGAAATCGACAGTCGATGGGCACTCAACCAATCTGTATTACTATTTACAGATAACAATTACGAAACGGTACCAGGGTACTTAAACTCCCTGCTTTATGCTGGTCGTGCTATGACCAGAGATGAAATTAAAAGTATGGGTAGCGCGCAACAAAAACTGTCCTTTGAACAACCGACGCGAGTGCTAAATCAAACCATTGAACGTCACTACCAAGCTGCACCAGCGATAAAAACGAACCAATGGATTGAGCAACGTAACAAGTTCTTTGGTGACAACTCTAAAAGTGTAAATAATTAAATACAACTAAGCTTTTGCTTGTTCATTCTAAAAGGAGGCTTCACGCAGGTGAACCCTCCTTTTTATTATTTAAAAACAAAAAGTTAAGAATAAAAACCACTATTCAATCCTATGGTATATAACTTCATTTTACTTAACTGTATTACAAACACGTAACTTTATAATAACCGTCCTATAAAATTTACACATACACTACACACTAAATAGTGCCCCCCTCTTCCCCAAATTAAGAATCTGGTTGATTATCTACTGCAATATGACAACAACACATAATCGCAGTGCTTAATTGCGGGAGTAATAATAATGAGTGAAGTAACTAACTATTTAGGTTTAGTCGGTATTGAGTTTACTGAATACGCCACACCTGATGCAGATTATATGGATAAAGTATTTACTGACTTTGGCTTTTCAAAGCTTAAAAAGTTTAAAGGTAAAGACATTGTTTATTACAATCAAAACGACATTCACTTTTTACTGAACAATGAGCGTGAAGGTTTTTCGGCTGAGTTTGCTAAGAGCCATGGCCCTGCTATTTGTTCTATGGGTTGGCGTGTTGAAGATGCTCAAAAAGCATTTGAAACAGCAGTAGAGCGCGGTGCAAAACCAGCCACTGACTCAACGCATAAAAACATGCCTTACCCTGCAATTTACGGTATTGGCGATAGCCTAATTTATTTTATTGACCAATTTGGCGATAAAGGCACAATTTACGAAAGCGATTTTGAAAATTTAGAAACGCAAACGGTTGTCGAAGACAAAGGCTTTAAACGCATCGATCACCTAACTAATAATGTTTATAAAGGCACTATGGAAACATGGGCAAACTTTTATAAAGACGTGTTTGGTTTTACAGAAGTACGTTACTTTGACATTAAAGGTCAAAAAACGGCGCTAATTTCGTATGCGCTTAAATCGCCATGTGGCACCTTCTCAATCCCAATCAATGAAGGTAAAGGTAATGACAACAACCAAATTGACGAATACTTAGGTGAGTACAACGGCCCAGGCGTTCAACATTTAGCGTTTTTAACAGATGACCTAGTAAGTTCTCTTGATAAGCTTGATAAATCAACTATTGCAACGCTTGATATTATCCCTGAATACTACGACACCATTTTTGACCGTGTGCCGTGGGTAAAAGAAGACAAAGACAAAATTCGCGAACACCAAATATTGGTAGATAGCCAAAGCGAAAATTGTTATCTACTACAAATTTTCTCTAAAAACTTATTTGGTCCAATCTTTATAGAAATGATTCAACGTGTTGATGATGGCGGTTTTGGTGAAGGTAATTTCCAAGCGTTATTTGAATCAATTGAACGCGATCAAGAGCGCCGCGGCGTTTTATAAAATATTTGAGTAAATTAAAAGCAGCGACCTTCGCTGCTTTTTGTCGTTTTAATATTTAAAATGTATGGCTTAAAGTGCAAGTATGCTTAAATAAATACTCCATTGTTGCCATACAGTTAAACCAAAGGAAATGTAATGAGCCTAATTAACGAAACCCACGATATTAATTTAACGAGCTGGGTAGAGTCAGCGAATGTTGCCAATTGCGACTTCCCTATTCAAAACTTACCGTTTGCCGAGTTTCGTCGCAAAGGTACTAACGAAGAATTTCGTGGTGGTGTTGCAATTGGTGACCAAGTAATTGATTTAGCAAAACTGAGTAAATTAAATGTTTTAACAGATGACGCTAAAACAGCCGCTGATGCAGCAAGTGAAGCAATTCTAAATACATTTATGGGTTTAGGGGGGCAGTATTGGTCAGCACTTCGTTTAGCGCTTTCAAAAGCACTACGAGCAGGCTCTGAGCACCAACAAGCGCTCAGCGATACGCTTGTAGCACAAGCTGATATTGAGTTTTCATTGCCATGTCGTATTGGTGACTACACCGACTTTTACACCTCTATTTATCATGCAACGGCAGTAGGTAGTTTATTTCGCCCTGATAACCCACTTTTACCAAACTATAAATGGGTACCTATTGGCTACCATGGCCGTTCTTCATCTATTGATGTATCTGGGCAAACATTTCATCGCCCTAAAGGGCAAACTAAAGCGCCTGATGCGGATGTACCGTCTTTTGGCCCATGTAAACGCCTTGATTACGAGCTAGAGCTTGGCATTTACTTAGGGAAAGGAAATGCGCTGGGCGATGCAATTGCAATCGAAAATGCGGAAAACCATGTATTTGGTTTTTGTGTATTTAACGACTGGTCTGCCCGCGACCTACAAGCTTGGGAATATCAACCACTAGGCCCGTTTTTAGCGAAAAACTTTGCATCAACAGTGTCTCCTTGGATTGTTACCACAGAAGCACTCGCACCTTACAGAACAAGTTGGACGCGTAATGAGAGCGATCCACAACCTATGAAATACTTAGAGTCTGCAGGTAACCGCGAGCAAGGCGCGTTTGATATTCAAATGGATGTAAAAATTCAAACCGAAAAGATGCGCAGTGAAGGACACTTACCTACCCGCGTATCTACTTCAAGCTTTAAGCACTCTTATTGGACTGTAGCGCAAATGGTGACTCACCACACAGTAAATGGCTGTAACTTTATGCCAGGTGACATGTTAGGCTCGGGTACTCAATCGGGTCCAACGCATGAAGAAGCAGGGTCTTTACTTGAACTCTCGCGTGGCGGTAAAGAAAAAATTACGCTAAGTAATGGCGAGCAACGCAGCTTTTTAGAAGATGGCGATAACGTTATTATGCGTGGCTGGTGTGAAAAAGAAGGCTATGCACGTATTGGTTTTGGCTCTGTAGAAGGCACGGTACTGCCTACAAAATAACACGAACATTAAAATAACTATTAAAAGGGCAGCTTACTAAAAGCAGCCCTTTTTTATTAATTTTTGAACGGTTACAATTTTTTCCTAGCTTTTTTAACTCAAATTGCTATCTTAATTGCGTTAATAGCCAGTGTTTATATGCCATGTCAGTATTTATAAAGTCTTTTTATCATAAATTTTTCCCAGCTCGTCAGCTACTTATTCGTCAAAATGGCGAGGTTAAGCATGTCGTTTTAGCGTCTTGGTTTCAGTTTTCTATAATATTACTTATTTTAGCAACTGTGACTTGGTTGAGCATTTCAAGCATTCGCATTTATACCCAGACAAATAAGATATCTGACATAGAACAAAGCCAAATAAATAAGCAAACACTTTGGCAACAAAAAGTTAGTGAGCAGCAAGCCCTTCAAGCTACGCAATTGGAGCAACTTGAAGTGCTTGAGCAAAAGCAGGCGCTATTGCAAAGCATGATAGAATCTCTTCCAGCCTCAATTAGCAAAGACGCAATTAAACTTGATGAAGAACTTCAGTCACCAATTAATGAAATCGATGGCGAATTTCATGAGCCATTGATAGATGAAGACCCAAAAAGTAAACAAGTACAATTAACAGCCCCGGTAACCTTTGCAACAAGGACCGCTCGTTTAAATAACTATTATGAGCAAAGTTTTACACTGCTAGGTAGTCAAATCAAAGAACGTCACGAAGCTATTTTAGCAATGGTCAGAGGTGCAGGTCTTGAATCGGCACTTGATCAACATTTAATATTAATCGCTCAAACAAACGCACAAGGTGGCCCACTTGATATATTTGACGAAACAAAAATCCCAAGCCATTTTTTAGCTATTGTTGATAAACTATTAATATTAAATAATCTAGAAACTTTTTTGACCGAACTCCCAAATACACTTCCTTTGGCTAATGCTAAATATTATATTTCGAGTAACTTTGGTCTTAGAAAAGATCCAGTCAATAGTAATCACGCATTCCATAAAGGGATTGATTTAGCTGGTTGGCATAAAACCGAAATATTTGCCCCTGCAGACGCTGTAGTACTAAGAGCCGGCCGTAACGGTGGTTATGGTAACTTTATTGAGCTTGAACATAAAAATGGCTTAGTGACACGGTTTGGCCATTTAAATAAAATTAAAGTAAAAAAAGGTGAGCTGATCACTAAGCATGACGTAATTGGTTTAATGGGCAGTA
Source organism: Pseudoalteromonas sp. BSi20652 (assembly GCF_000239855.1). Taxonomy (GTDB): domain Bacteria; phylum Pseudomonadota; class Gammaproteobacteria; order Enterobacterales; family Alteromonadaceae; genus Pseudoalteromonas. The sequence continues at coordinate 22,396 of NZ_BADT01000079.1, read as the reverse complement.
CAGGTAGAAGTACTGGCACTCATTTACACTACGAGGTATTACTTAACGGTAAACAAGTCAATCCTCTAAAAATAACAAAGGCGCTTTCTCGTGTTTGGTAGAAAAAAACAAAAAACAGGTAGTTCTAGTTTAAAAAGAGTGAACCATATACCGTCTATTATTTCACAAGACGTACGCCTTACAGGCACGCTAATTAGTCAAGGTGAAGTGCAACTTGATGGCCGTATTGATGGCGATATTAAAGTTGAACATTTAATAATTGGCTCATCAGGTGTTGTTGAGGGTATTGTTGAAGCTAAGAGCGTCATTGTTAAAGGTAAGGTTATTGGCTCAATTAATGCTGGAGAAGTAAAAGTAAAAAATGGTGCTCATGTTCATGGCGATGTATTTCACGATACGTTAAGTATTGATGCTGGTGCTATTATTGAAGGCAGCTTAAAACAACGTTTTGAAAAAGACGATGCTGAACTAATTAACGAAAAATTAAAACCTACAAGTGAAGTAAAAGCATTGCTAGAGAAAGACGACAGCAGCCTGTCGTTTGTAAACAAACAAGCCGCCGATAAAACTAAATCTAGTTAAGTGCTACTTTTTCTCGGTAATATACATTGTAATATCTGCAGTGAAGACAAGTTCGTTGCGGGTATTATAAAGTTTTACAGGTACTACCAAGTCTTCTTTATCAATCCACTTACGCGGTAAATCAATTTCAGCAACTGCAGTAACATCTGTATCCACTTTAGCCAAATACCGAACCGTCATCCCTTTTGGTATCCAACGATGTGTTTTAACGGGTACTGTGGCATCTACCATTACACCTGCACACAACTCAGCTAAGTTACACTGCGCAATAGCATGAATAGTTCCAATATGGTTATGAACACTGCGACGGTTTTTAACTACCGCGCTGCAATGCCCCTCTCGCAAATCGAGTATATAAGGTTTCATAGAGCCAAAGTAAGGTGCTTTAAAACAAACCGCTTTTGTAAAAAGCCAATTACCAAAGGGTAAGTTTTTAAATTTATGCCACGTTTTTACAAGTGGTGATTTATTACTCATTAATATTTTCCGTCAGTAATTTTTTTCAAATTAACACATCTGACCAGTTTTAAAAAGTGCATTTACACTGCCTTTTTAGCCTAATTCAATCAAAAAGTATCAATCACAACCTATGCAGGGGTCATAAGCCCTTTCTTTTTTAAGAGTGCCCACCTAAAATACTCGGCAAAAGGAGACTCAATGCAAACACAGCCCGCTAAACATAATATGACTTTGTTACTTATCCTGGCGTTACTCATTATATTTTGCCCTATGGCAATCGATATTTACTTACCCGCTTTTCCTACTATTGCAGAGCAATTTGCAGTTACAGAACAACAAGTGCAACAAACCGTTGCTATATTTATGTTGACCGTTGGGTTAGGTCAATTAATTGCAGGTCCCCTTGCTGATAAGTATGGCAGAAAGCCTGTTGCTGTTATTGGCATAGGTATTTATGCAAGTTCAGCATTACTGGCTTACTACTCCCCTTCTTTTGAAGTATTAATGCTTGCACGTGCCTTTCAGGGCTTTGGGGCTTGTGCCACTTTTGTTGTCGCATTTGCAATAGTACGTGATAAGTTTGGAAGTGAAAAAAGTGGGCAAATCATTACCTATTTAAATGGTATTGTTTGCTTTATTCCTGCTTTAGCGCCTATTTTAGGAGCTTGGCTAACTGTTCAGTTTGGTTGGCAAATGAACTTTTTATTTTTAACTGGCTTTGCATTGGTGGGTTTTATTGTAACTCTGTGCTTTTTTAGAGAAACACGCCCCGTAGACAGTGTCTATCAGGGTCATATTCTCGATTTAAGGCGTTTTATACCAATCATTTCAACCCCGTTTTTTTTATTTAATAGCCTACTTTGTATGGTCACTATGTCGGTTATTTTAGTCTTTGTGACTTTAGCCCCCGGATGGATCATTACTGAACTTGGCGGCAGCGTTGCTAATTTTACTTTTTGGTTTTCACTCAACGCTGTTTTAAGCATTATTGCCAGCTTTATTATGCCTCTATACATAAAGCGCCAGCCAAAGCGTGCTTTAAAAATAGGGTTAGTTCTTTTAGTTGGCTCTGGTTTACTCATGCTAGTTTTTAGCCAATATAAAACAGCATTAGCACTGATGATCCCCATGTTTGTAGCCGCTTTTGGCTTTGCACTTACATTAGGCTCTGCAGCGGGAAGAGCACTAAGCTTATTTCCTAAACAAGCCGGAACAGCCTCAGCTTTGCTAGGCGCAATGCAAATGAGTGGTGCAAGCCTACTGGTATTTATGACACAGTTTTTGCACTTACCTACACCCATTTTGATTGGCGTTCACTTTTTATTATTGGTGCCCTTCACTTACTTACTGTTTAAAAAAGCTCAATTTTCATAACCAATAACATCTTTAACAAAAATTAATATAGGTAAGAATACGTTTCGCCTATACTCATTTAGAAACTGGCTTGTTCAGGATTCATACATAACGGAATAATTTCAATTTTGTACATAATCATGTGTTGCAATCTAGATATGACTGCTCTACTGTTAACTAAAGTTAGCAATTAGTTAACAAGAAAATTCTGGGATGTAAAAATATGAAAAAAATAAACTCGCCTTAGCATTTATCTTATCTGGCATATGTGCAGCAGGAAATGCAAATGCGCAAAACGATCGCTTCATTATTCAAGTTGATAACAACAAAAAAGGCGTAGTAAAAGCCCTTGCTAAAAAATTGGGTGGTGAGATCAAGGTTGATGGCAATGGTTTTCTTGCGGCTAAATTTACTGGCCAAGATCTAACCAGTTTAAAAGGGTTACTTAATAACCCTCATATAAAACTCATCGAAGAAGATCACAAGCGCGCACCTTTATCTGTATTTAATGATGATATTGGTAACCCCATGCAACAGCAAGTTACCCCGTATGCCGTTTATCAATCACAAGCCAATCAAGTTACATTTAATGCTAATGCAGGCATGAAAGTGTGTGTTATTGATTCAGGTTTAGATAGCACTAACCCTGATTTTATTTGGGGAAACATCACAGGTGATAACGACAGCGGCACAGGCAATTGGTTTGATAATGGCGGCCCACACGGTACTCATGTTGCAGGTACTATTGGCGCAGCTGATAACAACCTTGGTGTAGTGGGTATGGCACCAGGTGTTGCTATGCATATCATTAAAGTATTTAACGAAGCGGGTTGGGGTTATTCATCAGACTTAGCGCAAGCTGCTAACTTATGTTCTCAGGCAGGTGCAAATATTATTAGCATGAGCTTGGGTGGTGGTGGCTCTAATAGCACTGAATCAAATGCATTTGCTAACTTTACTAACGCGGGCGGTCTTGTCGTAGCTGCAGCAGGTAATGATGGTAACAATGTTCGTTCATACCCTGCTGCGTACTCATCAGTAATGATGATAGGTGCAAATGATGCAGATAACCAAATTGCTGATTTTTCACAATTTCCAAGTTGTTCGTCAGGTAAAGGCAGACGTGTTACAACTGATGAAACGGTATGTGTAGAAGTAACTGCAGGTGGTGTCGATACGCTATCAACCTATCCTGCTGGTATGGCTTCAGCGGCAAATATGTCGGCTGATAGCACGCCATACGCTTCATCTGCGATGGAAAATACAGGTCAAGCATCAGCAACTGCATACTTTATGGGAACTGCAGACAGTATTGATAGTGGTGCAGCTGGTAAAGTATGTTTAATCGACCGTGGTGTGGTTTCTTTTTACGACAAAGTAGCAAACTGTGAAAACTCAGGTGGTATCGGTGCCGTTATCATTAATAATGAAGCTGGAATGCTTTACGCAACACTTGGCGATACTAACAATACAGCAATCCCAGCAGTAGGAGCCGCATTTGAAGATCGCAGTGCATTACTTGCAAGCGAAACTGTTACCATAGATATTGGTGCATCTGACTACGGATTTATGAGCGGCACATCGATGGCTACGCCCGCTGTCTCGGGTATTGCTGCACTAGTATGGTCTAATCACAGTGAGTGTACAGGTACTGAAATTCGTGATGCACTAAAAGCAACTGCACAAGATCAAGGCGCATTAGGTCGTGACGATTACTTTGGATACGGTATTGTTAAAGCAGCCGATGCTGACGCTTACTTAACAGCAAATGGCTGTGCCGGAGGTGGTGGTGCAGAGCCAGAGCCTGTAGGTGACGTAACGCTTTCTACTTCAGGTTATAAATCAAAAGGCACTAAATATGTTGACCTTAACTGGGTAGGTGCGGCAACAAGCCACGTTGATATTTACCGTAACGGCAGCAAAATAACAAGTACTGCTAATACAAATAGCTTCACCGACAGAATATCAACCAAAGGCGGCGGTACATATACTTACCAAATATGTGAATCGCAGAGCGATTCAGTGTGCTCAAACAATTCAACCGTTAGTTTTTAATAACAACCAACCTTTACAAAGCGGGCAATAGCCCGCTTTTTATTTATCTACATGCCTGATAATATCGGTTATCTTTTATCTATAACCCATTGTGATGATCAACCCTGACTTTTTACTCTCTTTTTTATTTGCCAGCTTTTTAATGGCTGTTGCCCCGGGTCCATCTAATGCATTTTTAATGGCGCAAACATTTGCAAATGGTAAAGCCGCCGGCATGCAAAGTGCTTTTGGTTTTGCATTAGGCGGGGTTATTCATACTCTATTTGCTGTTGTAGGCCTAAGCGCAGTCCTAAAAGCTTCTCCAAGTGCCTATGCCGCAGTGCAATATGCAGGCGCAGCATATTTATGTTATTTAGGGTTTATGATGATTAAAGGCACGCTAAAGCAGCCAGAGCCTATATCTGATGACAAGCAAACCGATAAACCGCATATCAGTACCAGTAAAAAAAGTAATGTCATGTTTCAAGCAATGATGACTGAAGTGCTAAACCCTAAAGTGGCGTTATTTTTTATTGCATTTATTCCGCAATTTGTAGATCCAGTGCTTTCATCAGCTACTTTTCAGCTCGCTTTTTTTGGCTTGCTTTACCCTATTTTTGCTTTTCCGATTGACTGCACGTATATTTATTTTGGCGACAAAATTGCACAGTTTTTTAGACGTAACCCAAATAGCCAACTTTGGATTGATAGGATCACCGGCATTGTATTTATAGCCCTTGCTATCAATCTATTATTTTAACTAACCTGCACTTTGGTTAAGAGACTTATTACCCAGAGTTTAAGTTAACTAATAAAAAAGAATCAAAATGGAACAAAAAAGACAATCTCTTCCCGCACAAAAAAATATAGCTTTAGTTGCCCACGACGGTAAAAAAGCTGCATTAAAATTATGGTGTGAAAAACATAAAAATATATTAAGTAAGCACACTTTATATGGCACAGGTACTACCGGGCATTTAATCCAAAAAACCACGGGGCTTGATGTTATTCAACTTTTAAGTGGTCCAATGGGCGGCGATCAACAACTAGGCGCTAAAATAGCAGAACATGAGATACATGTTTTAATATTTTTTTGGGACCCATTAGCATCACAGCCTCATGACCCTGATGTTAAAGCATTGCTGCGTTTAGCCGCTGTTTGGAATATTCCGGTGGCGTGTAATGAGGTGAGTGCAGATATGTTATTAAGCTCTCCCCTTATGGATGTAGAGCTTGAACGTACATTGCCAGATTACGAAAAATATCTCGCAACCCGACAAATAGATCTTTAAACCTGGATTGTAATCTAGGTTATTTATAAAGCATGCTGGCCCATTTAGTCAGGCCAGCAGTTACACTACCAAAGTGATCCCCGTTAACCATTTTTATATTGCCTAAGTGCTCGCTTAAGGCCGCTTTAATCAATGGTGATTGTGCACTACCGCCTGTTAAGTAAATAATGTCTGGCGTGGTCGCAGCGTCGCTGATTGCTTGTTTTGCTAAAGTAACTATTTGGCTAATACTACTCTCAACGGCAACAGCTAAATCGCTTACCGATACATTTTTATTCAGCCCACTATCTAAAAAGCTTAAATCACAATCAAACGCACTTGCAGACGAAAGCGCTATTTTAGCCGCTTCACCTTGTTGTACTAACTGATGACCTTGCTTGTTTTGCTGTAAATGTATTAAACGCTTATAAAGCTCAGGTGCACTTACATCACGTAATTGTGCATTTAGCTCTCGGGTATGGCTTTCACTATAAAATTGGCTTTGTAAGTTTACATCGTTAATTTTACACGCTTGCCAAAACGCTTGATTAGGCAAAGGTAGACCTGATTTAAACGTACTGCCTAAACCCAATAACGGCATTAAACCATGAAAGCTCAACGCAATATCTAAATCGTTTCCGCCAACACGTTTACCACTGTGCGATAAAAAATCGCTATCGCGCTGGTTATTTCCTCTAAAACTCGGGCCCATTTGTACAAATGAGCAGTCGCTTGTACCACCACCAATATCAATAACGAGTACTTTTTGATCCTGAGTTAAATCACTCTCGTAGTCGATACCCGCAGCAAGTGGCTCATATAAAAACTCTACGTCTTTAAAACCAGCACGTTTAGCAGCACGCTCTAAAATACCGACCGCTTGTTGATTTGATTGCTCACCACCCACAGCTTGAAAGTTTACTGGGCGACCAATCACAGTTTGTGTAAGTGTTTTACCTAAAGAGAGCTCAGCGCGTTGCTTAATTTTTAAGATCATCGCGGTTGCAATATCTTCAAAAAAGTTAATTTGACCTTGCTTTAAACCTGTTGCGCCAAAAAATGATTTAGGGGACTTAACAAAGTAGCCTTCTTCAGGAAACTGCACGTACTCGCTAATCGCTTCACGGCCAATAAATAGGGTCTCATCTGAAGGTTGTAAATCAAGGTCTGACTTAATACGAGGTAAGGTATTTAATAATGCTTGGCGCTGCGTTAAAAAGTCATGCTCATGGGCTGTGCCATGTAAATGCTTAGCAACAAAGTCAACAACCAAGGCACTATGATGAGTGTAAAGTGTAGACGGTAAGTAATGTTTTCCTTGCTCTAACGGTACTAATTGAACATTGCCCTCGCTCATTACACCCATAGCACAATTAGAACTACCGTAATCAAAACCTACAAACATACTTCACCAAACATTACCAAAAAGGCCGCGCAATTTAGCACACTTTGAGAAAATTATAAATGTTATAAACTATCTCTGACCCGTAAAAACTAGCAAAACGCGGTAAACCGTTTTTTGTTAAACCATGAAATCGGTACGTTACAGTGCTGCCTATCTCTGGCGGAGATCTTCGTTGTGTATCACTAAACCCAGTACCAATAGAAAAAACCTGCCCTTGTGTTGTTTTCACCTTCAATGCCCCTAACATGTCTTGGTATTTACCTTTACCGGGTAAGTGCGCAATTACAACCGCTTCCGCATCCAAATATGGCTTTAATTTTAGTAAGGCATTGCTTCGCCCATCAGTATGCTTAGCACTGGCTAAATGAAGCATTACACCTTCAGCACCTTGATTAGTTATTTTTTCAAAGTATTTTGTTAGCTGCTCATTGTTAATAAAACTGTGTTGCTCAACAGCACTAATGTGCGGCGAGTTTAGGCTATTAATAAGTTCATTATAGTTTGAATAACGAGCACTAAAAGGCAAGGCTGGATCTGGCATATCAAATACTTTATAAGTGATAGTTTGCCAATCATGATTATTAGGGTTTTTAGTTCTGACTATGCCACTTAGCGTAGAAAAGTGCTCACGCTTGGTCCATAACTCACCATCAAGCCATACATTTGGCAATGGAGCTGTAAACCAGCCCGGCGCATTGATAATATTGCCCTTGCGAGTGACAAACTGCGTACCGGTCCATATAGCTCTTACGCCATCATATTTTTCACTGACTAAATATTTACTTACATCATAATGTTTAGTTTCGTCATATACTTTCGCCAGTAAAACAGAGGGTTGTGCTGCACTTATACATTGCGTAAAAAGTATAACAACAATTAAAAGCAGGTGTTTAATAGTAAACATTGGTGCATCCAAGCAAATCAAAGTTACCTTAAACTATAGTTGAGATTGCACCCATTGCCAAAACTCATCTAAGTTGCCCATTTTATAGGTAGCGTGGCTAAAATCGTGATCTTTAGTATGGCTATTAGCAATGGCTACAACACGTAACAAGGCGTTTTTAGCCGCCGTAACGCCGGTAAATGTATCCTCAACGGCTATTGCATTGCCCGGGGATATATTCATTTGCTCAAGCGCAAGCTTATAAGGATCTCCCGCAGGTTTAGGATTAGTTACATCGTCTTTTGTAACCACCGTGTCAAACAGCTCATAAAACCCTAAACCTTTTAGTATTGGCATGGCTTCACTTTTAGCACTGCCTGTTACTAGCGCCATTTTTAAGCGACTAGCCTTTACCGCCGCCAACGTTTGCTCTGTAAATGGCATCAGTGGCGGTAAATGTGTTATTACATATTCACCAAATAGACGATATTTTTCATCAGCTAAAAACTGTGCGGTTACTGATAAGTTATGCTCTTGCTTAATCTCTATTGCAGCTTCTAAGGTGGGCCGTCCTGAAAAGCGCTGACAAAAATCATTTTCTAAATAACTAACACCGAAAGGTTTAAGTAATTTACTCCAACATACAAAGTGCATGCTTTCTGAATCAACTAATGTGCCATCCATATCAAATAACACTGCTTTTAAAGTCATCCTCATCCCTTATTTAACCTAAGATAAATTTTAACAATAAAAAAGGCGCCTTAAGCACCTTTTGTATAAATACAGTTATTGCGTTAAGCCAGCTGGCGGCTCACCCGTTGCTTCCTCACCCGTTTCAACATCAACAAGCTCGTAGCCACGGGTTTTACGTACAACTTTAAGTACTGGCTTATCAAATGCTGTTTTTAGACGATCTGAGTCATCTTTTAATTCATCAAGAGTTGTACCAAAAGGGGCTGCGCCTGTTTCTGACCAGTTAGTCACTTTACCATTTAGGTTATACTCTACTTCATGTATTTGATATTGCGCTGCTTCGTCTTTCGTTGCTTCACAAAAAATTACACGGTAATTCCAAAATCCAGCCATCTTTTTATCTCTTTAAATTAATTAACGCTACTTTACCAGCTTTATAAAAACATAAAAGCCTGCACAAGGCAGGCTTTTAAAAATTAATATAATTTAAGGTTATCTTTAGAAGAAGTTAACTTTAAATTCAGCACCTACATAACGCTCTTCGTTAACAATACCTGTATTGTTATTAAAGTCTACAGCACCAATAACTTGTTGCTCGTCAAATAAGTTACGAACAAATGCAGCAACTTCGTATTCGTAATCGCCTTCAGACCATGTGTAACCTGTACGCAAACCTGTTTCAATAAGCTCTTTACCTTCAAACTCTACTGATTCGTAAAGGAACATGTTGATTTTACTGCGATAAGAAATATCACCGCTTGCGAAGAAGTTACCATCGGCAAGTTCTTTAGTGTAGCGAAGCGTAAAGTTAGAGATCCACTCAGGAGCATGCGGTAAGCTATTACCATCAAGGAATACTTTACCGTCTACTACTGGGTCTGTAATATTTAACGTTGAACGGTCAGGAGCTGCAATACTTAGATTACTATCTTTGATTTCAGTTTTATTGTAGCTTAAGTTAAATGTAGCATTAAACTCATCGCTCAATACCCACTGCGTATCTAACTCAAAACCATAGCCAGTCGTTTTATCAGCATTAACTAAACGGTTAAAGTTAGCACCACCGCCTACAGCGGTAAGTTGCTGGTCGTCCATCGTGTAATAAAACACAGTCGCGTTAACACGACCTTGGCCATCTAACACGTCTGATTTAATACCCGTTTCGTACGATGTTACCGTTTCTGATTCAGCTGTTGTTACATCATCACCAAACAAAATACGACCTTGTAAACTAGGTGCGCGGAAGCTATTTGCTACACGGCCGTACCAGTTAACATCATCGTTTACTTTATAATTTGCAGATAAGTCCCAGCTAACATGGTCGTCACTAACATCACGTTCTACAAGTAAAGCTCCGCCGCCAATTGGGCTAAGAGTACGATCAGCGACAAAATCTTTATCATCATCAGAGTAACGAAGACCCGCTGTTACTTTTAAATCATCTGAAAAAGTATAATCTAAAGAACCAAATACAGCCCATGCAGTTGTGTCTTGTTGTTGACGAACATAGCCATTTAAAGCACCAGCATTAGGTGTTGAGAATGTATCGTAGCTGAAGTTTTCAATCGTTAGCTCTTCATCAAAGTAAAACACACCTACTTGATAATTTAAATCACCATCAAAGTTACTAGATAAACGTAGCTCTTGCGTCAACTGGTCCTGCTCTGGAATACCATCAGCACTCTCTGAAGCAAATGGAATGATACCAGGACCTTGGTAATTACCATCAGCGATAAATGCTGCACCGTAACCGCCGTCAATATCAGCGCGCGAATATATTTCAGCACTTTCCCATGCAGAAATTGAAGTGATTGTGTGGTTTTTAAGTTCCCACTCAAGCTTTAAGCTTGCGCCTTCCGATTCTACTTGTTGAGTAGAACGAGATGCTGCATCTTGAAAAACAATATCGTTTTCAAAGTTGTCTACAAGCTCATTAGTACCTGGTTTAATTACGTTTGCACGAAAGGCAATAGGCGAGCCATCTAAATCACGTGTGTGATAGTTTAATAAAGCAGTAAAATCATCGCCTTCGTATAAAAACTGAACACGTGCCGCTTTTTCAGTGTAACCACCTTGCTCGTCTTTAGCTTCAAAGCCTGGAGCTTGGTTATCAATGTAATCATCTTTATCTTGCCATAATAATGAAACACGAGCAGATAAACGGTCTGTTAACGCACCACCTACAGCACCACTTGTGTCTACAGCGCCACGGCTACCGTATGAAACAGAGCCATAACCATCAAATTCTTGGCTTGGTTTAACAGTATCAAATTTAACAAGGCCAGCTGGCGTGTTACGGCCAAATAAAGTACCTTGTGGACCACGTAATACTTCTACGCGTTCAACATCAAATACAGGGAAACCTTTTAAAATCGCATTTTCTTGCACTACTTCATCGACAACAAGTGATACTGGTTGTGATGCATTTAAATCGAAATCGGTATTACCTAAACCACGAACATAAAAGCGTGGGAATGAACGACCAAATGAAGATTCAATAGATAAACTTGGAATTTTCGCATTTAAAAAGCGAATATCCATACCTGCGGAACTGTATGCATCAAGGTTATCACCTTGTAATGCAGATACTGCTACAGGTACTTCTTGTGCATTTTCTACGCGTTTACGGGCGGTAACTTGAATAACTTCTAGTTGATTGCTTTTTTTAGCCGTTTCTTCTTCAGCGGCGAATGCAGAAATAGATGTTCCAGCAGCCGAGAGTAGTGCAGCGTTTATAATTGTCGCTATTGCAGATTTTTTTAATGATTTCATGTCGGGTATTAACCTTTAGTATGCACTCTTGTTCAACGGTTTTTTGTGTTGCGCAATGTATTCATTGCGGGCTCGTTCAATTTTTCGCGACTTGCGTCATGCGCGCGGACCTTATAGCCGAGAGTACAAAAACGACGTAACAAGGCTGAACGAACGATTAGGATTATACCATTGTGTGACAATTTTACTGCATAAATATAGACATAATTAGAAACTTTTTTGCAACATTTAACTACAAAATCACGTTTTTTATCACTTTTTAGATGTAAAAACCCATTACAGAGGACATATGTCCTTTCTTGATTTTCATAAAATAGAGTAGTACAAAGGTATTATTTTATATGCTAACCCAAAATAGAAACGTCTGTGTTTATATAAAAAGTCGCCCAGGTACGACTTTAAATATTTACTATATTTGAACTATGAGCGCTTAAAAGCAATTTCACCGTCGATATGAATATCGCGCTGTGGGAAAGCAATCACTACATCATGCTTTTCAAATACAGCGTAAATACTAAAACGAATATCACTACGCACTCTTCTAAGCATGGTTTCAGACTCTGCGCACACCCAAAAAATAGCATTAAATACAAGCGAGCTATCAGCAAAGTCATCAAATAAAACTGATGATTTAGGGTTTAATAAAATTAGATCATGATCATCAAGTACTTGCTGAATTAATTTTTTAACAAGCAGTACATCTGATCCATATGCCACTCCTACACTTACCGATGAGCGCGCATTACCATCAATTAATGTCCAGTTGGTTACTGTGTTTTCTAATAACTGACTGTTGGGTATGAGCATATGTACGCCATCGTTTCGACGAATACGCGTTGAACGTGTATTTATTGTTTCAACCACTCCTTTTGCATCACCGACTTCTAAAAAATCACCAATACGAATTGGTCGCTCCCACATTAATATCCACCCACTTATAAAGTTATTAATAATATTTTGTGCACCAAACCCCACACCAATTGCAATGGCACCAGAGACAAATGCAAATGCCGTCAGTGGAATATTTAATACTTCAAGGGAGGTAAAAATTAAAATAGCGATGCTTAATATAAAATAAATACGCGTAAATAAGTGCACCGCATCTTGGCTTAGCTTTTTCGCCTGTAAGGTTTTTTTTATAAGCTTGCCTATATGTGTCACTAAAAACCACATAGCAAACAATATCAAAGGAACTTGAATTACCTTAACGACAGTAATTTGCACATCGTTATACGTAAATATCACAAAAGCTAAATACTGATTAATTTGTTCGAGTGTCATAAATTTTCCAAAATATCTTTTTATTTGTATGTTATTCAACCACTATAAAATTGTGGTTTAGGTTTTACTAAGATCAACACTTAATAATATAGCTAAAACGCCAAGTTAATAAGTTCAAAATACTTTTTAAGGGCAATTTATTAACTTTTTATTACATCCATTACTATATCAATAGTGTATGAGTACTGAAGAGCACTCATGACGCAATTTACACTCAATTAAATATCCGCTACTTTGCAGCCACAGGTAAATTTTAAATGACTTCAAAGCAATTTGGGTTTTTAGACAAGGCAGAGTCTATGTTGTGTGATTGTTCCCCGCAAATAGGCTATAACACAGCATAAATGCTAAACATGCGCTGCCCTTTGGGTTCGTACTAGGGGCGATTTACTCTTTGTTGCTCTGTTTTTACTTAGTCCAATGTCAGCAGGCCCTGGCCTGATAACGATTCAAACATCAAATTAAGTAGCTTAAATGTATATTTTTAGGGCACTTTTACCCTCCTTGACACTAATTATTAGCTAATTTGAGTTAAAACATCCCTTAATATCGATAAACTTTATTGTATATAAATCAAAATTTGGTAAGTTAACTGGGTTTTTCGACTCACAAAGCCTATTTCGGCTAATTTTTCTATGGAGTTATTATGCGTAAAACCCTGATCGCCACTACTATTGCTAGTGTATTATTACTATCTGCCTGTTCTGAAAATAAAACAGAAATACAAACAATGGAAAAAGAAAGCGCAGCACAAGTGCAAGACGTAAATGCAAGCAATGTGTTATTCAAACCAAGTCCTTTACAATACATGGCACCTGAGTTTGATAAATTTGGTACTAAAGATTATGAAGCCGTGTTCGATGCGGGTATTGCAGAGCATACAGCTCAAATTCAAGCAATTGCTAATAACCCAGAGCCAGCTACATTCAAAAATACGTTAGTTGAAATGGAACTATCGGGTGAGTTATTAAACCGTGTATCAACGGCATTTTACAACTTATCGGGTTTAATTTCAGATGACGAATACCAACGCATTAGTAAAAAAATGGCGCCAGTATTATCGGCTCACTCTGATGACATTTATTTAAACGGTGCTCTATTTAAGCGCGTTCAAACAATATACGACAACCAAGCAACACTAAGCGCTGAAGATCAACGCCTTGTTGACTTTTATTACAAACAATTTGTAAAAGCTGGCGCTAAATTAAATGACGAAGAAAAAGCAAAAATGCGCGAAATTAACGCACAGCTTGCTAACTTATCTACTTCGTTTTCGCAAAACGTTTTAAAGTCGTTTAAAGAAGATGTAATTGTTGTTACTGACAAAGCTAAACTTGCTGGTCTTTCTGAAGGTGAAATTGCAGGCCTTGCATCCGCAGCTAAAAAAGCGGGTAAAGAAGGCTACATGATCACGCTTGTTAACACCACGCAACAGCCTATTCTATCAAGCCTTGAAAACCGTGAATTACGTGAGCAAATTTTTACTGCATCTGCAAACCGTGCAGCACAAACTAATGGCCCTATCATTATTGAAGAAACAAACTTACGTGCACAAAAAGCAGAGCTTTTAGGCTACAAAGATTGGGCTTCGTATGTAATGACGTCGCGTATGGCGCAAACAACTGAAAATGTATATGGCATTTTAGATGACCTTGCTCCTAAAGCAGTTGAAAAAGCGAAAATTGAAGCCGCTGCTATTCAAAAAGTGATTAACGATTCGGGCGAAAGCTTCGAACTTAAACCGTGGGATTGGGCATTTTACGCTGAAAAAGTGCGCGCTGAAAAATACGACCTAGATCCTGCGTTAGTTAAACCCTACTTTGAAATGAGTTCAGTAATTAACGATGGTTTATTCTTTGCAATGAATAAACTGTACGGTATTACGTTCAAAGAACGTCAAGACTTACCGGTTTACCACGAAGATGTAACTGTTTACGAAGTATTTAATGCTGACGGCAGTGCAATTGGTTTATTTTACATGGACCCATACGCACGTGAAGGCAAGCGTGGCGGTGCATGGATGAGTGCATACGTAGGCCAAAGCGGCTTAAAAGGCACTAAACCTGTTATTTACAATGCACAAAACATTCCAAAACCAGCTGAAGGCGAGCCAACGCTTATGACCTTTGACGAAGTATCGACTATGTTCCACGAATTTGGTCATGCGGCACATGGTTTATTCTCAGATGTTAAATACCCAAGCCTTGCAGGTACAGCAACAGCACGTGACTTTGTTGAATTTCCATCTCAAGCACACGAAGATTGGATGATTGAACCTAGCGTACTTGCTAATTACGCTAAGCACTACAAAACAGGTGAGCCAATTCCACAAGCATTGCTTGACAAAGTATTAGCATCGCAAAAATTCAACCAAGGTTTTGGTACTACTGAATATTTAGCGGCTGCTTTACTTGATATGGAATGGCATTCATTTGGTTCAGATAAGAAAATCAATGATGTTCAAGAGTTTGAAAACGCAGCGCTAAAAGCACATGGTATTGATTACTACCCAGTGCCACCGCGTTATAAATCAAACTACTTTAGCCATACCTTTGCAGGCGGTTACTCTGCGGGTTACTACGCATACCTTTGGACTGAAGTATTTGCAGCCGATGCGTTTGCACATATGGAAAACAACGGTGGTTTAACACGTAAAAACGGTGATAACTTCCGTAAAGAAATCCTATCAAAAGGTAATAGCCGCGACTTAATGCAAAGTTACATTGAGTTTAGAGGTCAAAAACCAACAACCGACGCACTACTTAAGCGCCGTGGTTTAGTTGAATAAATAACTTAATTTATTAAGCTCACTTTTATAAAAGCCCGCTTGCGGGCTTTTATTGTTTATACATTAATTTATAACAGATAAACTGCTGCCATTAATTATTAAAAGACGACGGCTATGCGGTACTTATTTGCAGTAACTTTACTTTGGGCATTTTCATTTAGTTTAATTGGCGTGTATTTAGCAGGTCAGGTTGATGCATGGTTTAGTGTGTTAATTCGCATAGCACTAGCAACCCTCATATTTTTACCATTTTTAAAGTTTAAACAAACACCTAAACCTTTAGCCTTAAAGCTCATGCTGATTGGCGCTATACAACTTGGTGTTATGTATAGCTTTTACTACCACTCCTTTTTATTTTTAAGCGTCCCCGAAGTACTGTTATTTACAGTAATGACTCCTTTGTACATTACCCTGCTAAATGATGCATTGAACAAAAATTTCAACTCACGCTTTTTTATAGTTGCACTTATTGCTGTAATTGGTGCAATTACCATTCGTTACGAAAACCTAAATAGTAATTTCATAATTGGCTTATTATTAGTTCAAGGTGCGAACATAAGTTTTGCTGTAGGCCAAGTAACCTATAAACGCTTAATGATGAACAATCAGCTTGATGATAAAACCGTATTTGGATGGTTTTTTATAGGCGCACTTATTATTGCCACAATTTGTTATGCATTATTTGGTAATTCAAACAAATTACCAACCACTTCTACTCAGTGGGGCATACTGATTTATTTAGGGGTTGTTGCATCAGGCTTTGGTTACTTTATGTGGAATAAAGGCGCAACACTCGTCAACGTTGGAGCTCTGGCTGTCATGAATAACTTACTTATCCCAGCAGGGATTATTGTTAACGTGCTTATTTGGAACAGAGACGCTGACATAGTTAGGTTAAGTATTGGTGCAGCTATAATGTTAGGTGCATTATTAGTGAATCAAATGCTTAATAAAAAAGTAAATTAATAAACTTGTAGCTAAATTGTCATTAATAATCATTAAGGTAGTACAAATTTTACTTTTTAAGGATAAACAATGAAACGTATTACCTTACTTACAAGCTGTATATTGTTAGCCACACTTGCAGGCTGCGACGACGATGTAGAAATAGTAGAAAAAGAAGTGGTTGTTACCAACACCGAAGTTGAAATTGTAGAAGTTCCTACCCCTGTGGTTGTTGAAGTTGCACAAGGTAGTAATATTCAACTAGGTGCACGCCCAGATTATTTAATTAACGATATGGCGCCAGGCGAGCTAAAAACACAATTAGCATCATGTCAAGATAGCCCATTTTATACTACCGACTTTTCAATCGGGCACCGTGGTGCGCCAATGCAATACCCTGAACATACAAAAGAGTCATACGTTGCAGCAGCGCGTATGGGCGCAGGTATTGTAGAGTGCGATGTAACGTTCACAAACGATAAAGAACTGGTATGCAGGCACTCACAATGTGACTTACATACCACTACCAATATTTTAGCTATTCCTGAACTTGCAGCTAAATGCAGTGTGCCATTTACACCAGCCGACCCTGCTAATGGTATTGCCGCTTCTGCAAAGTGTTGTACCAGCGATATAAGCTTAGCGGAGTTTTTAACCCTTGAAGGAAAAATGGATGGCGCGAATACAAAAGCCACCACGGTGGCAGAATATCTCGACGGCACCCCAAATTGGCGCACTGATTTATATGCCACCAACGGCACATTGATGACCCATAAACAAAGCATTGCACTGTTTAATGAGCTAGGTGTAAAAATGACACCAGAGCTAAAATCGCCACAAGTAAGTATGCCATTTGATGGAATGACACAAGAACAATACGCGCAAAAAATGCTAGACGAGTACTCGCAAATGGGTGTACCAGCCTCAAAAGTTTATCCACAATCGTTTAACTTAGACGATGTTAAATATTGGATTAACACCAATCCAGAATTTGCAGATCAAAGTGTTTATTTAGATGGCCGTGACAGCGAAGCCGGATTTGATCCAAGTAACCCACAAACATGGCAACCGGGTATGGATGAGTTAGTGGCTGATGGGGTGAAAATTTTAGCCCCACCAATTTGGATGATGCTAACTATCGATAATAACAATAACATTGTTCCCTCGCAGTACGCTATTGACGCAAAAGCGGCAGGTTTAAAGCTTATTGCATGGAGCCTTGAGCGCTCGGGTCCGCTTAATGAAGGTGGCGGTTATTACTATCAATCAATTGCTGATGTAATAAATAACGATGGCGATATGATGACTGTCGTTGATGTACTCGCAAAAGACGTAGGGGTAATGGCTATATTTTCTGATTGGCCGGCCACGGTAAGTTACTACGCAAGTTGTAATAAAATGCCAGCAAGTATTTAATACCAATCTGCTTATATATGGGGTCTATTTAACGTTAAGAAAATTACGCTAGAACTAGGCAAAAATTTTTTTATCTAGTTGTTCTAAATAAAAAATTTTTAACGACGTTATAGTGAAATTTAATTCGTTAAATTGATCAAAGATTTATGCTGGTTGGTATAAATACTCTACAACAAAAGTCGTTTATTTTATCGCGCTCAGTTACCATAACATTATATATAATTTTATTTAACTGAGCGCTTTTTATGATAATCAAACAACATAATGCTGACTTGCCAACTCCTACAGGTTTAATGCGAACAACCGTATACCGCCCTCAAGCGCAAGGACTGTTCCCTGCTATCATTTTTTATTCTGAAATATTTCAGCAAACTGCACCTATTGCACGCAGCGCAGCTATTTTAGCAAGCCATGGTTTTGTGGTATTGGTACCGGAAGTATTTCACGAGTTAAATCCTATAGGCACTGTGCTTGCTTACGACGATGCAGGTAAAGATAAAGGCAATGCCGATAAATGGGCAAAGCCACTTGAGCATCATGATAGCGACACGCAAGCCATGATCGACTTTATAAAGCAGCAAAGCTATTGCACAGGAACCGTAGGCGCAATGGGCGTATGTATTGGCGGGCATTTAGCTTATAGAGCCGCACTTAACTCTGAAATTAAAGCGGCATTTTGTTTATACGCAACTGATATTCACAGCGATACATTACCTGCAAAACCAGGTAATAACTCATTCGAGCGTATGGCTGATATACAAGGCGAAATTCACTTTATATGGGGTAAACAAGACCCGCATGTGCCAAAGGAAGGCCGCGCTAAAATATACCAACAATGCGTAAGCACTGGCATTAATTACCAATGGCAAGAGGTTAATGCACAACATGCCTTTATGCGTGATGAAGGTGAGCGATACGATGCAGCCCTTGCCATTAATATGTATCAACAAGCAGTGGCATTATTTAGCCGTACTTTATAAGTGTTTTATAAATGCTTTATAAATATTTAAAAAGCGAAAATAATTAAACGCTTTTCAGCATACCTAAGGCGGTATGCTGTTTTACAAAGTATGCTTTTAAGTAATCAATGAATAACCGTAACTTTTTAGAGCCTGCGCCACCGGGTGGAAATACCCCGTAAAGCTCAATATCTTTGCTTTTATAATCATCTAATATTATTTCAAGCAGTCCAGCTTGCACTTTTGGCCACGCATCGTAAAGCGGAATACGCCCAATGCCATGCCCTGCTTCAACAAAAGCAGTGCGTGCAGCTGCGTTATTAGTACTTAAGGCGCCTTGCATTGTAATATCGTGTTTTTTGCCATCTTTTGACAGTGTTAACGTTTTACTGCCCAATTGATAAACCACCCATTGATGATCCGCTAATTCTAAAGGTGTTTTAGGCTTACCAAAATGTGTAAAGTAATCCGGCGCGCCACAAATACAGGTGCTCATTGTAGTCAGCTTGGTTGCCTGCAAGTTAGAGTCACTCAGTGCTACGCCCCTAATTGCAAAATCAAACCCATTTTTAATAATATCAACCACATCGTCAGTAAGCTGTAAGTCTATTTGAATTTTAGGGTATTGGCGCTTAAACGTATTTATTGCAGGCACAATTAGCTGCATCCCCACATTTACAGGGCAACTAATTTTAAGTAAACCTTGTGGCTCACTTTTTATATTTTCTATTTGTTGATTAGCCGCATTAGCTTGTTCGGTAATAATTCTACAACGCTCATAATAAGCAATGCCCGCTTCAGTGAGCGCCATGGTTCGGGTTGAGCGATTTAGTAAAGTAACTTCAAGCTGAGTTTCTAACTTTTTTAAATGATAACTGGCTACGGCTCGCGTGAGCCCTAACTGTTTAGCTGCAGCGGTTAAGCTGCCCTGCTCTACAATTTGCGCAAATACGACCATGCTCTTTAACTGCTCAAACGACACCTTCATATGTGCTCCGTAGCGTGTTTTAAATTCAACCCTTCTATTGTATCAATTATTAAACCAATAAAGTTAAATTTATCATCGTTGTTTAAAGCTCTTTTAGTGCATATAGTAATTGGTAAGCAAGATTAACTAATTCAAATCATCAGAAGGAATATATTCAATGTCTAAAAAAATACTTATGGTTCTTACATCTCACGCAGAACTTGGTAACACTGGCGAAAAAACAGGTTTTTGGGTAGAAGAATTTGCAGCCCCTTATTATGCGTTTGTTGATGCAGGCGCTGAAGTAACGTTAGCGTCTCCAGCTGGCGGTCAACCACCCATTGATCCGACAAGTACACTTGCCGATTTTCAAACAGATGCAACTAAACGTTACGACGCAGATAGCGCGGCGCAAACATTAATGGCAAACACTAAAGTATTGAGTGAAGTGAACTCAAGCGACTTTGATGCTGTATTTTACCCAGGCGGCCACGGTCCATTATGGGATTTAGTTGATAACACTGATTCGATCTCACTTATCGAAAGCTTTGTAAAAGAGCAAAAACCAGTTGCTGCAGTATGTCATGCAAGTGCTGCATTTTTAAATGTTAAAGATGCCGATGGCAATGCATTAGTAGCGGGTAAAAAAGTAACCGGTTTCACTAACTCTGAAGAAGCTGCAGTGCAACTTACCGATATCGTGCCATTTTTAGTTGAAGACGAGCTAATCAAAAAAGGTGGCGATTATCAAAAAACTGACGACTGGGGTGTATTAGCATTAGAAGACGGTTTAGTCATTACCGGCCAAAACCCAGCAAGCTCTGAACTAGCTGCCAAAAAACTATTAACAAAATTAGGTTAATAGTGAGTAATAATTAAAATTAAGCACAGCATTTTATGCTGTGCTTTTTTAATTGCTTTTCATTAGCAAATACAATTCCTATACTGGCAACTCTTAAAGTCAATTAGGGCGATTATATGGCAACCAAGCCAACCACTCTGTCATTACTAACTAATACCCGTTTCGCAATATTTAGTATTGTTGTTCTTTGCTTCGTACTACAAGTGATCAATAGTCTACCTGGCATAAATCTTAATGGTTTAGGCATATATCCACGCAGTATCCAAGGGTTAATTGGCATACTATGCGCACCTTTTTTACATGGTAGCTGGTGGCACTTCGCCAGTAATATGATCCCATTTGTAGTATTAAGTTGGCTAATTTGCCAGTACAGCGTAAA
The DNA here is from genome assembly GCF_000239855.1 of Pseudoalteromonas sp. BSi20652. Lineage (GTDB taxonomy): Bacteria > Pseudomonadota > Gammaproteobacteria > Enterobacterales > Alteromonadaceae > Pseudoalteromonas. The sequence goes on along the minus strand of NZ_BADT01000079.1, from coordinate 1,347 downwards.
ACGTTTTTATAACGTATTTATTTTTACCGCTCTAGCCGGTGGACTGTTAGTTTGGGCTTTTGGGCGCAGTAACATACATGTTGGTTTAAGCGGTGTTATATATGGTTTATGGGGCTTTATTCTATGCTATGGCTTAGTAAGACGCTCGTTAAAATCAATTATAATTGCAGTAGTAGTGGCTATACTTTACAGCGGTTTTATATGGGGTGTTTTACCCCAGCGCTATCATGTATCGTTTGAAAGCCATCTATTTGGAGCGCTAAGCGGATTGTTTTTAGGCTATAGATTAGCAAAAGCCGATAAATTAAATATTTAGGGCCTTTAATTAATTTTTTATGGCCACATTTCTGAGTAAGTATTAAACATTTCCATTTAACATTGAGGTTATTTATGAGTGATCAAAACGAATACACGCCACCAAAAGTATGGACGTGGGAAAGTGAAAGTGGCGGTAAGTTTGCCAGTATTAACCGCCCAATTGCAGGCGCAACTCATGACAAAACTCTACCTATTGGCGAGCACGCATTTCAGCTTTATTCTCTTGCTACGCCCAATGGCCAAAAAGCTACAATCATGTTTGAAGAGCTTTTACAGCTTGGTTGCACCGATGCAGACTATGACGCATATTTAATAAACATAGGTGATGGCGATCAGTTTGGATCTGACTTTGTTGATATTAATCCAAACTCAAAAATCCCAGCGCTAATGGATCATTCAACCACCCCACCTACTCGCATTTTTGAGTCTGGTTCTATTTTACAGTATTTGGCTGAAAAATTTGATGTGCTCATCCCTAAAGATTTAAAAGCTAAAACAGAGTGTCGTAACTGGCTATTTTGGCAAATGGGCTCAGCGCCATACTTAGGTGGTGGGTTTGGTCACTTTTATAGCTACGCACCAAGTAAAATGCAATACCCTATTGACCGTTTCACCATGGAAACTAAACGCCAACTTGACGTGTTAAATCGTCATTTAAGCGAAAATGAATACATGGCGGGTGATGAATACTCAATTGCCGATATTGCAATTTGGCCGTGGTATGGCTCGCTTGTTTTAGGGGACTTATATGATGCAGCTGAATTTTTAGATGTCACCTCATACACTCATGTTGTTCGCTGGGCTACGCAAATATCAGAGCGCCCTGCTGTAAAACGTGGTCGTCGCGTAAATCGCACATGGGGCCCTGAAGAAGAGCAAATGGCAGAGCGCCATAACGATAGTGATTTCGAAGGTTAAATCTACAAAACAGCAAGTAAAGTTGTTAACACTTTAACCTGCTTGATAATTTTAAGGCTCATAATGATTATTTTATTATGAGCCTTTTTACTGTGCTAACTTTTTTACTTT
>NZ_BADT01000080.1 GCF_000239855.1 Pseudoalteromonas sp. BSi20652 | reverse complement strand
CGGGGTTGTGTTAATTCATTAAAGTTCAGTTGTCGGCAACAAGCACGGCTTAACTAACAGGACTACGACCATGAAACTTACTCTTATCAAAACTATCGCTCTTAGCTCACTATTAACATGTTCAGCTGCTGCAATGGCTGATCAAAGTGATTACAAATTAATGGTTATTGAAACTGCAACAGCGCCACAACCACTTGAGCAATCATTTAATAGCTGTGCACTGAATGTTAAGTCAAAAAATTATGCTCAAGCCGAAGCAATTTGTACTAAAGCAATCGCACTTTTAAAAGACGCAGATGGCCCTAAATTTAAAGTTCGCCAACTTACATCATTTGCATTAAGTAACCGTGGTGTTGCACGTTTAAAAGCGAATAACGACACGGCTGGTCTTGCTGATTTATACGAAGCAAACCAAATGTCTACAAGTACAATGGTATCGCATAACTTAACTCGCGCTAAAGAAGAATTATCGTTATAAAAAGCTGTTATAAGCTTTTTATAAAACGCCTTATAGAGTGTTCTTATTTAAAACACTTTTATAAAATAGCGAGAGTGAAAAAGCCCATGTTAGGTTAACCCCTATCATGGGCTTTTTTGTTTTTATTGCAGGTACTAATTACTGTTAGTTATTAAATACTTTTTAATCTGATTTTTACTTAAGTTTACTGTAAAATTAACCAATTAACATTTGTGTATCATTGTTTACACATGTTATTGCTCGTTAAATATTTAAACTAGTTTAAGTAGAAATTATGATTTTATATATTATTGGGTTAAGTACGCTTGTGATTGTTTTATGCGTGGCAATTTATGTAATTTATAGCAATATACATAAAAGTCGGGTAAAAAAGTTAAATGAATACAATGTACTATTTGATAAAGACACGATAGTTGATGAGTTAATCAATCAACTAACAGAAAAAAATCAAACTCAAGAAAACGAAGAAGAAACAGCTAAAGGCAAAGAAGAGATCCTTGCAACATTTGTTCAACTACATCGTTCTGGTAGTTTTTGCGCACATTTGAGTGAACAGGAAATCATTTTCTTTGTTAAAAAGAAATTAAACATGGAGAGTAATAAAAATGGCTAATGAACAGAGTGTGATTCCCGCAGTAAAAAGCGATTCTTTTATAGAGCGATTTGGTCGTCGTAATGTAATTATTGGTGCTTCTGTGATTGTGGTACTTGGCGTGATTGCAACGCTTACATCGCAGGTTGTTTCGTGGAATGAAGCAGATGAGCGTTTAGTACACCAATCGGCTTTTACTGGTAACTTAACCGTAATAAATCAGGCGGGTCCGTATTTAAAGGCATTTGGTACTACATCGGCTTATAAAAAAGTAATTTCGATTAACTTTACGGGTGACTCAGGTGCAACCGCAAGCGCAATTGTTCCGTTAATACCGATTCGATTTTTAGATACGACAACGGGTGGCGCAAGAGGCGTATCGCGTTTTAGGTTACCTGGCAATGTACCTGCGGCTGAATCGGGTGCTTTACGCGGTTTACTTAAAATACACGAAGAGTTTGGTTCACAAGAAACATTAATATCTAATTTATTAATGCGGGCAACGACAGAAAACGTAAAAGCATCGGCGCGTATGATGTCGGTAGAGCAACATTACTCTGGTGGTAATGGCCAGTTAAGCCAAGATTTTTCTGATCAATTAACCAACGGTATTTTTGTTACTGAACAAATTATTAGTACGGGTGAGCGCGATAAATCTGACGATTTGGGTAATTTGAGTAAACAGCAGCGCGTTACTATTAATATTAAGATGGACGATGAAGGTAATACACTACGTAATGCACCTATTTTAGGCGCTTACGGTATTACAGTAGTTGATGCCAGCATTATTGATATTGACTACGAAAGCAAAGTAAATGCGCGTCTTGAAGCGCAAAAGCAAGCCGCAGCTGATGAAGCACTCGCACGTCAAAACCTTAAAAAAGCTGAGCAACAAGCGCGTACGGAAGTAGCTTTAGGTGAGCAAGCCATTGCTAAGCAACGTGCTGAATCTGAAAAGCTAAAAATAAAAGAGCAAATAGATGCTGAACGAATTAAGGCAAATGCTATTATTTCTGCGCAGCAACGAGTTGCTGTAAAAGCGGAGCTTGCAAAAGAGCAAGAAGAGATTTTAAAGCAACAACGCTTAGAAGCATTAGGTATGGACGTTTTAGCTGAAGCTCGTTTAAGGGCTAAATCTGCGGCACTTGATCCTAAGTATGTATTTGATGAAACGTTAAAAGCAGAAGTTAAAATTCAAACGGCTTTATTTACCAGCTTAGGCAATAGCCGTTTAGTGCCTGAAATAGTAATTGGCGCAGGTCAAGGCGAGCAAAGCAATGGCTCTGAATTTATGCGTTTATTAGCTGCTGATGCTGCATTGAGTCTTAAAAAGCGTTTAGAAAAAGAGAAAAAATAAACGATTTAATGAATATATAAATAATATAGAGGCCTAGCCTTTAAATACTTAGCCTTTAAATATTATATAAACAA
>NZ_BADT01000081.1 GCF_000239855.1 Pseudoalteromonas sp. BSi20652 | reverse complement strand
TCCTTAATGTTCAAACTGGTTGCGTTTTTCGCCAGACATCATAATAGCTAACCCGCAGGCAGATATCACTACTAACAGTAATCCAGGGATAGCGGCACGACCAAAAATAGCCCGCTTCGTATACACGCCATAAATAAGTAGAGAGGGTTTCAAACCCTGTTGGGCCAAGTAGCAGCGTGGCTTCTAGTTCGCGCATTGACTCTAAAAACACCAGTGCTGCACCAGCAATAATACCACGCATAGTTAAAGGCAATGTTATACGAGTAAATACTTCACGTGGGCTTGCCCCTAATACGCGAGCAGATTTTACTAGGCTTGGATCTAAGTGTTCGGTGCTTGTTCTAACAGAGCCCACAGCAAGAGGTAAAAATCGCAGCATGTAAGCAATAATAAGCAACCCCAGTGTTTGGTATAAAAAAGGCAATTGCAAGCCACCGTAAACAAGGGCAGTACCCATTACTATACCCGGGATGCCAAAACCAAAATAAGTGACTCGTTCCATTATTTTGCCCGTTTTACCACTAAGTGCTGCATGTGCAACCGGTATTGCAACAATAACGGTTACTATAGCGGCAATAAGCGATGCATATGTTGAATTCCACGCAATACTAAAATCGAAAGAACTTAAACCATCTCGTGATAACCAAAGCGAAAATATAGCAAGCGGTAAGCCAATCGCTAATAGCAATATGGGGGCAAAGGTTATAAACATTGCACTTAGTTGCCATTTTTAGGAAATAAAACTAATGGGCGACCTTGTTTTTCGCTCGCTGTTTTTATTTGTGATTCCAGTAATAATAAAAACCCAACAATGACTAATAATTGCAAGGAGAGCATCGCTGCGCGCCCTAAAGCAAAGGCATTGTATTCAACGTAAATTACGCGGGTAAACGTATCTAGGCGCATCATCGCTGGAGTACCAAAATCAGAGAGTGTATAAAGCGCTACTAATAAAGAACCTGCCGCTATGCCATTAACTACGCGCGGTAATATAACTTTAAATACGCTTTGTGTCATAGACATACCTAGCGTACGCGCTGCGTTAACCATGCTCGCGTCAAGGCTCAGTAAGGAGGAGCGGGTTGTCATCATTACAAACGGGAAGGTATACAGCGTCATTACAATTGCAGCACCCGTTAAACCATACATTGACGGGGGTTCTATTCCAGTAAAGGTATTTATTTCACCTCCAGGACCAAACGCAGCATAAAGTGTAAACGCACCGATATAACTAGGAATTGCCAGCGGTGCTGCAAATATAACCAGCCATAGTTTTTTAAATGGTAAGTGCACATACGCACTAATAAACGCCAGTGGCACACCAATTAAAATAGAGCCGAGTACCGTTAAACCCATTAAGGATAACGTGTTACCTAAAACTTTAATATTATGACTGTCAAATACTGAGCTTGAATCGCTGGCAAGCACCATTAAAATCAAAACAGGTGTAAGCGTAATAAGCGCTGCAAGCAGCGCTATTGGGTATGATACAGGTAGCCGCATTACAACACGCCACTGCTTCGCATTAAATCTATAGTAGGGCGCAAATCAGCAAGTTGTGTTAAATCTACTTTAGGAGGAGAAATATTAGCAAGTGACGGTAAACCCTCAGGCTGGGCTATACCATTTACTAGTGGAATTTCGTACGCTTCACTGGCTAAGTAACCTTGTACTTCTTTACTTAGTAAGTAACGCATAAAGTTAGTAGCAAGCGGATCGTCGTTAAGCGCTAATACACCCGATGCATTGACTAAACAGCCAGCATCATTTTGTGTAAATGCTAAATCTAGCTTGGCATCAGGCTTACCTGATTTTAAACGCAAAGTGTAATAATGATTGGCAAAACCAATATCAACTTCACCGCGTTCAACGCCCATAACAACACCTAATTCACCGGCGTATGTTTTAGCACGTTTTTGAATCTTTTTAAGCCACTTAGCGGTTTTGTCATCGCCTTCTAAAATTCGCATTGCGGTTACAAACGATTGAAAAGAAGCGTAGGCGGGCGCCCAACCAATCCTTAAATCGCTCTCGGCAATGTCCATAATACTTGTTGGAATTTGATCTTTAGTTAAACGCGACGTGTTATACGGTAATGTGCGAATACGGCCAGTTACTGGTGCCCACTCTTTATATCTAAATTGTGGTTGTAACTGAGCAGATAAATCACTTGGGATAGGTTGTGCAAGGCCAGCATCGGTTACTAAACCAATAGCGCCTGAATCAACAGCCCAAAATAAATCAGCGCGGCGAACGCCGGCTTTCGCTTCAGCAACAATAGTATTTGCTAAAGCAGCAGTAGGACCTCGGCGTATACCGAGTTTAAAGTCTGGATTTTTTTTCTGGATTGCTTGCAATACGTTTTCATACAAACCACCTTCGCCTCGTCCTAAATAAAGGGTTAACTCGCCTTTAAGCTTTGGTAAATCATCAACAGAAACAGGGTTTGCTATATCGGCGGCTAGCGCACGAGAAAGAGGCAGTGGCAATGAGCCAACAACCCCTAACGCAGCTAGGCCTTGAATAAAGGTCCTACGCTTCACTTAAAATACATCCTTACGCGTTTTTTCGGCTTTTTCTATTAACACCTTAGCGCGGTCTAATTTTGTTTGCATATCACTGATCACATCGCGAACTTCGTCTACACTTTTATCATTTGCAATTGCTTGTGGGAGTGTTACGTTAAAGTCTTTTTCTAGCACTTCAACTAAGTTAGCATCTTGCTCAATAAGTGTACCTTCTATGCCTTCAAACAGGTGCAGGTAAGTATCATGAACAATGGCGGTAGCTTCGTCTTGTAAACGCTCTGCAAATTTAGCAACTACACGGTCTAATTTATGTTTAATTTCGTCAATTGTGGCGCTTTGTGTCATTTGGTTAGTCGCGGTTGCTTTTACAGTGTTTAACAAGCCTTTTTGCTGGAATTTTGCAGCAAGCTTAACAGCGCCTAGCCCTTGCCACAATGCTATGTTCATCGCTTTTTGTTGTTTACGAACTTCTTTTGCAGGTTGCTTATTATCTATAGCCATTTTTACGCCATAAAGACCTTGCCAAATTGAAGCGTAAACCGGTACAAAGTTAGTTTCTATTGCGCTATGAAATTTTACTGATTCCCAATACTCAATTAAATCATCAGTTTCTACAGATTTTGCGCCTTTAGTATCGTAGTCGCTTACCATGGTATCAACTTTGCCTACCATCCATTCTACTTCTTCTGCGTAACTTTTAAGGTTTTCTTGAAGATGATTAACATGCTCGCCAATAGGACCGTTAGCGAGAACAGGTTGAGCCATAAACGCAGAGGCGAGTAAAAGGCTTGCACCAAAAATTTTGGCTGGATTAAATAATAATTTCATAACAAAGTAGTCCGAAAAGGTAATTGTAAATGATAGACATTATCATATAGATAATAGTTAACGAGATCAATAACCACAAACTCGCTTAATAGATAAAAAACACTAAATGTAGCGGTAGGTTACAGTAAATAGCACTATTATCTGTATTGAGAGCCGTTATTAAGTGTAATGCTTGCCTTTAATGGCGTTATAAATGGCATCACAGAGTGTTTTTATACTTGCCTCGTCACTTATATACGGTGGCATTAGGTAAATTAGTTTACCGAAAGGGCGGATCCACACGCCTTTTTTTACAAAATAAGCCTGAATTTTTGCAACATCTACATTTCCAGCAGTATCGTTTAGTTCAACAACACCTATTGCGCCTAAAATACGCACATTGGCAACAGCCTGTAGCTCACTGCATTTGTTAAGTTGTTGTAGTTGGGTGTTTAGCTGCTTTATTCGTTGTTGCCAGTTTTGCTCAAGTAACAAATCAATACTTGCGCAGGCCGCTGCACAAGCAAGCGGATTACCCATAAAAGTAGGGCCATGCATTAAAACACCCGCTTCACCTTCGCTTATGCCAATGGCTATTTTATCGCTAGTTATTGTGGCCGATAACGTCATTGAGCCACCAGTTAATGCTTTACCAATACACATTATATCGGGCTCTATATTGGCGTGCTCTACCGCAAATAATTTACCTGTACGGCCAAAGCCTGTGGCTATTTCGTCGCAAATAAGCAATACGTTATATTGGGTGCACAATTTACGCACGCATGCTAAATAATCAGGATGATAAAAGTTCATACCTCCTGCGTTTTGTACTATAGGCTCAATTATAAAGGCGGCTACTTGGCTGTTGTTTGCTTTAAAGTATTGTTCAAGCTCTTGGGCTTCTGCTTGGTTAAACTCGCTCCCAAATTGACTAACCGGTGCAGGTACAAAAACATGCTCAGGTAAAAAGCCGCTATATAAACTATGCATTGAGTTAACGGGGTCGCATACGCTCATGGCTGCAAAGGTGTCGCCATGGTAGCCCTTGTAAGGCGTCATTAGTTTTTGTTTTGTTGTAATGCCTTGGCTTAACCAATATTGCAGCGCCATTTTTATCGCTACTTCAACACTTACCGAGCCGCTGTCGGCTAAAAACACTTTAGTTAAACTAGGCGGCGTTATATTTACTATTTTTTTGCACAGCTCTACCGCGCTGTTATGCGTAATACCGCCAAACATAATGTGGCTCATGTTATTAATTTGCTCAATCATGGCGTTATTTATAACAGGGTGGTTATAGCCATGTATTGCGCTCCACCACGAGGCCATACCATCAACCAATTGCTCGCCAGTTTCGAGGTGAATAATGTTGTGATTGGCATGTGTAACGGGGTATACCGGAATTGGCTTAGTCATAGATGTATATGGATGCCAAATGTGCTCACGATCAAAATCAAGGTCAATCGTATTCTTTTTAGTCATATGTAAACTTTAACTTGGTGGGCTTCGTTGACAATGGTACTTCAACTCGTAGACTAAGCCAATATCACCGTTGAGAAAAAATAAGAGAGTATTATGGAACTTGCACCTGTTCGTCACAATTGGACCCACGCTGAAGTTAAAGCATTATTTGAAATGCCATTTAACGATTTACTGTTTAAAGCCGCATCGGTTCACCGTGCTAACTTCAACCCAAATGAAGTGCAAATTTCTACGTTGTTATCAATTAAAACAGGCGCTTGCCCTGAAGATTGTAAGTACTGCCCGCAGTCGGGCCATTACAGAACTGATTTAGAACGCGAACGCTTAATAGAAGTAGAAAAAGTAGTAGAGCAAGCACGCCTTGCAAAACAAAAAGGCGCGACCCGTTTTTGTATGGGCGCAGCATGGTCTGATCCAAAAGACAGAGATATGCCATACATTTCGCAAATGGTTAAAGAAGTAAAAGAGCTAGGGTTAGAGACCTGTATGACGCTAGGTAAACTCACAAACGAAAAAGCCCATGAGCTTCGAGACGCAGGGCTTGATTACTATAACCATAACCTTGACACGTCACCTGAGTATTACGAGCAAATTATATCAACCCGTACATTCCAAGATAGATTAAATACCATTGACCACGTACGCGATGCCGGTATGAAAGTATGCTCAGGCGGAATAGTCGGTATGGGCGAGCAAGCAAGCGACCGTTATGGGCTACTGATGCAGCTAGCTAATTTGCCACAACAGCCAGAAAGCGTGCCAATTAATATGCTGGTTAAAGTTAAAGGCACACCGCTTGAAAACGCAGACGATTTAGATCACTTTGAATTTATACGTACCATTGCAACAGCACGCATTATGATGCCACACAGTTATGTGCGTTTATCGGCAGGGCGTAACGCCATGAACGAGCAAATGCAATCTATGTGCTTTTTTGCAGGCGCTAACTCAATATTTTATGGTGATAAACTCCTTACGACCGAAAACCCAGACGCTGATGCTGATATGAACCTAATTAAAAAATTAGGCATGAACCCAGAAAAGCGTCACGACTATTCAGACGAAGCAGTAGAAGCCTCGCTTTCATCGCAAGTAGCCGACAAAGCAACCTCTGAATTGTTTTACGAAGCGTAGGCGTTTATATCTATGCCTTTTGATTTTATAAAAACGCATCTGCAGGCTCGCCAGCAAGATGCGTTACTTCGTAAACGCCATGTAGTGCAACAGGCAACGGCGCGTACCATAACGGTTAGTAATAAAGCCTACCTTAATTTTGCCAGTAACGACTACTTAGGTTTTGGAGATGAGGCTGTTAACCTTAATGACTCCCACGCATTAGGGAGTCACAGCTCAGCATTGGTTACCGGTTATCAGGCGCAGCAAAAAGCGCTTGAACAATACTTATGCGAGCAATTTGGTTATGGCGCAGGAATGCTATTTAACTCAGGGTTTAGCGCTAATAGCAGCGTAATTAAAGCGTTGTTTCAAGATAAAGCCGCTGCGCAAAACAGCGCTATTTTTCAAGATAAGCTAAATCATGCAAGCTTGATTGACGGGGCTATGCACTCTAACGCGGCTTTAGTGCGTTTTAATCATAACGACATGAATCATTTACGTTCACGGCTCGAAAAATCAAAAGCGCAAAACAAGCTTATTATAAGCGAAGGTGTATTTTCGATGGATGGCGATACCGCACCTCTTAAAGAATTACTCGCACTTGCAAAACAGCACAACGCATTGCTAATGATTGACGACGCACACGGCTTTGGTGCATTAGGCAAAACCGGTTTGGGCAGTTGCGAAGCGTTTATTACTCAAACGCTGCCAGATATATTAGTCATTACCTTTGGTAAAGCAGTTGCCAGCAGCGGCGCATGTGTATTAGGCAGTAAACAGTTTATTGATTACATGCTGCAATTTAATCGCGATTACACGTATTCAACTGCTATGTCGCCGCTTATGGCAAGCCACACGCTTGCGCGTATTAAAAGCATAAAAACAGCTGATGATAAACGCGATAAGCTAAATGCCAATATTGCGTTATTTAAGCAACTCGCTAAAAGCCATAATATTGCTGTAATGAAGTCAAACACCGCCATACAACCCATTGTATTAGGTTGTGCAGAGCAAACGTTGCAAGCGGCAGATAAACTTAAACAACAGGGTATTTGGCTCACTGCAATTAGACCCCCTACGGTTGCACATAACACCTCACGTTTACGCATTACTTTAACCGCCGCACATACCGAACAAGACATAACGTACTTAGTTAAGCACTTAGTAGGTGCAATAGCATGACTGCTCAGCCAGTATTAAAAACAGACCTAGTGCAAACACGACTTGTAAAACCGTGCCTAGTGAGTGGCGATTTAAGTAAAGAGTTAAATAGGGAGCCAAGTCGAGAGCTAAACAAGGAGCTTAAAAAGTCCACACAAAGTAAGTTTTCAAAGGCGGCGGCGAGTTATAACACTCATGCAAATGTACAAAAACACGCAGCAAGCGATTTATTTTCACTCATAAAACCAGACATTAATAAAAATAAGCTTTGTGTTGATTTAGGCGCAGGCCCGCTTGTTAATACGTATACACTACAAGGCGTATTTGGCAGCGTTATTGCAATAGATTTAAGTTTAAACATGTTGCAAAGTAGTGATTTGACCACATCAAAAATATGCGCCGATATGGATAACTTACCGCTACAAGCAAACAGTGTTGATGTTATTTACAGTAACTTTGCAGTGCAGTGGTCTGCTAATTTTTCGGATTTAATGCAGTCACTTTACAGCATATTAAAACCAGGCGGACAGGCGTACATAAGCACTGTGGTAGAGGGCTCACTTAACGAAATAAAAACAGCCTTTGCAGCGCTTGATTCTAACAGCCACATAAATACCTTTAATAGTGAAATGCATATAAACCAATCAGTCCAAAATGCAGGGTTTACTATTAACAGCGCTCAAAAACGTATTTACACCGATGAATACACAACACCTTTAAAAGCTATTGCCTCAATTAAGGCTATTGGCGCTACCACGCAAAATCATACCAATACGCGACAAGGGTTACTTACTAAATCGGCGCTACAAAAAGTATGCAATGCGTATCCGCTTATAAATAACAAAGCATGTGTGTCTTATCATGTGGTGCTGTTATCATTAGAAAAACACTAAATAAGCCCAAAGACATTAAAGGCAACGCATGAAAGAATTTTTTATAACAGGCACCGACACCGATGCCGGAAAAACCCACGTTACCAGTTTGCTATTAAAGTTACTTGCCCAACATAAAAAACAAGCCATTGGCTTTAAACCCCTTGCTGCTGGCTGCGAAATGGCGTTCGATCAACTGGTTAATGCCGATGCTCTAATACTAATGGAAAGCGCAACAGTGAGTGCTAAATACGACGTAGTAAATCCGTTTGCGTTTGCACCACCTATTGCGCCGCACATAGCCGCTGAAAAAGTTGGGGTGAGTATTACTTTAGATAAACTAAGTGATGCTTATAAAAACGTAAAACAACAGGGCGCTGACATTATCCTCACTGAAGGTGCTGGTGGTTGGGCGCTACCAATTAATAATACCGATTACTTATACGATTGGGTAAAGGCAGAGCAACTGCCGGTAATACTCGTTGTTGGTATGAAGCTAGGTTGCTTAAATCATGCGTTACTAACCGCTGCTCATATGCAAAGTATGGGTATAAACTGCGTTGGCTGGATTGCAAACCAAGTAGATAAAAATATGGACGAGTACCAAGCAAACCTTGATTCGCTAAAAGCACGTTTACCGTTCCCAATACTTGCTATAAGCCCATACAGCGAGCAAACACCTAAATTACAAATTTACAAAACCCTTCTTGAATTATTATCAATAAACACATAAATAACACTTGTGTTATGACATAGTTTGTCACAAAATGACGTCGATGTTATGACATAGTGTGTCATAATACAGTGATTGCTTTTAGCCGATTTAATACAAAATGCATTAATCGCTCAGTGATCAATTCTATTTTTGTGAGGACATTATGAAACGTGTATTTTTGTTTTTATTAACTAACTTAGCGGTTATGTTGGTGTTAGGTGTAGTGCTTTCAATAATAATGAGTGCACTGGGTGTAAGCCATCGTAGCCTTGGCGGAATTTTACTTATAGCCACCGTATTTGGTTTTGGCGGATCGTTTATATCGTTATTTATGTCTAAATGGATCGCTAAAAAATCAACAGGCGCGCATGTAATTACGCAGCCTCGCAACGAAACCGAACATTGGCTTGTACAAACGGTATCTGCGCAAGCACATAAAGCAGGTATTAAAATGCCAGAAGTGGCTATTTACGACAGCCCAGAAATGAACGCGTTTGCAACGGGCCCAAGTAAAAACAACTCGTTAGTGGCAGTAAGCACAGGCTTAATGCACAACATGACCAAAGATCAGGCCGAAGCCGTACTTGCCCATGAAGTATCGCATATTGCTAATGGCGACATGGTAACGCTTACGCTAATACAAGGCGTGGTAAACACCTTTGTAATATTTGCTGCAAAAGTACTGGCAGGCATTGTAGATAACTTTATTAATAGCGATGAAGAAGAGGGCGGCAGTAGCTGGACATACTTCTTATTCGATATGTTATTCCAAGTATTATTTGGTGTACTAGCAAGCATAGTGGTTGCAAGTTACAGCCGTAAACGAGAATTTGCAGCCGACAGCGGCGCAGCAAAACTAGTTGGTGCTGATAAAATGCGATCAGCCCTTGAGCGATTAAAGCAAAACCATCCTTCACAATTAGAAGGCTCAATGATGGCCTTTGGTATTGCAAGTGGCAAAGGTGTTGCTGAGCTGTTTTCGTCGCACCCACCGCTTGATGCGCGAATAGACGCACTTCGTAAGTAACTATGTAAGTTAGTAAATATTCTAAGCCAGCTTAACCGCTGGCTTTTTTTTGTTCACGTTAAAATGCTAAAACTGCATGCACTGTATTTATATACAGCTTTTTGTGTTGCTTTATAAAATCGTTACTTTTTTAAGCTATATGTGTTTACGGAGTTGTTCAGCATGAGTAAACTAAAATACCTTAAAAGCCAGTAATACTGCTGGTTTTAATACTTAACATTTAATGCTTAACAAGGATGCTTATTGTAATGGAAAAGGTGCAACACACTAAAGAATGTATTATGTGCTTTAGCGCTATAGATTCACGGGCTAAAAATGCCCGCAATGTACCTCACTTCAAGCTAAATATTCTAACTTAGAAAACAATCCTATTATTATTGGTGCATTAGCGCTTAGTATTGTTGGTATTTTTGGGTTCATTTTTTATCAAAATATATATGTAGCAGGGCTTGAAGACCAAGCACAACAAAACTTAATCGCTCATGTAAGCCAAATTAACACTAAAAATGAAAACGATGCATTATATGTTGCATGTATAGGGCAGGTAGAAAACGAATCAAACTTTTCGTTTAAAAATATAAAGTTTAAGGTCGATTTTTTAACAGATCAAAACACGCTAGTCGATACGCTATCAATAACTGACGAAGACCTAATTATACTTCCTAATGACTCAACAAACTTTAGAGTAAGAGGGATTGCGCAAAAACAAGCGGCTAGTTATAACAATTGCCAAGTAACAATAACCGATGCCTGGGCTTATAAATAAGCTATAAATCACTTACAAATTAATTATTAGCAGTTACCCAAACCACTCGTCTTTTTTGTTTGTAATATTAGTTATTAACTTAAAAGCCACTAAATCCAAAATTTATATAAGCCATTTTCCTAGAGCGATTAAGAATATGGATGATTTATTACTTAAGTAATCGTTTATACACTCCTTGTAACTTGCAAGTGAGGGATCGAAAATGAGCTTGATTGATGAAAGTACAAAGGATTTTGGAAGCATGAGCGTGTTGCTTCACAGCTTAGGAACTGATTGCTACCGCATTGAGTGGAATAGCAGAATGACAGGAGCCTCAATAAGCTTAATTCGTGTTAAAAAAAACGAATATATAGTTGTGCGAAAATGGGCAACCGCCCGCAATATAGATGACGTATCAGCAGAGTTTGATCGGGCTAACCAAGCACTAATTCATTTTTTAAATAATGTAGATGTGATTAAAAGTAAAAACGAAAGTATTGTTGCCGCTAAAGAGCATTGCATAAACTTATTTACCTCAGCTGAGGGCTTAAAACCAATTAGCCATCCGAGCCTACCTACGCCACGCTTACAAGAAGCCATAGGCAAAGAAGTCATTGTAAAATCAAGTTTAGGCAACTATTTAATATCAAAAGGCATGCTATTACAGCTATTAGGTAATCAAGCCGAGATTCAAGTTAATTTCGACCACCTTGGCGAAGGCCAATTAAGGCAAAAGTTTTATACTAAACAAGTTCATGTTTGCTAATTAATTGCGCCATCAAAACTCAAAGGCAGCTTTACTTTAATGGTAAAGCCATTTTGTTTAAACACCTTAAAAGTTCCGCCTAACGCCGTAGTGCGCTCCTCTATAAACGCCAAACCGTAGTGACCTGAGTTATCTGTTGGGGTTACTAAAGTCCCGTTATCGCTAATTGTTAACTCAATAAATTCGTGGTTGTTTATTATATTTATAACCAGTTTGCTGGCATTGCTGTGCTTCATACAATTGGTTACTGCTTCTTGGCAAATTCGGTAAATAGCTATTTCGTGATCTTTTGAAAGGCTATTATCTAACTTAAATTGTGGCTGATACTTAATATTTGCCTTGTGCAGTAAGCTTTTTAGTCGCCCTTGTGTTATTGCCTTTTCTAAACCGAGTTCATCTAGCTCACGCGGGCGAAGATAATGCATTAATTGATAAACAGAGTCATACATCGAATTAGCATTGTTTTTTAATGTAGTCACAAACGATTGGGTATCTTCGTTACTAAGGTGCGACAAAATAGCTAAATCTGTTTTTAATGCCGTTAGGTTTTGTCCTAATTCGTCATGCAACTCTTGCGAAAGATGCTTTCGCTCATTTTCTTGCACCGACACCATTTTGGCAGCCAGCGCCGTGTTTTGAATTAGCTGCTCTTTAAGCTCTTTGTTGGTTTGCTTTAACTCGTTGTTTTTACGTTTAAGCTCAGTAATTGCAGCGCCTAAAACCATACTGGTAATTGCGTTTGCCAAAATAAATAACTGGCTAATATAGGTATTGCTAGGCTCGTGCGTAATGCTTGCTTCAACAATTATTAACGCGTTAATTAGCGCTGCACTGCTTATAGCCCCTAACGAGCCATACTTATACGAAAACCAAATAATAGGTAATAAAGATGAAAGCCTTAATAGCGGGTAGGTGTCTGGGCGAACCGCATAGACAAAAAATACAATTAATATAAAACACACTAAAGTGGCTACTAGGCCAAATAATTTAGTGAGCCTAACTGTGTTAAAGCTGTATTTAGAATCGTAAATTAACATAATAATAGGGGCGATTAACAACGAGCCAGTAATATCGCCCAAGCACATGTTTAACTGATATTGCAGTAGCTCTTTAGCAACCAATACATTTGTAAATTCAAACGCACTGGCAAACAAAAACCACTTTATAGATGTACTTGCAACACAAAGCAGTATTAACGAAAGTATACCTAGGCTGTCGTTAATGCTTGGCGGCCAACGGCTATTTTTAAATATATAAACAAGCGCTATAAAACAAAGCTCCTGCCAAAAGCCATGAAATAAATCAAACTCCCAAACCCCGCTGTATGTTAAACCAAGCTGTGCAGCTAAAGCGCGTGATACAACCCATAAGGTGAGCCAATAGCGTGTTGGAGTGAGTAAGTAAAACGCAATTTTTACGCCTGCGGGAATAAATATAGCGCTGCTCTCGGGTACGGTTTCAAGGTTTTGGCTAACCCAAAAAGCGGCGAGTGAAGCAATAAAGTAAATTAGCCCCACCAATAACTGTTTAACTACCTCTTTGTATGCGGTAGTTAAACTAACATTAGATAAAGAAGAAGCGTTAGGTAAGTTCATCTAACTGTATTACTCCCGCATCAATTGCAATTTTTAGCAGTTCAAACGAGGTCGTAACATTAAGTTTGCTGTATATGTTTGCTTTGTGTACATGTGCTGTTTTAGGCATTATTTCGAGTATTTGCGCCACTTGTTTAGCGTTTAATCCCTTAGAAAATAACGGAAGTGCTTCAAGCTCTCTGTTAGTAAGCATAGTTAATGCTAAGTTTTCGCTACTCATCGAAAAATTTACGTCTTCACTAATGTACCTTTTACCTAAAGCGATTGCTTTAACTGCATCTATTAGCTCATCAGAGGCAGAGCGCTTAGACACATAACCCAAAGCGCCTAATCGCAAAGCATTGCTTACATAAGGTTCGTGGTCGTGCATGGAGGCAACAATACTTTTAATATGCGGGAAAGACCCTTCAAGGTACGATAAAAAAGAAAGGCCGGTTTCAGTGCCGTTAAGTGATATATCAACAATAAATATATCAGGTTGTTCAAGCTCTACAGCCAGCTTTGCTTCTGTCACGCTGCAGGCTTCAATAATTACTTTCCAATCTGGTTGTAACTCTAAAAGCTTTTTAAAGCTGTCTCTTACTAATTGATGATCTTCTATGATGCCAATGAGCATTTAAATCTCCTTTTATGCTTAAAATACAGCGGGGCGGGTAACTAATTATCTAAAACGTTTTAAATGGGTTACCTCACTTAAAAGCAAGGTAACAAAACCAGTGGTTCTAAATTGGTAATTAGTTGCTGGTGGAGATTACAACTAAGCTCTTTTTGCATCAGCTCATTGTTATTACTGAGAAAGAATAATCTCAGTAATTCCTTCAGCAGAGAGTATTTCAATCCAGTAGCCGTCAGGGTCTTTAATAAATGCTAAGCCTTTCATTGAGCCATCATCTGGTTTTTTTACAAACTCAACATCGTATTTTGCAAAGCGCTCACAGGCTTCGTAAACATCCGGTACGCTAATGCCAATATGGCCAAAGCCTTTTGGTTCTTGGTTACCACTGTGGTAGCCCTCAAAGCTGTCGTCGTTTTCAGTGCCCCAGTTATGGGTTAACTCAATGAGTGCAGGGCGACGAAACACCCATTCAGCTTTAGTTTTATTATCACCTTGTGGTAATTCTTGCTCGTAGCCTAAAAAGTAAAGCGTAAACTCCATACCAGGAAAATCATACTTACCTAACAGCTTCATACCTAATACATTTTGGTAAAATTCAAGCGACGGCTTTGGATCTTTAATACGTAACATAGTTTGTTGCATAACAAAGCCCTGAGTGGCCTGTTCAACTTGTTCTGGAGATTCGTTATAGTTAGACATGGTGATCCTTACTGAAAATTATAAAAAGGGTGTAAGTATTACGTGTTCCATCATAATCAACCGCCACTTAAATTAAAACCATTCTAGGTAATTCAACGCGTTATAATTGCCTTTAAATTACTAGCACAGTATTTGCAAAATTTGCAAAGCGTATAATTAAAACGAATGGGCTGTTAGATATCTCTGTGCATATTATTAACAAAAACTAGGACTTTTTTGAAAACACTTTTACCTTTACTAAGCCTAGTATTACAGGCTTTTTTATTACTCGCACTCACGAGTTTTTTTAGTGGGTTTTATAATGCGTATACAGTATTTGCTGGTGGCGATCCTAAGTTAGTCGCGGGGCATATTTCATCAGCCATTGTTGTATCACTTATACAAATTATTCCTGCTTTAATTGGGCTTTTTATAAATACGTACGTGCTAAATAATAGGTTAAATAAAAACATAAACAGCTCAGCCATTTTTATAAACATTTCAATATTTTATGCCTACCTGTGGATTTTATTTATTCCACTTGGTACGTTTTTAGGTATTAAGCAATTAATTAGATTAAAAAATGTAAGTAAATAACGAGCACTTACAAAAAAACAATAACTAATGACAAAATCGAGTGTAAACATACTGTTAAGCTAATCGGTGGGGCGCAGTGGTTGATATGGTTTAAAGGATATTTGGCCGCAAATCACAAATAGAATAAGTTGAGGTTTAGTTGTTTTTAGCACGTTTATTTTTAAGCTGAATTTAATGGTTAAGTTTATTAGGTAAAGCGTAAAAATTAACGCAATATGAATATTCGGTTGCATGGTTATAATTTAGGAACGTATAATAACAAGTGTTAACTAAATGGAATTTGCGTAAAACGCAGCTTAAGCAGAGCAGGTAGATACATGAACAAAGGATTGTTAAAGTCGTGGAAAACAGACAAAGGTTTTGGTTTTATTAAATCAGACACCCTAGAACACGACACATTTATACACATATCAGCGCTCAAACACATGAGCCGCAAACCTAAAGTGGGCGACACCATTTATTTTGAAGTTGCAACGCAGCCCGACGGTAAAACCAAAGCAATTAACTGCCGCATAGAAGGCGTTGCAGAGCTTAAAGCACCTTATCAAAAACACACACAACAGCCACACCGTATCGCAAAATCTAATTTTGCCAGTAGCTTTTTAGGTAAAGTTGCATCAATTGCGCTTATTGCCGCACTTTGCTTTTACGCGATTAATAAATACAACGCTCACTCAAGCAGCCAAACACCTGTTATTACTAATGACGATTTAGCCACCTTTGATGAAAAATACCCAAAAGTCGTTATTCCTAAAAACACGCAAAATTTTACGTGTGATGGCAGGCAATATTGTACTGAAATGCGCTCACGCGAAGAGGCTGTATTTTTTATTAATAACTGCCCGAATACAAAAATGGATGGTGATGGGGATGGAAAACCTTGTGAAAATGATTCTCGGTTTTAAAGGCTAGGGGTATAAAGCTTTCAGCTTTAAATAAAAATAGAATTAATTAATAGCTGTGTATAAATAAAGCTTATGTAAGTTTTGTCCCATAACATCATTAAAAGTCGTTTTGGGGTTAAATAACAAAGGCTACTGAGTAGCCTTTGTTATTGTCTGTTTATAAACGAGTTGTTTGGTGTAATTATCGAACAACGTAATATACGCCGTTTTGGGGTGTTATAATCCCCCAAAGTGGGGGTTCAATAAGCTGTTATGTCACTATCTCAATTTCTAGGGTTCTATGAAAATATCAAGAATAATAAATTAAAAAGTTCCGATCTATTGAAAAAGACAGATATTTGGATTAGCTCCATTAATGCAATAGTTGGTCAGAATAACTCTGGAAAATCGTGCTTACTTCGTGCACTGAACGTTTTTTTTAATTATGAAAAAAGAAGAGCAATCATTCTTATCTGGAGTGCATACTTTTGCAACTAGATCTATTGCTAAAATTGAGGTTCATTTTGATAATTTTGATGTAGAAAAAACCCCAGATAAATTAATAAACAACAATAAAATAATGATTGAGTCTAGCATTCAACTTAGTGCAAAAGGCTGTAAAAGAACGATTAAGTATAAATCTGGAAATAGCTGGGTAACTGATAATGAATGCATAAATGAAATAAAAAAGCAGATAGAGTTCATTCTCATTCCTCCTAACCGTGATGCTAGAGCACTTGAGTTAATGGAGAATAGTGTTTTACAGCTTCTCGTAGAAGAAAAAATGAAAGAAGCTACGGTTACACGTGATAATTACACGGTGAAATTTCGAAATGCAATTACTTATTTGGAAACTACTGCACTAAATAAAATCGCTGTAGATGCTAAAGCCGAGTTTCCTGTAGATAAACCATTTGAAATTAAAATAAAATACTCTAAAGATATTAGCTATAAAGACTTTCTTTCAGATGTTTCAATTTCTATAGAGGAATCTGGATTAAGCCACCCATTGATTGAATGTGGCTCAGGTATTCAAAGTCTTACGATAATCTCACTATATAACCTATTAGGTAAGGCAAGAGACGAAAATATTATTATTGGCCTTGAAGAGCCTGAAACAAATTTGCACCCTCAGGCGCAAAAGGAGCTTATTGGCTACTTTAAAAAGTTAGTAGAAACAGTAAATATATTACAGTTATTCTTTACTACTCACTCATCACAAATGGTAGATCAAGTAGATCACACAGAAATAGTTTCATTTAAAAAGGTACCTTGTAAGAATAGAGGCTTTGTTAGTGTTGTTAATAGGTTACCAGCTAACTTTTTTGAAAAATATGATTTGGATGATTTCAAGTACTATCAATTTCATAGGTATAGAAACAGTGACTTTTTCTTTTCCAGTTATGTTGTTGTTACCGAAAGTAAAAATGAAGTTGAGATCATTAAGCGCATTGGTCATTCATCTGGGTTCGATTTTGAAACGAATGGGCTTTCATATTTGAACTTAGAAGGTGTTGATAAGGCAAAGTATACGATTCATCTACTAAATGAATTAGATATACCATTCTTAATTATTTTAGATAAGGATTTCTTTGTACCATATTTAAACGATGATTATGCAATAAGTCTTAATAATCAAGGCTTTCCTCAATACAAAGAAGAATACAAAGATGAAGGCTTGGTAAAGAAATTAGTCCCAAGTGAAGCCGATAGACTAGAAATATTGAGCAAAGTGAATTCTAATCATACTGCGGTTTTAAATATACTAGAAAAACATAACGTAATATCAATGCGTTATAGTTTAGATCTTGATCTTGTTGCTGTTAATAAAGCACAACAAACATATTATGATCTATTAAAACTCCCAGTGGTAAAAAGAAATGTCCAAGAGCTAACTGGTATGAGGAAGGGAATTAAAAAAATTGATCGAATAATTACAGTATTTGAAAGCTTGGATACTAATAATTGGCCATATTCATTTTCGAGAATAAGGAAAATGATGACCAAGATAACTCGAGAGTTAAAGTGACATAATCGGGTAGCCGGAGGTCTCTAACCTCCAGCCCCCACACCCCCCATCATGCGGAAGCTAAGGGGTCAAATCTTGACTTCATACATCAAAATATGAGTCGGTTAAAAGCTTTTGATATAACCTCTAAAAGCGCAGCGCCTCATATCCTCTTTGTGAATTAATCTTAGTTTACGAAATAGGGCATTAATTTGAAGTACACTAGGCGAATGCTCTAAACGTAAAACATCGGCGAATTAGCATCTCTAACACACGCCGATGTTTATACTTTATTTAAATGAGCACATTATTTGTAAGGTATTAAGCCTTAGTCTTGTTTACGGTAAAGGCTTATTAAACAGATTGCTAAAAGTAACGTTGCAATCATGCCTGAAGCGCCAGCAACAGCTGATGGCAGAAATCCATCACGACCAAAGGTAATTAAAATACCATTGGCTAACATTGCAACACCGCCTGCTAGGGCTGTAAGGCCGCCAATTGCTTTGCCACCTTTAGCGATAAAAGACAGGCCAAATACAAGTGCTGCTAATCCCAATAATACTTTAGCTGCGTAGTAAATCATGAATGACAACGAAACCACGCCACCAATTAAAGGTTGTGCGCCTTCTACGGTACCCGCAACTTTGCCAAATGTTGAAAACAAAGTTAGACCAATGCTCACTTGTACTATGTTAAGTACTGCACTAAATGTTATAGCTGACCATCCTAGCTGAGCGTTTTTTGCTTGAACCATGGCAGAACCCGCAAAGGCAACCAGCACAGTAAAAACTAGCGCTTCGAGTCCCCAAGCAAACTGCCTTGAAAAACTAATTTGAGCACTGTAAAGGGCAGAAAAAATAGCCTGTGATATCGCTAACACCAACAATAAAGATGCTGTAATTAGGATGGTGCGTTTATTCGTAAATTCCATTATGGACCTCTTATAATTTTATATTTAATGCTTTAAAAAGCTGTGACAGATTTGAATAAATCAAACAGGTGGGGCTTTTTAACTAATTAGCGTTCCTACTTGCCGATATAAGACAGGTAAAGCTATTTAATTATTTCACTTAAACCTATAAAAGTAATAATTAATAACAAATAGGCTCAAGCTACGGATTTTAATTAAAACTTAAATCGGAAAACTCGCTTTGATTCAATCCATTTATGCCTCTAAAAGCGCAGCGTTTCACACCCTCTTTGTTAATTAATTTTTAGATTACTAAGAGGGCATTTTACATGCATTCTGGCAATAGATATAAGTGACTTTGAAAAAGCCACTTATTGAAGTCAGTCATGCTGTAAAGGGCTTAAAACCTACTTTTTAAGATAGAAAAATAAATTGAGACCAATCACTTAACGCTGTGATAGTTTGCTTTATAGGAGGGGCAACATAGATTAAACCCGCTAGGGCAATAACCGACGACACTGTAATTAATTTATTATCGAAGTCAGCTATTTTTAAAGCGGTGCCGAAAGATCGTTTAATGGTGACATTACTTAAATCTACACTGTAAATTTCATCCAGCAATAAATGAATTAATCCGCCTACTAAAATAAACCCACCCGTTAACCAGGCAAAGACGGCTGCTTGTGTGGTTGATTGGTCGTTAAGTTGCCACGTTACTTGCGTTGTTAATAGCGCGCATAACAGTATAAATAATAAAGAGTGGCAACTCCCTCTATGGACTGTGATCCATTCAAAAATGGATCTAATAATGAATTTCATAAATCCGTACACCAACAACGGCACTAAAATTAACTCGATAAAACTAATTTCAATAATGAGCTCGGTGGTTATGTAATGCAGCACGAGTAATACAGCGCACAGTGCAAATAAGTTAAAAATAGTATCGAGTGATGTGGAGTTATCTGAATCTATGTCGGGTAATAAGCCGCCGATTGAGCCTAAAAACCATAGCCAGAGTGCGCCCTCTAAATCAATATGCCCTGCAGATAATAAGCTGGCTGAGGCTAAGCCTGTGATGATTACGGCAGTATTAAGATGAGTATTGAAGTTTGCCATTGTATCTCTTGATGGGAAAAAGTAGGGCATTCTAACAATTGAAAAGTTTATTGTTCAATATTCTTTCAAATAGATTTTTTATTACTTTGATTAATCGCTAATAGTAAAATTGTTATTCTGCATTGTGGTTAGTGGTGCAAGCAAGTTGTAATTTTTTTGATAAAAATCAATAATACAGATAGTTTTTTGTCCTTTGGCCTTTTGTGTTTCTAATAAAAGCCTAGCTATCATCTTATATAAAACGGCGTAACTTGAATTTACATGAACCAAAATAGATATAAAGCATCGTTTCCTGCACCTAATATTGGTAGTGACTATTTTGTTTCATCAACGTGGAGCAGCTACGGCTATTGGGTAGTAGTAGCATTGACTATGCTTGCTCATTACATGATGTACTATAGCGTTGACGGTCTAGAGCATGGCAAAGATTTAAACACAGTAGTGTTGATAACACTTAGTGCTCTTGCTTTGTTTGTTTTAAATATTGCGGCTCAATCTATATCTTGGTTAGGCAGGTTTTTGGCAGTTGTTTGCTTTAGTGTTAGTTTGTTTTTTATTTTATCGATTATCTATCTTAGTATCTATGCTCACTTTCCAATTGCTTATTTTGGTCCTGTTATTTACTTTGGTTTAGCAGGGTACTTTTATAATAAAGACTATTTGAAAGTGGTGAAAACTTTATAGCATTAGCTTTCTACTCACTATTTTCATAACTTCAGGAAACTGTGTTCTCTTATCTAAGTCACACCATCTTACTTTTTAAACTCGTCATAAAATGCAATTTTCCCTCGGCCTGTTTCTTTTACGTGGTAGAGCATTTTGTCACCATTGATCATTAATTCGAGTAGCTCATCACCATCTTTAGGGCCAACTGCAATACCAATGCTTGCACCCACGGCGCATGTTTTATTTTGTGAAATATAAATGTCTTGTTGTAGCTCATTTAGCAAAGCGTTTGATTGCTCACGCGTTGCTGCTTTGTTGTAGGTATTAACTTGCCTTGCAACTATAAACTCGTCACCGCCTAGGCGGATACATATGTCGGTTTCTTGGTTAAAACGCTTTTTAAATCGGTGTGCTATTTCAATAAGTACTTTATCACCGGCTTCGTGGCCGTAGGTGTCGTTAATGGGTTTAAACTTATCTAAATCAATCATCATTAGTACTAGGTGCTGATTGTGTTTAATGCACTCGCGCAGTGCTTTTTTAAGGCGTTTTTCACCGGCTCGGCGATTAAGTAGGTCGGTAAGTGGGTCGTGATCGGCTTCAAAGCGGGTTTGAAATTCGCGTTCGGCGCGCTCAGTTACATCATGTAAAATTACTTCAACGAAGTGTTCTTGATGATCGCTTCGCTTTGTTTCACGTTGCTCAGTTAATCTTACAAATAAGCAGTGCAACCAAATGGTTTTATGGCCCACTTTACACTCTATATCTAGGGTTGCTTGCGGTGGGTTTTTATCACAACGTATATCTGCAAGCAGGTTTTGTAGTTCATCAACGTTATTTAACAAAGCAGGAAAGTGCAAGGTTGATAGTTCTTCTTCGCCGGGTACGGTAAAGTAATGTTTAAACGCGGGATTAAAGGTGGTGATCATATTTTTGTCATCTAATAAACAAATACCGGCGCTGGCTTGTTCAAAAATAAGTCTAAATTTCGCCTCTAGTTCTTGAGTTTTTATACGAAGGGATTGCTCATTACTAATGGTTAGCTTTAACTCATGCATTAGGGCATTTATACCTTGTGTTAGCCTGCTTATTTCGTCTTGCTTACCTTGCTTAAACTGTAGCATTGTCATGGTTTCGGGATTGGTAGGATCAATTGTCGCAAAGCTGTCTGTTAAGTTTTGAATGGGCTGAGTGAGCCATTTGCGTACAACAAGTGACACAAAAAAAGCGATGACGATTGATTGAATCAGCATCAAAATAAATTCTTTTATAAGTGATGACTGTGCTTGTTGTTCAATAAAGTTATCGTCGGGGTATATGGCGAGTACACCTATAAAAGTGTCTTCTATAAAGGGGTGAACTAATTTAATTAATACAGCTTCTTTTTTTTGTTAATAGAGCCACTTGCAATAAATAAATCCATTTCTCCTTTTGGGTTTACTTCACCTTCTAAGCTTGCGCCTTGGACTAAATCATTACTTAGCAAGCCATTAATAATTTCTTGGCTCAATTCACGATCGTTTAGGTAGGCTGCTATGGCGGCTGTTTTTCCCATTGTTTGTGCTAACTGCTGCACGAGCAAGTAATTTGTGTTTTTCTTTTCTTTAAGACCCGAATAATAAGAAAGTGTTGACGATAATAACGTCACTACAATAGCGACAATTGCGATTGATAGAGCAACACGTACGTAGAGTGCTTGGCTAATTTTTATCAAATGTATATACCACTTTTACTGCGTCTGTAACCTGCGATTTAGGAATATAACCAATTGCAAATTGTGATGCAGCGATTTTTTTTAACGCGTCTTCAACGGATGTTGACGGTGATGGGGGCTTTGCGCGCCCTGAGAAAAGCAACCTTGCCCAATAAGCATTAATTTTTTGCTCATTTTTGTTAACCAGTTGCAGATAAAAATCATTTTTTAATACTGATTGCGCCGGTAAATCAAGTGGTTTTGAGGTTTCACCATCAGGAAACGTTAAATAGCGACCCATATAAATATCAATCACTTCGCGTTTAGATAAAGCGTTAATTGTATTATTTTTGTTTACCACCACTACAAATTCTGTAGATTTTGCTTTAGCACTAACAATAACCAGGCAAAGCGGCAGCAACAAATAAAGAAGTAAATTACGATAGCTGATCATTGTTAAAACACCATACTAGCGTTCAAACTTAGCATATGTACTTTATGGCCTTTGTCTACATCTGCAGGATTACTAAGGCTCCATAAACCAGCGCCTTGGGGCTTAATATCAAAGCGGTCTAGTTGAGCTTTTAGTGCTAATCGCTCCGATAGTTGCCATTTTACACCTATGTTAATTGAATGCTGATGAACATAAGGCACCTTAATAGCAGCTTGAGTTGCAATTGCTAACTGTTGGATCGGCTCTGAAATTTGATCGGGTGTACCTGGTGAAAAAACAGGGTCGTTTACTTGTATGATATTGTGACGATTTTTTGCTGCTGAAAAGCTCGTGTAAAATATTGCATTGTTTACCCTATACCCAGCGCTAATGTAAGTGCTGAAAACTGAGGGAGCTATAATCCAATCGGATTCTGAAATACCTACTTCAGATTGAATTAGCCAATTTTCATGGTCGTAGGTAAGTCCAAACGCGGCATATTCTATACTGTGGCCTTTGGTATTAAATTTGTTAGATATTGTTTGTGCTTGTGGCCATATACTTTGTGGTACAGCGTCTAGTAAGGCTAAAAACTCATCCAATGAGGCCAACTTATAGCCACCAAAATCAGATTTAGATAAAGAGAAACGTACGGTCCATTCATCTAGTGAGTAGGTTGCACTAAAGGTGGTTAAATTATCAAAATCAATAAAAAAATCTTTGTTATATGCTTGTAACTTTGCTGTAGAGCTTCCATATGCGATCTTTATACGTAAAAAGCCTTCATCAATGGCTTTGCTGTATTCAATATCCACACCGTCGTAGTTTCCTGCAATATTTGCAAAAGAGTAGTATTCATGAGGAGGGCGTATCCACAAGTAGGCATAACCGACATAAGGATATTCAGAGAGTAAATAAAGGTCACTGTTTAGCCTGCCGGCACGAATAGCCCAATGGCGCGAGGGGCGATAACGAACAAAAGCAAGCTCTAAGAAGTTATCAAGGCTTTTGAAGGTATGATCCTGTAAAACCACTTGAACCACAGAGTCCCAATTTTTTGATAGTGATATATTAGCCTGACCACCTAAAATTGAATCACGTGTTACTGAAAAACCGGTTTCGTTTTTGTTTAAATAATTTGAGGCGAAGGCAATATCTGAATCGTCAGTGTAACTGAGTGTTAAGGATGCAAAACCACTAAATTGCACGTCAATTTCATTTGCATAGCTTTTATTAGCAGCAGAAATAACCAATATGGCTATGGCAATTGTACCTCGGAACAACATGTTAGCGCTTATTTTTATGATATAGATAATAATAAGATAGCACATCTTATTAAATTACCAACTTAAGCATTACAGGTGCTTATTAAATAAATACAAGAATAAACAATACACTTATCCTAAATTTTGTATTTAGTTAAACGAAGTAATAGGTCAGAGGAAAAACAAGATGAAAAATTTGTGACATTTATCTCTATAAGTGACGACGACATAGATTATAAACCAATCGATTTATCAATATTCCCAAACACAAAACCGTTGATTACTGAATGAGCTTTACTTTTAAAAGGTTACTTTAATTAGTCAACCTTTTAAAATTAAAGCTCTAAAAACTTCTATTTAAAAGAGTGCATAGTCATCATTTGGTTTTTTAGGATTAGTCCAGCGCTGTTTATCATCAACAGAAAGGCGTGGTGCACCTTGTGCCGGTAATCGGCGGCGCTATCCATATAACCACATACAAAGTGAGTTTGCTTGCCACTGATTAGAGGCTGAAGAAAAAAGCTGAATAATTTGGTAGATTGCTATTTAGAAGTCCTAATAATGAACAAGTTAAATAAAATTGAGAGAAATGCAGTAAATTATAGTAAGAGCTTATTTATTACTTTTAAAAATTAACGTAGGTGCTCAATATTATATTGAGGCATTGCTTTACATAAAATTTTAAGCTGACACTGACAAGAATGCACAGCGCTGCTTAAATTGGCGGTTGAGGACGTAAATTTTTTCCTTCTAAAGTATATTCTGAGCATATTTGAGGGCGAAGGCTAATCATAACTCTGTATTCAATTGTTTGTGTTTCAGATAATAGAGAGTGTTTTTTTAACTTTAAAATAAAAAATACTATTGATATTCAATTGCTTAAAGTGAAAGTTGCTAATGGTGGATTGTTATTGGCGTCTATTAATTGCTCAAAAAAATATTCAAAAGAGTTAATAGCAAAGCAATTATTACGACCTCAACTCTCTGCGCTTTTAGTGGTGCAGCAATAACATTAACGCGCCTCAATTAGTAAATTAATCTAATCAAGGCGAATAAATTTTACCATTTTAAAATATTTTCGATAACTTTTAGCTTATCGTTATAAGTTTTTATACCTGAACTATGAAGTAACGCTACAGCGCTAAATGAAGGTATGTTTACTAATTTTTTATGTTGGCTGGATATTAAGCGGTTAAATAGACTATACACCGCAGTGGAGTTAAATTGTTTAGGGCGTTTAATTTGCCATTGGTCAATGCCTTCAGTGGGTAATGTACAAGGGATATGACCAGGGTAAGCTTGCCAAGGGGTGTTTAGGGCTTCTGGAAATGCGTAGCGTAAAAAATCATGATAAAAACGGTGCTTCCTA
Organism: Pseudoalteromonas sp. BSi20652; assembly: GCF_000239855.1. GTDB lineage: Bacteria > Pseudomonadota > Gammaproteobacteria > Enterobacterales > Alteromonadaceae > Pseudoalteromonas. The sequence goes on along the minus strand of NZ_BADT01000081.1, from coordinate 7,483 downwards.
ACGTTTGAAATAGGTTGGCATAACACATGTCGAAGCACTTTCCATGAATAAAATGGCAAGCAAAAATCCATTTGATAATCGTCAACCTTGTCAAATGGAATGGCTAAATGATGATGTTGATCGTTTAGTAATAAAAACAAATAGTATGCTTTTTCTAAAGGTATATCGCCAAATTCTTTTAACGAAAGCACAATATTGGTTTTGAGTTTTGTTTGCATTTTTTCTGCGTTGTGAATGATTGATTTTGGGATGTAAGCAAATTGCTGAGATAAATACGCGTCGGCTAGGCGCTCAACATCCTGGCTTAAAGCAGCTTCGTATACTTTGTCAGAATAATAAATAACACCAAGACCAACACTGCCGCCATTACCAGACCAAGCCAAGCGAGAACGAGTCACTTTTTCATAGTCTGAATGTGCTCCATTTAGCCAATGTTTTCCTAATCTGTCTTCTATTGTTTTAGCTTGAGTATCGTTAACTTTAATTACATCTAGGTCAATTTTTTGGTCTTGTGCAAACAAAGTTGCACAGTATAAATCTTGTGTTTTATGTTGAGAAAAATTTAGTGCAGAAATTTTTAAATTTCGTTTTTTTAATAGGCAGGCAATTAATCGCGAGTCTAATCCACCTGAAAGGGTTGTAAGCACATGCTGATCGTTAGCAAGATATTTATCGACGTTATTAGATAGATCCTGTTTTAACCCTTCTAATATTTTGTCGTAACTATGGTTGTTTTTGGTAAGTGAACACCAGTCAAAATACTGTGTTTTAGTTATGCCACTGCTCGAAACCTCTACTCGAGTACCTGGATTAATACAGGAAATTTCATTGTAGTGGGTATGTTCAAAGAGATAATAACCTAAAGTTGCGTATTCCATCATTCCTTCGTGATTACTACTCAGTGGCACGCCTAACTCTTTTAGCAAACTATATTGAGTACTAAATATAAATGCACCTTCATAATGCATATAGTAAAATGGTCTGATCCCAAGTGCATCGGTTGCTAAATCTAATAAGGGGGTGTGTTTATTAAATCGAGCCATACAAAAAACACCTTCACACTCTTTTAACGTGGCGTTGGTATAATTTTTATTAAGTGTATTTAAGTCTGTATTACGATCAGCACTGAGCAGAGGATGACCAACTAGCGATGCAATATGCGAATCTGTTTGCAAAAAAGCACTGGGTCCAAATGTTTTGTAATCTAAGGTCGCCATATATATTGTGTGTTCTTGAATATCATTATACTGCGCATCACTGCTTTTACTCTTTTGAGATTTTAACTTATTAACAATGAAATCATGCTGTTGTGTTAGTCCTGATGCGCAAAAAATTCCAAAAAGTTTAGCCATACAATCCACCTTTTTAACCGTTTAGTTGTTAAATAAGTTTCAAGGTTTATGCCAGAGTTAAATATATTCGTTAATGCTCAAATAAAACGTTCCACTTTTTTTAGTTCACAAAAACAGAGTGATTTTATAGTTGAATTTTTTTATATGCATTTTATTTAAATGATAAACCTCAGGCTTTGGAACGAAATCATTAGTGAGTTTTACCAGTTTGTGTGGGGATTTACGTTAATAAGCACAATTTTTTATGGTTGTTAAACATGGTGTTTTCGCCATGACTAACAGTACTTATGACGACATTGAAGGATTCTCGATATTATCGAAGCAACAAAAAGACACAAGTTGATTATATGCTTTGAATAATTGTTAGCGTGTTAAAAAGGCTGCTTGTTTAAAGCAGCCTTTATTAAATGCAAATTGGGTTGTATGTAGTTTATTTGAGTCTGTTCTAATGGGTAACTCTGTCACCCCAAATGTCTTCAAGGCGGCTATCGCGACCACAACGCCAGCGATAGGTATTGTATCGGATTGGGTTGTTTTTGTAATAATCTTGATGGTAGCTTTCCTTACCTTTTATAGGGTAAAAGGTACTTGCGTTTAGTATAGGTGTAACCACAGTTTGCTTAGGAAATTCAGCGACTACAGCTGCTTTTGTTTGTTCAGCTAATTCTCGTTGTTCGTCGTTAGCAACAAAAATAGCACTTAAATAACTAGGACCTTTATCGCAAAATTGACCGCGGGCATCAAAGGGGTCGATATTTACCCAGTAATGATCAAGTATACCTTGATAGCTTACTATGGCTGGATCGTAAGTGATTTCTACAGCCTCAAAATGGCCTTTATGATTACCATTATAGGTAGGGTTTTTTAATTCACCACCCGTAAAACCCGATATTACATCGGTTACGCCTTCAAGCTTTTCAAAGTCACTTTCCATACACCAAAAGCAACCCCCAGCTAAAACTGCTTTTTCGGTTTTTTCTGCATGGGCAAGTGACGCATAAAACAAAACAGATGAGGTTAAAACTAGACCTAATATTTTTTTCATAAAATCTCGCATCAGTATGATGAATGTATAAACAATTATGTATAACTAGTAGACCTTTAATTAATAAAAGGTATTTCAATATTTAGTTGTATAAATATGTTTTAGATCATTAAACAGTAGTATTAATTACACAAACAGTGCTTATTCGTGTAAAAATGTGCGTATGTGCTGCTTTATATGCAAATTATGACTTGAGGTATTATGAATTTAAAAAACACAACAACTCATTACAATACACTTTCGATTTTACTCCATTGGTTTATGCTACTACTCATGATAGCCGTATATGCCAGTATAGAGTTACGGGTATTTTTTGATAAAGGAACAGATACGCGTGAAGCATTTAAAATGTGGCATTTTATGCTTGGTCTATCGGTATTATTTATTGTGTGTATACGTTTAGTGGTGCGTTTTAAAAGTGGACCAAAACCACTCATAAAGCCCGCACCGCCAAACTGGCAAGAAAGGACAGGTAAAATAATGCATTTGGGTTTGTATGTTTTAATGCTTGCAATGCCTATAGCAGGTTGGCTAATTTTAAGTTTTGCTGGCAAGCCTATTCCATTTTTTGGCCTAGAGTTACCTGCATTGGTGGCTAAAAATAGTGATTTAGCAAAACAAATAAAAGAAATACATGAAACCGCTGGCGTTGTTGGTTATTACTTAATTGGTTTGCATGCTGCTGCGGCTCTGTTTCATCATTATATTGTACGCGACAATACATTTAAACGAATGCTGCTGAGTAAAGATGAGTAGAATAACGTTCAATTATTGTGAATGTTAATACACTAAAAACCGCTTTATTTTAAATGATAAAGCGGTTTTTTAAATATAGAGCTATTTGATTTGGGCTTCTCGAGCTAACTGGTTTGGTAAAAGTTGCTCTACTATTTCGCGTGCTGGTAGTGTGTGGCGTGTTCCGTCAAACATTACGGAGGTAAATTCATTAATATTAGTAATACCGGTTAGGGTCCAACCTTCGCCACGTTGTGGGCAGTAAACGGTGGTAGTAGGTTGTATTACTTTAAACTCGTCATTCATGACTAATGCTCTCAATATAATGCTTGTTAATGGGATATGGTAAGTTAATAATGTATTTCCATAAAGTGCTATTTCAACTAACTAAAAATAAATGTTTAAAACTTTAAAGTTACCTCGCGTTACTCTGCGTTTGATTACTCATAAGCATGCAGCACAATTATTTACTATTTTAAATAATCAACTTGTTGCTCAATTTAACGATTATAAAACGCCGCTAAGTAAAGCTGATATTAAACAATTAATACAAGACGATATAAATGGGTACTATGAAGGCAACGTTATTCGTGTTGCAATTGAACATAATATAAATGGAAACCTAATTGGTACATGCGGCCTATATAAGATTGAGCATAAAAGCAGTAGTGCGTTTATAGGCTTTGAACTAGCTCCATTTTTTTGGCAGCAAGGGTTAATGAGCGAGGTGTTAGTAGGGTTTATAGATGCCTTACCTAGCATACTTCAAATAGACCAGCTTTTTGCACAAGTTAATACTCAAAATATTCGTTCTCACACATTATTAACCAAGCTTGGTTTTGAACTCGCCAGTGAAGCTATTATTAAAAGTGCCGATGGAGTTAATGATTTAAAACTAAACAATAATTTTGATAAAGCTCAAAGTAAAATTTGGCACAAATGTTTAAACACTAAATGAATTATTCGTAAATAAACGTTTACTAGGGCGTGTGTTAATGCTTTTTAAAGCGATAAAACATACTCGTTTTGTATTAATCAATTGTATTTAAACGCGTATAGGAGTTAAGATTTTAGGCCTGTTTTAGTTCAATTGACTTTGTTGCGCTTTAAATGTGGCAATGAGGCCAACGCGATTAATTACTCAATAGTCAATCTAAAGGAATGCTATATGGCAATAAAAATAACAAAGCACCATTTTATTAATTTAAGTTTAGCTGTAGTCATTTTTGCTATTGGTATTTTAGCTATACGCTATTACAACCATTATGTATCGGCCTATACAGATGTAACAATTAACTCAAGCGTGCTTAATGAGTCACGCAAAGTGTTTATAAGATTACCCGCTAATTACAATCCTAAAAAAGCATATCCCTTAATTATTAAAACCGACGGTAACTTTAATTTAGATACATGGGATAAAGCACTTACAAAACAAGCTAAGAGCGAAAGAGGGGATAAGGCTATATTGGTGTCTATTCCTAATTTGTTTTTTACCGATACACGTAATCGCGATTTAGTGCCTCCTTATGCTCGCCAAGATGTAAATACACAAGCTCGCCCAGAGCATGAAACACTTATTGAACCAAATGGTGAAGCCGACAAGTTTTTAGCGTTTATTGAAACTGAGTTACTCCCGTATTTATCGGCAAAATATAAGCTTAGTAATAACCGTGTATTAAGTGGTTTTTCGGCAGGTGGTAGTTTTGTACTTTATACACTGCATACAAAACCTGAACTGTTTAATGGCTATTTTGCTTTTAGCCCAGCGGCTTGGTATGACGACATGACAGTGGTTAATAATGTAGAAGCGTTTTTAACTGCTCAATCTAATAACGTTAAGTCGCCAACTTATTTATATCTTTCGGTGGGTGGAGCAGAGCATCCGTTAATGTTAAAAGCGTTTAGTAATTTAGAGTCTGCTTTAACAGCAAACCCTAATAATAACCTTGTGTGGCAAAGCGCTGTAAATGAAGGTGCTGAGCATTCAGATAATCCACCACTTAGTGTAGCTAAGGCATTGGCTGGTTATAGTACGTTTATTAAAAAGTAGGTTAGGTAGGTTTAAGCACTTGCTGTATATACACAGTTAGTGCTGTTTTACCTATTTATGATAACGAATCAGTTTTATAGCACTTTACTTAGTTTAATATTATTAACGACTTACGAAGAGAAGTTGGTTTAAATTAGTTTTGTAAAGCAAATGACCATGCTGTGCTTATATACAGTGCTTAGTTATTAGGTTAAATTACCCCAGTGATTATGAGCATGTACCACACCTATCTGTTACTGCTTTTAATCAGTCTTATGTCTTTGTGATCAGCAATAAGCAGTGTAAGTACTTTGCAATTTAAATATGGTTTCACCATCTTTTTGCACTCTTAATGCGGTTAATATAAATTTGCTGGTGGTGCTATAATAGAAGAACACATCATACCAAGTGTTATTATAATGCTAAACTAAGCAATAGAGTCAAATTGCTTAAAAAGTTATCAAAGGGTAGTGAAAATAATTAAACTGCTGGTTTATATAAACAAAAGAGCATTTACATAAATGCCAGTAACACGCTAAAAGTGTTTCTACTCTAATTTGTTATTTTAATTACGAGTAGCACAGTGATAGTAATTGCCTTAAACGACGTGGTTTGCCTTTAAACTTTCATAGAAAAACAAGCCATTTTGGTTTAAACTGCGCGCAATTTAAATACATCATTACTCCTTTGGAGGGTAGCGCTATTATTAGTACAGCTAATGTCACCATGCAATTTGGTGCTAAACCATTATTTGAAAATATCTCAGCAAAATTTGGCGACGGTAACCGTTACGGTTTAATCGGTGCAAATGGTTGTGGTAAATCAACATTTATGAAAATTTTAAGTGGTGAGCTTGAAGCGTCTTCAGGTAATGTAAGTACTGATCCTAACGAACGCGTTGCTAAACTAAATCAAGACCAGTTTGCCTACGAAGAATACTCAGTAATTGATACTGTGATCATGGGTCACAAAGAGCTGTGGAAAATAAAACAAGAACGCGACCGCATTTACTCTTTACCCGAAATGAGTGAAGACGACGGTATGAAAGTAGCCGATCTTGAAACTGAGTTTGCTGAAATGGATGGTTACTCTGCAGAATCTAAAGCAGGCGAGCTTCTATTAGGCGTAGGTATTGGTACAGACCAACACTTTGGCCCAATGTCAGAAATTGCACCTGGTTTTAAACTACGAGTGCTACTAGCACAGGTGTTGTTTTCAGACCCAGATATAATGCTACTTGATGAGCCTACCAATAACTTGGATATTTACACCATCAAGTGGTTAGAAGACGTGTTAAACCAACGCGACTGTACCATGATAATCATCTCGCATGACCGTCACTTTTTAAACTCTGTGTGTACTCACATGGCCGACATTGACTACGGTGAGCTACGTATTTACTCAGGTAACTACGACGAATACATGTTTGCAGCAACGCAAGCACGTGAGCAGCTACTTAGCGAAAACGCGAAGAAGAAAAACCAAATTGCTGAACTTCAACAGTTTGTATCACGTTTCTCTGCTAACGCATCTAAAGCTAAGCAAGCAACATCGCGCGCTAAACGTATCGACAAAATTCAGTTAGACGAAGTTAAAGCGTCTTCACGTCAAACACCGTTTATTCGTTTTGACCAAGAAAAGCAGTTATTCAGAAATGCGCTTGAAATGAATAACTTAACGCAAGGTTTTGACGACAACACGTTGTTTTCTGGACTTGAAGGTTTAGTAGAAGTTGGCGAACGTATTGCTATTATTGGTGAAAACGGTGTTGGTAAAACAACATTACTTAATACATTGGCAGGGCGCTTAGCACCTAAAGCCGGTGAGTTTAAGTTCTCAGAAAATGCGAATATTGGTTACTACGCGCAAGATCACGCAGATGAATTTGCAACCGACATGAACTTGTTTCAGTGGATGGAACAATGGCAACAAGAAGGCGACGACGAGCAAGTGGTTCGCAGCTTCTTAGGTCGTATGCTGTTCTCTCAAAACGATATTAAAAAGTCAGTTAAAGTAATTTCAGGTGGTGAGCAAGGCCGCATGCTGTTTGGTAAAATTATGATGCATAAACCAAACATATTACTAATGGATGAGCCAACAAACCATATGGATATGGAATCTATTGAAGCGCTTAACTTAGCACTTGAAGCCTACGAAGGTACATTAATGTTTGTATCGCACGATCGTCAATTTGTATCATCGGTAGCTACCCGAATTTGGGAAGTTAAAGATGGTAAAATCATTGACTTTAGAGGCAACTACGCAGAATACCTAGCGAGTAAAGAAGCTTAATTAGCTATTTACCCGTTAACCCTAAAAAGA
>NZ_BADT01000082.1 GCF_000239855.1 Pseudoalteromonas sp. BSi20652 | reverse complement strand
GCTATATTGAGTTAACTAAAATTTAACAAAAAACAGGCTACTACTCATATAAAAGGGTGGGGCTTTTAATAAAACAATAATGCGTTTACGAGGAAAATAAACATGCAACCGAGTTCTGGGTTTAATCTAATATCGTTTAGTGGAAAAATGAAAATATTACATCTGAGTTGGATGGTGTTTTTTGTGTCATTTTTTGTATGGTTTAATCATGCTCCATTATTAGGTGCTATAGCGGGTTCGCTTGGGATCACCATGGCACAAGTTAAAACATTACTAATTTTAAATGTAGCGTTAACTATTCCAGCGCGTGTCGTGGTGGGTATGCTAACCGATAAATTTGGTCCCCGTATTGTTTATGCAGCACTACTTATTAGCTGTAGTATTCCATGTTTTATGTTTGCTATGGCAACTACATTTGAGCAAGCTGCAATAGCGCGTTTTGCTTTAGGCTTTATTGGTGCTGGCTTTGTTGTGGGCATTCGTATGGTGAGTGAATGGTTTCCTGCTAATGAGTTGGGTATAGCCGAAGGTATTTATGGTGGCTGGGGTAACTTTGGTTCAGCAGCTGCGGCTATGTTACTGCCTATTATTGCACTTATGTTTGGTGGCGAAGATGGTTGGCGTTACGCAGTAGGTTTAACCGGTGTATTAAGCGTTATATTTGGTGTTATTTGGTATATCAATGTAACTGACACACCAAAAGGCGGTACATACTTTAAACCTAAAAAAGTAGGCGCAATGGAAGTAACAAGCAAAGGTGACTTTGTACTACTGCTTATTATGAAAATTCCAATGTACGGTGCATTAGCATTACTTACTTGGAAGCTTTCGCCAACCGGTGCTAACTTAATTTCTGCTAATTTTGTACTTGCCGTGTATGCTTTTTTAATTCTACTTTATGTTTACGAAGTATATAAAACCTATGACGTAAATGGTCATATTTTTAAAGAGCCTGTCCCTGAGTCGCACCGTTATGAGTTTAAGCAAGTGGCTGTTTTAAATATTTTATATTTTACAACCTTTGGTTCTGAGCTTGCGGTTGTTTCTATGTTACCGCTGTTTTTTATGGATGTATTTGCGCTTGATATGGTGTATGCGGGTATTTTAGCCTCTGCTTATGCGTTTATGAACTTGGCATCTCGCCCAGGTGGCGGTTGGATTTCAGATAAATTAGGTCGTCGTATAACACTTATTGTGCTTACTACAGGTCTTGCTGTTGGTTATTTTGTAATGGGCTTAGTTGATGCATCGTGGCCTTTATGGCTTGCAGTGGTTGCGGCTATGGCGTGTTCGTTTTTTGTGCAAGCCGGTGAAGGCGCTGTATTTGCTGCAGTACCGCTAATTAAACGTCGTTTAACTGGGCAGATTGCAGGTATGACAGGGGCTTACGGTAATGTTGGTGCGGTCGTTTACTTAACAGCGTTATCGCTTGTTGATTATCAAACTTTCTTTTTCATAATTGCGGGCAGTGCAATACTTGGTTTAGGCGCACTGTTTTTTATGAGAGAACCTGATGGGCATATTACCGAAGTAAATGAAGATGGCACCGTTGAACTTATTTCAGTGACGTAAGGCATTATTTACCATGTTTGATGAAACACGCAAAGCGAGCGCCGTAAATAATGAACTTAATGTTTCATTTGGCGGGCACAGCGCTAAAGGGTTAAAAGCAGAAAACCAAGATGCGTTTGCTGCCCTTAACACCAAAGCGCAAGAAAAAGAGTCTAAAGGCGTTATTGCCTGCTTAGCCGATGGGTGTTCATCAGCAAAAAATGCTAAACAAGCGTCTCAGATTTCGGTTACTCATTTTATTAATGAGTATTTAAATACCCCCGAAAGTTGGGCAGTTAAAAAGTCAGTGTCGAAGGTGCTTGCGAGTTTAAACCAGTGGTTGTATTCGCAATCGGTTAATTACAATCACCTTGGTCAGCGCCAAGCTGATTGGATGACCACGTTTACAGCACTTATTTTAAAGTCGGCAACGGGGTATATATTTCACTTAGGTGATACGCGTATTACCCGCCTGCGAGGCAGCAAAATAGAGGCGATAACACGGGATCACAAAGTAAACGATACGCTAACGCGTGCATTAGGGGCACAACTTCATCAAGAAATAGATGTATACGAAGTTGACCTAAAAGCAGACGATATTTACATATTAACCTGCGATGGCGTACACGATGTGCTCCCAAGTAGTGATATAGCTAAATTAATTAACGAGCACACTAATTTAGAAAATGCAGCTAAAGCAATTACCGAGCTTGCATTAGCACGAGGCAGTGACGACAACGTAAGTTGTTTACTGGTAAAAGTAGAAAATATTGCTGAGCAAAAGTTAGATGAGCTTTATCATTCGCTAACACGACGCAAAATTCCACCCGCGCTTAATGTTGGGCAAAAAATTGATGACTACACGGTTATTCGTAAATTGCATGCCAGTAGTCGCTCGCATATTTATTTAGTGCAACAAGCGCCCGATATACCACCCGTGGTTTTAAAAGCACCTTCGGTTAATTTTGAGGACGATGTGCACTACCTTCAAGGCTTTATAAGAGAAGGTTGGGTGGGGCAACGCATAAACCACCTTAATGTGATGAAAGTACTGAGTACGCAATCGCAAAGCCGTTTTTTATATCATATTTGTGAGTATATGGATGGGCAAACACTGAGTGATTGGAAGCACGACGTGCCGCACCCAGAAATAACCCAAGTACGCAGTATTATTGAACAAATAGTACACGCACTAAGGGCGTTTCAGCGCTTGGATATGGTACATCGCGATTTAAAACTCGATAACGTAATGATAGATGCGCACGGAAAAGTAACGCTAATAGATTACGGCACGGTAAGCGTTGCGTCTATGGATGAGTCGGTTAAGCAAATTGCGGACGATTGCCCACAAGGCACTGCCGACTACACTGCACCTGAGACGCTCATTACTATGCACGCTGATTTTAAAAGTGATTTGTTTTCACTGGGCGTTATTGCTTATGAGTTATTGTGCTCAAAACTACCTTATAAGCCACTGCCACTTAACCACGTAGCGCCAAAAGATTACAGCCATTGGCACTACACAAGTATTCGTAAGTACAGAGCCGATATTCCGTTTTGGTTAGATCAAGCCCTTATGAAGGCGCTTGCCCCTAAACCTGAACTCAGATACCAAGCTTTTTCTGAGTTTATAAACGATATCAATAAACCTAATCCTTATTTAGAAAGTACCGCTAATAAAAGTTCAATAATGAAACGCGATCCAGTTATGGTATGGAAATGTATTTCGCTGTGTTTATTTATTGCTTTGGTATGTGTATTAATAATTAAAACTTAGAGAACCAAAATGCTTAACTATAAGAACAACTTACCTATTATTTTTATACTGGGTTGCTTCACTGCGCCTTCAATAAGCTTTGCCGCGCAAACTGATCTTGATTTTAGACTGCGTTTTGAAAGCGTTGATCAAGAAAATGCCTTAAAAGATGCAAGCGGCTTAACGCTTAGAACCCGCTTAACGCATCAAACAGATGAGGTTAATGGTTTTTCAGCCCTTATTGAGGTAGAAGATACTCGCAGCCTATTAGGCGTAGATGATTACAACAATACGGTGGGGAAAAATACTAATTACTCTGTTATTGCAGACCCAGAAAACACTGAGATTGACCAAGGATTTGTTAAATATGCCCGCGATGGTTTATCGCTAAAAGTAGGGCGCCAAGTAATTGCGCTTGATGGACAGCGTTTTGTTGGGCATGTAGGTTGGCGCCAAGACAGACAAACCTTTGATGCAGCAACCATTAATTACGCATTTAATAACATAGATTTGCAATACAGTTATTTAAACAAGCGTAACCGCATATTTGCTGATGATAAAGATATTAAGTCGTCCGATCATCTAATCAATGCAAGCTTTAAAACAGACTACGGTAAAGTGGTTTTATACAGCTACTTATTAAGTAACGATGCTATAAAAGACGACAGCTTAGACACTTATGGCGTCTCTTTTAACGGTAATAAAACTCTAAACGACATAAAATTTTATTACAAAGCGGAGTATGCAACGCAGTCTGCCTCAACAAGCCTGAGTGATTTTGATGCCGATTACTATGCACTTGAAGGTGCAGTAGATTTAAAAGGGTTGGGTACTAATACAGTAACTTTAAAAGTTGGCATAGAGTCACTTGGCTCTGACAATGGCGATTACGGATTTGCAACACCGCTTGCTACGTTGCATAAATTTAATGGTTGGGCAGATACGTTTTTAAATACACCCACACAAGGCTTGGACGACACCTACATAAGCTTAAACGGTAAAGCGTTTGACGGAAAATGGCTGGTGGCTTATCACAGTTTTGATGCTAATGAGCAATCAAATGGGGTTGACGATTTAGGTACTGAACTAAACGTACAATACGTTAAACCTATTAATAAACAATACGCAGTGGGTGTTAAATATGCTGATTACTCGGCGGGCGATACTGCTGCTAATAAAGTCGATACTCAAAAATTATGGGTATGGATGAGCGCTAAATTTTAACCCTCTCTATCTTCTAATATTCACTTGTAATTTATAGCGACACACGATGGTGCAATTGCACCATCTTGTGGGGCTTTATGCTTTTTACCTACGCACCAATGTAGGCAACTTGCTGATTTTAAATGTTTATATATTTGGCTTACATATTGCTATAACAACCCTATAACAAATTATTCGATTTCAATTTTAGTCAATTACTAAAATAGGTATCACTTTAAGGTGGGTAAATGCTAAGCAAGCAGCGTGTTGTAGTGGTAGGAAACGGAATGGTGGGACATCATTTTGTGCAGCAGCTAGTTTCTCAAAATCAAGCTAATGAGCAATTTGAAATTACGGTATTGAGCGGTGAAGACCGTTTAGCGTATGACCGCGTACAACTATCCTCTTTTTTTAAAGGTAAAACCGCAGACGACCTCGCACTTACATGCAATAAAACTTATGACGATTGGCAAGTACGCTTTCATACTCATTCTAAAGTGATTGATATAAATCGTGATACGCAAACTGTAACGACCGCGAAAGGGGAGTTGTTTGAATACGACAAGCTTGTGCTTGCTACAGGTTCATTCCCATTTGTACCTCCTATACCGGGTAAAGATCGCGAGCATTGCCTTGTTTATCGCACCATTAACGATTTACACGCAATAAAAAACTCAGCCCACGGCAGCAAAGTAGGCGTGGTAATTGGTGGCGGTTTACTGGGGCTTGAAGCTGCAAACGCATTAAAGCAACTGGGTTTACATACTCACGTAATAGAATTTGCACCGCAACTTATGGGCGTACAAGTTGATGCGGGTGGTGGTCGGCTACTAAAAAATAAAATTACGGATTTAGGCGTTACTGTACATATATCGGTAGCAACCGAGGAAATAGTAGAGGGTGAGAACTGCCGTTACAAAATGTGTTTTAAAGGTGGTAAAACCCTTGAAACCGACATGATTGTATTTTCGGCGGGGATTCGCCCTTATGATAATTTAGCCCGCGAGTTTAATTTAGAGTTAGGCGAGCGCGGCGGTATTGTAATTAATAACCACTGCCAAACGAGCGATGAAAACATATACGCGATTGGCGAATGTGCACTGTGGAATAATTTTATTTTTGGCTTAGTGGCACCTGGTTACGCCATGGCTAAAATAGCAGTTGGGCATATTTTACAAGATACGCAGCAAGGTATTTTGCAAAGTACCGGCTTAGACAATAAAGCCGATGAATTTAGCGGTGCCGATATGAGCACCAAGCTTAAATTAATGGGTGTTGAAGTGGGCTCTATTGGCGATGCGCATGCAAGAAGCGAAGGCGCAATAAGCTATTATTTTGAAGACCAAGCCAATGGCATTTATAAAAAAGTAGTCACTAATTCACAAAGTAATAAACTGATTGGCGCGGTACTTGTTGGCGATACCAGCGATTACGACAATTTGCTGCAATATCACTTAAACGACATTGAACTTACCACTGCCCCTGAAGCGCTCATTATGCCCCTTGCTGGCGACATAGCAGAGCTAAGCGCCGACGACTTGCCTGATGACGCCATTATTTGCGCTTGTCATAAAGTAACTAAACACACCATTGAACAATCAGTCGCCAAAGGCTGCATAGATTTGGCAAGTGTGCAACAAAGCACCAAAGCCAGTACAGGTTGTGGAGGGTGTGAAAAGCTCGTTCAAAACGTAATAAACAGCGCGCTCGCTAAAGCAAGTAACACTATTAGCGTAGTTACTCTTAATGAGCCTGTAAAACAGCCCGCATAAATTAAAGCACACTAAAAGAGAGCAGTATGACAACCACAAACACGTCACCAACTTTAAATAAAACCAGTTTAAAACAAACAACATGTGCTTACTGTGGTGTAGGGTGTGGTGTTGATATTTCACTTTTTAATAATGTGCCAACCAAACTTGAAGGCATGCGAGAGCACCCCGCAAACTTTGGTCGTTTATGTGTAAAAGGCACCCATTTACTCGACACGACAGGCAGTGATAATCGCTTAACGTCGCCCCTTATTAATAATCAAGCTGTTACGTGGGATGAAGCCACCGACCATGTTGCCAATAAATTTAACGACATAATACAAAAGTACGGACCCGATGCGGTGGCTTTTTATGTGTCGGGGCAGTTACTCACTGAAGATTACTACATCGCGAATAAGTTAATGAAAGGCTACATAGGCTCTGGCAATATTGATACAAATTCGCGCCTGTGTATGTCATCGGCTGTGGTAGGTTATAAACGTGCTTTTGGTGAAGACGTAGTGCCGTGTACCTACGAGGATTTAGAGCAAACTGAGCTGCTTATTTTAATTGGCTCTAATGCAGCATGGACTCATCCGGTTTTGTATCAGCGAATGGAGCGTGCAAAGCAGCTTAACCCAAATATGAAAGTGGTGGTTATTGACCCTCGAAAAACCGACACCGCTGAGCTTGCCGACACATTTTTAAATATAAAACCAGGCAGTGACGCCGCACTTTATAACGGCTTACTTAATTATTTAAATGAGCATAACCACCTCGATACGCAATTTATTGCTCAGCACACAAACGGCTTTGAAAGTGCACTGCAAGAGGCACAAAAGTGGAGCTGTGAGGCAGTTAGCGACTTTTGCGATATAGCAATTGAGCAAGTTACTGAGTTTTACGCGCTATTTGCTAACAGCCCAAGTGCGATTAGCTTTTATTCAATGGGTATAAATCAGTCAAGCTCGGGTGTAGATAAATGCAACGCCATTATTAATGCGCATTTAGCCTCAGGTAAATTACTTAAGCCAGGCAGTGGTCCGTTTTCGATTACTGGGCAACCCAATGCGATGGGCGGGCGCGAAGTCGGTGGCTTGGCTAATCAGTTAGCGGCGCATTTAGATATTGAAAACGAAGCGCACCAATCACTTGTACAGCGCTTTTGGCTCTCGCCAACTATTGCTAAAAAAGCAGGCAGCAATGCTATTGATATGTTTGATGAAATAGCCGCAGGCAAAATAAAGGCCGTGTGGGTAATGGCAACAAACCCAATGGTAAGTTTGCCTAATAACGCCGCTATTAAAAAGGCATTAGAGACCTGCGAGCTGGTGGTTGTATCTGACTGTATTGCAAAAAGTGATACGTTAAAATTTGCCGATGTTGCTTTTCCATCAACCGGATGGGGTGAAAAAAACGGCACAGTAACTAACTCAGAGCGCAGAATATCAAGGCAGCGCCCTTTAGTAGCGCCTTATTCAGGAGCTAAAAACGATTGGCAAATTATGTGCGAAGTTGCTAAAAAAATGGGCTTTGAAGGGTTTGATTTTACAGATCCCAGTGGCATTTTTGAAGAATGGGCACAATTAACCGACTTTGAAAATAATGACAGTCGATTATTAAACCTCTCTGGTTTAGTTGGGCTCACAAAAAGCCAGTACGATAACTTAAAACCCATTATGTGGCCGGTTGTTAAAAACCAGCCTTATAAAAATGGTCAGGTTTTTACAAATAACCAATTTAGCACTGCGGATAAAAAAGCGCGCTTTATACCCATAACACCGCAATTACCGGTGCAAAAAACATCAAGCGATTATCCGTTTGTAATGAACTCAGGACGTATACGCGACCAATGGCATACCATGAGCCGCACCGGTAAAAGCACTGCGCTTTCATCGCATATTACACGGCCGTACATTGAAATTAATCCGCTTGATGCAAGTAAATTGGAAATTAAACAAAACGATTTAATAAGTGCGATTGCCCAAACAGGGCAGGTTACCGCGCATGCAAAAGTAACCGATTCGGTGCGAAAAGGTGAATGCTTTATGCCGATTCATTGGAACAAGCAATTTGCGTCATCAGCAACAGTAAGTAGGTTGTATCAATCGGTAGTTGACCCTCTATCTGGTCAGGCTGAGTGCAAACACGGCGCTGTTAATATAGTTAAAGCACCCTTTGTGCAATATATGCAGCTGTTTGCTAAAAACGAACTTGTTATAAACAGTGATTTTTGGCTCAAAGTTAATGCAAGTAATTGCTTTAATTACCAATTGGCGCTTAATAAGCCACAAAGTGATTTACTGTATTACTGCCAAACCTTAACTGGTTTACAAGGGCAGTGGTCGGCTATGAGTACTGCAAAAGCCATGCATGTGCAGTGTATTCAAAACGATCAGTTAGCGTTTGTTGCTGTTATTTCTAACGAGCAAAAAGAAATATCACTTGAGTGGATAAACCATTTATTTGCAGAGCCATTACTGAGTTTTACACAGTTACAGTCACTGCTTTATGCAACCCCTGATGAAGAATTTACCCAAGGCATGCAAGTGTGTAGCTGCTTTAAAGTAAGAGAGCAGCCAATTATAAACGCCATCAAAAGCGGTGCAAACACAGTTGAGCAATTGGGGTCTGAACTTAAATGTGGAACCAACTGTGGTTCGTGTAAAACGCAATTAAGCCAATTAATTAAGCAACATGCTACGCAAAAAGCGAACAGTATTAATGTTGCGGTTGAAATGTAAACAAACAAGGAAGCATATGCTTAATGATCAATTTGGTCGGCAGTTTAACTATTTGCGCCTCTCAATAACCGATGTATGTAATTTTAGTTGTAGTTATTGTTTACCAAACGGCTATCAGTGCGATACGCCGCGTAATTTTTTAAATAAAAACGAAATTAGCACGCTTGTAAATGCGTTTGCAGAACTAGGTACTAAAAAAGTGCGTATTACAGGTGGCGAACCATGCTTACGAAACGACGTCACCGATATAATAAAACTCTGTAAAAACACCCCAGGCATAGAAAAAGTAGCCATTACTACCAACGGATTTAATTTATTAAATAAAATTGATGAATTTACAGAAGCAGGGCTTGATGCGCTCAATGTCAGTATTGATAGTTTAAATCCGAGTATGTTTAAGCTAATAACAGGGCACGACAAACTTAACCTTATTTTAAAAGGGATTGAACGCGCGGTAGATCTGGGCATAAAAGATATAAAAATAAATGCAGTGCTTGCCAAGCAGTTTAATAAAAACCAATTGAAGGATTTTTTAGCGTGGGTAAAACACCACAAAGTTACGGTGCGCTTCATAGAATTAATGGAAACAGGTAATGGCGCCACCTTTTTTGAACAAAACCACTTAAGTGGGCAAACGATTAAAGCCCAGCTTTTAGCTCAAGGCTGGTTACAGGTCGTTAGGGGGAAATTAAATGGACCCGCTGAGGAGTTTTTTCATCCTGATTACGATGGTCGTATTGGTTTAATAATGCCGTACAGCAAAGATTTTTGTAAAAGCTGTAATCGCTTGAGGGTATCGGCGCTGGGTAAATTGCACTTATGCTTATTTGCCGAGCAAGGTATAGATTTACGCGAGCTACTCAACGAGGACGATACTGCAGCGACCGTAAAGGCAATTCGAGCTGCTATGGGCAATAAAGAAATAAGCCATGAGCTAGATAAACGCTTAACAGGTGCGACAACTCACTTAGCTATGTTAGGTGGTTAATATGGGAGTTGATGTGAATACTCATATAAAAGCTAATATAAAAGTTAAGCGAGATTTTACAGGCGTTGTGCTTGCTGGTGGTAAGTCATCAAGAATGGGCACAGACAAAGCCGATTTAGTTTTAAAAATAAAACGCTATTGCAAAACGCATGTGATTTATTAAAAGACGCAGGCGCTAAAAACATACTAATAAGTCGCAATGTTACAAATCCAGTTAAATCATCGAGCCATTATTCACCGCGCCATTATCCGTTAGAAAAGTACGTTAAAGATATATACCCAAATAATGGCCCTCTTAGCGGGATTTACTCCACATTAATAGCCACCGAGCACGATTTACTTATTACTGCGGTGGATATGCCTCTACTTACTAGCAGTTTGCTAAGTACAATTGTGCTGGCTTCTCAGTCAAATAACGTACAAATTGCGAGCAATCAATTAAATCAGTCACAAATACATGCTTGGCACTTTGAAAATGAACCGCTACCGCTGTATATTCGTAATACACACAGTGTTAAAAATCACTTAAAGCAAATACTCACAAACGCAAACAGTCATAAATCAATAAAACAGTTTACCCAAAGTATTGGTGTGCAAACGCTTTTATGTAATAAAGCGCACGCACTTATAAACACCAATACACCGGCGCAATTTAAAGCTGTAAATGAGCATTTTGACCAAAAAAGCATTAACCAATTAAGAAGAACATTATGAGCCACACAACAGAGTCACAAGTAGCCTTAAATATTGCCGTACTTACAGTAAGTGATACCCGCGATGCGATTACCGATACTTCTGGTCATTATTTAATTAAAGCACTCACTGAGGCTGGTCATCACTTAGCCGATAAAGAAATTGTAAAAGATGATGTTTACCAAATGCGCGCCATTGCATCGCAGTGGATAGCCGACGACACCATTCACGCTATTTTAGTGACTGGTGGTACAGGATTTACCGAACGCGACTCAACACCAGAGGCATTTGCACCGCTGTTTGATAAAAGCGTAGACGGTTTTGGTGAGCTATTTAGACATATTTCGTACGGTGAAATAGGTAACTCAACGATTCAATCTCGAGCATTGGCAGGGCTTGCTAACAACACGGTTATTTTTTGTATGCCGGGCTCTACTGGCGCATGTAAAACAGCATGGACAGGCATTATAAAAGATCAGTTAGACTCAATGCACAAACCGTGTAACTTTGTACCGCACATTACCATTGGTAAAAAGTGTGAATCGCGTGAGCAATAATATGTTAAGCCACGTTGACGAAAACGGCCAAGCTAATATGGTTGATGTATCGCTCAAAGACGTAACCTTGCGCGATGCCTCAGCTGAAGCATTTATTAGCATGAGTAAGCTTGCCTTTGAACAAGTAATACTAAATCAAAACAAAAAGGGCGATGTGTTAGGTGTTGCCCGTATAGCAGGTATTCAAGGCGCTAAAAAGTGCGCTGATTTAATCCCGCTTTGCCATCCGCTTGCACTGAGTAAAGTTGCTGTTGATTTTGAGCTTGATGAAGCAAACAGCCAAATTAAAATAACCAGCTATTGCAAACTTGCCGGTAAAACTGGCGTAGAAATGGAAGCGCTAATGGCGGTATCTGTGGCTAGCCTTACTTTGTTTGATATGTGCAAAGCAGCCGACCCACTAATGGAAATTAGCGGCATGCGTGTTACTCAAAAAGCAGGGGGCAAAAATGGTAGTTGGCAGCGCGATTAATCCAAACGATGTTTTATCTAGCACCGGAAAAGTAGAGCTACTGTTTTTTGGGCAACTGAAAGAGCGGTTAAAGTGCAGTAAGTTAAGCCTTGAAATTACGCAGCCGCTTAGTATTTCAGAACTTAAGTTAAAGTTAGTCAGCCAATATCCACATTGGCAACCGTGGCTGGAGGAGCGTGAGCTACTTGCAGCGCTTAACCAAACTATGTCATCAAGCGATGAAATAGTAAAAGCAGGGGATGAGCTTGCCTTTTTCCCGCCGGTTACAGGTGGCTAATGAGTATACATATTCAAGTACAAACCGATGATTTTAATGTAGGTGACGAGCACAATACGCTTTGTAGTAATAACAAAAGCGATGGCGCTGTTGTCACCTTCACAGGTTTGGTAAGAGAGTTCAGCAGTGGCGATAACGTTATTGCACTTGAGCTTGAACACTACCCTGGTATGACCGAGCAACTCCTTCAATCTATTGCAGAGCAAGCACAAACTCGCTGGCAACTGGCGCGAATATGCATTATTCACCGCGTTGGTTATTTAGCGCTTGGCGAGCAAATTGTATTTGTTGGCGTAACGTCGCGCCATCGCCAAGCCGCATTTGAAGGCGCACAATTTATAATGGATTATTTAAAAAACCACGCCACGTTTTGGAAAAAAGAGCACTTTAAAGACTCATCAAACTGGGTTGAGTTTAAACAAAGTGACAAACAAGCGCTGGGTAAATGGGAAAAGTGATACAAATATTTAATTATTTACGTTCAGTAAAGGCTTTACAGCTCGATAATAAATAACTTATGTAACTCTTAGTTTGCGTGTGAAGTCTGCGTTTTTCGTGTTATAAATCAGCAATATTAGATTGTTAGCTCGACCCAAGTCTGGAAGACATATGCGCACATCAAAAATGTTATATTTTACAATATTATTACTTGTTCTACTTTCAGCTTTTCTTGCTGTATGGGTATATGATTTAAAAGAAGGTAAAGACTTACTAAGCTTTACCATATCAACAGTAAGCTTTTGTATAGCCGTATTAGCTTTATTTATTACTGTTAGAACATATACATCAATTGATAGTGTAAATAATATTAGCAAAATGGAAGGTAACATTTTAGATAATGAAAATTACGTAACCTCACTTCCAGAGTTAATTAATCAGTTTAAATCCCAAGATGAAAATACACTAGAGAAAGAAATTTTTGACTCTATTGAGCATAAACTAAAAAAAGAGTCAAGAAACCGCCGTTCTTTTTGCCGATACCCTGCAATATATAATTGACCTAATTGTTTTATTTCCAGCTGTTTTTAATGCATCAGAAACTAACAAAGTACTTTATAAAAAGCGTATGGATACAATTTTGTCAGAAGTTGATAGGCGCTGTGAAATATTGCACTCGGTGAGTAAAGGTAATTCAATTCAAATAACGGAAACAATAAAGCTATTTAAAGCTGTTGTGTCTTATCAAAGTTTTGTGGCTGATGATAATTTTAATATTCATGCAGACTTACTTCATGTCAGAGGTCCAATTCTTCGTAATCCAGTGACAAAAACCATTTACCATAATTACCTAGGTTTGTATTACAACAAAAAAGGCATGCATTTATTACGAGAGTCGCTAAATATGAACTCTGTAGATATTTTGTCGATTGATGGTTTAGAGCTGGCTCAAAAAAATATTAATACTATAGAGCCATCAATACTTGAAGAAGTAAGTATGTATCTTAAATCTGCCGCTGAGCAGTTTGATAAAGCACTTAAAGTATCTAGCGAAGATGTTATGTGGCCTGGTTTTATTAATTACAACAAAGCACGTACGGTATATTTTTTAGCTTTACTATCAAATAGCGAACTTAATTGGTTAGATATTCTCGACGAAGCAATAGAGTCTCGCAGCAGGTTAAATCGACTAATTGACGAAATTTTGATGATAGACAGATCAAAACCAGACGATATAGTCAGTACACATTTAAGAGAGTTTTTTCTGTATCAAGAAGAGTTAGCACGTACAGTAAAATTGAACATCTTACTGTCCGATAATTTAACCAGACAAAATAATGCGCCTATTTTATATAAAGGGATTAATATCTCTGATATATCAAACGAAAAACTAACTGACTTATTTGTATCAATACAAAAGTTTTCTACAGTTAGTATTTATCAAGAAAAAATTATAAGTCGACTTAAGAATAACCTCGCTGTGACAAGCTAATAAAGCTTTAGCGAGAAAGTAGGGGGGATATACTATTTTTACGGCTTTTTTCTCATCATAAAAAAGCCACTTACCTATGCATGAAAAGTCATAGCAAGAATAAATAGCTCTTTATTAAAATGTTTTTTGGACTGAGCTTACTTTATTACACTTTTCCAATGCTCAAATCAGGCATTAAATTTAGCCTGTTATGAATAGCATGATGGATGAAAGATAACTTAGTTCGCACCGCTTGAGTTAGAACGAACGGGTAGGCATCGGCAAGTCCCATGCTGCGGTTTAGCGAATTTAGAATGATCGAAAATTCCATCCAAGTATCTAAAATAGTGTCTATTGGCGTTTGCGCATAAAAATAATAAGAATTTTGGGGTAAACGCAGTTCGTCTGCATCATCTAGCTCAAATTCGTTACCCGTTGTTGAGCCCGTAATTGAGAAGTTTTTAGCTGTTTCTAGTGTGTCGATAATATGCATGTAATGCGCCCATGTTTCGGCCCAATCTTCATAGGGGTGCATTGTTGCGTATTCGCTAATAAAGGTATCATGCCAGTTAGCGGGGGCACCTTGTTTATAGTGAGTATCGAGCGCTTGCTGATAATCTAATTCGTCATCACCAAAATATTGTTTACATAAGGCATGCTTTTTTGGTGAATTTGCTATGAGTATATCAAAGTAATAATGTCCAAGTTCATGACGAAAATGACCAAGCAGAGTTCGGTAGCGCTCACCCATTGCTATTTTAGCTTGAGAACGTGCTACGTCATCAGCTTCTGCGAGGTTGATAGTGATATGCCCGCAATCGTGTCCTGTAAATACAACGTCTTGACCTATTATAGGGCTTACAAAATGATCGCTTACATTTCGATCTGCTATAAAATCAAAACTTAATCCGCTCTCTGGTTCTTGAATTGTTGTGTTTAAAGGCAATGATAATGACTTTAATGTATATAACGCACGACGTTTTGCTGTTTCCATTTTTTTCCACAATGGAATATGCCCATCAACACTCAAATCGGGTACGGTTTCATTAAAGCGACATGAAAAACACAGCACCTCGTTTTTATCTTCTACAGGTACAAATGTATCTAAATTAACCATGCCATTACACACATGGTACTGAGCATTATTGTCACATTTTTTATAAAAAACGTCTGGTTTTTCTGACTTGTAAAACAGCCCTGATTGTTCATCGATTTCATACGGTTCAACGTGGTCAAAGTCGTCATCTATACCCACGGTTTTGCCACAAGCCAAACAATGGCTACTTTCAAAAAATAAAATAAGCTGATCTGTGCAATTACATTTAAATGTTTTCATATGTTACCGAATAAAAATTGAGACTGTGATAAATCGCTATCAATTTGTTTTAACTATTTAAGGGTGTGGATTAAATCCTTTTTAATAGTTCAGACTTTTTAATATTAAATTCATCATCACTAAGCGCATTTGAGTCACGTAGTTGCGCTAGTTTTTCTATAATTTGAAGCGTTTCGTTTACTGAATATTGCTCTATTGTATTATTTACAGGTGCTTTGACTTGATTAGGTGCTAATGGTGTTATATTCGGCTCCATTACGTGCGCAACAAAGTCTTTTTGAGGCGCTGGTGGCATTTGTCCTGAAATTAATGGCAAGGTGTTGACATTAATTGTTCCCCACTGGCTGCTAAAAGTAAGAGAGGTACTATCACCTTGCTGTTGACTTACACCACCAATATTGTGATCCAGCGTGTCGTATACGCTTACTTGCCCATTTAATTCAACGGCTAAACGATTAGGAAATATAGCGTAACGAATATTATTTTGTGCACCACTGCTAAACGGACTGCCTAAATCACCAGGCCACCATTGATTACTCCCAGGGGTACCGGCGGGAATAACCGGAAATATTTGGTTATTACTCAATATATTAGCAAGCTCGTTGCATAGGTTATCAACTGTTGACTTAAGACCGTAGTTAAACATGTCGCCGACCATTGTCATTCCGCCGCGCATCCACTGGCCAGAACCACCAAGCTCTGGGCAATTAAACTGTGCCATTGAGCAACCGCCGTTATTAACGCTAACTAACATGTGAATTACTGCATCGTGACTGAGGTTATAACGAGATGCTATACCATTAATTAAGTTTTCACCGACATCTGTTAGCTTTTGCATAAGAAAATATCCTAATAGGTAGATTGGGTTGATTTAAAAAATCTGAAATACGCTAGGGCATGTTGATTTTTGGGATTGAAATTTGTTCAATCTAGGGTCGATTTAATCGCGGCGCGAGGTTTGTAACCTAGTGGGCTAAGTAAAAACCGAGCAACAAAGAGTCAATCGTCCCTAGAAAGAACCCAGGGGCAGCGCATGTTTGGCATTTATGCTGCGTTATCGCCTATGTATGGGGAACAACCACACATCATAGACTCTGCCTTGCTTAAATACCAAACACACTGCTGCAAATTCAACCACCAAAGATCAACACGCCCTAGTGCTGCATTACCTTTAGCTTTGATGATAATGAAAAATTAACAGGTTAGTGAGATGTGCTGGTCTTTCAAATTGGACGTGTTCTGCTTTATCTGAAATTAAAACACACCACTGTAAAACTAATCCTTAAAGCAAGCATCTATGTATTAAAAGTTGCTTGTTTTATCTCATCGAGATTGTTAGTTTTACTGTAACGTAAGCGGTTAAAAATCGACCCAGTATAGCATCTTTACTTACTTTAATAGCAGCTTTATTGTGAACTATTTTTTATTGTTAGATGACTATTTTCCATTGTTTGGTAGGCTCAGCTTTAAATATAATACTTTTAATTATGCCTGTTTAGCGTTATAAGTAGGACTTTAAATATTTTTAAAATAATATTTAATTTCAATATTTTAAATTAATTTATTTTAATTGTAGGTGATATTTTAGCACTGTTTTGGTGCATTTATTGCACTATAAAAATCTAAAGGTGATCATTTAAATCACACTAAATTAATATTTAATAAATTGATGTGCTTTTCTATTAGTTAGCGCAAAACCGTTATGCATAGCGTTGCTTTGTACTGGGGACGCCAAAAGGGCTTACAGCACTACTTTTCAAATTTACAGGTACAAACATTGCAACAAAGTCAAATTAGATAAAGTAATATTTTTAGCGTTACATTGTGGCTATACATTATTAAAGGGGAATTAATAGATGACAATTACAGTTGGAATTTCGCACCATACTCAGTATAAATACGATAGGTCAGTTAATATGGGGCCGCATATATTCCGATTACGTCCCGCGCCACATAGTCGTACAAAAATTAAAAGCTATTCTTTAAAAATAGTCCCAGAAGATCATTATATAAATTGGCAACAAGACCCATTTGGTAATTACCAGGCAAGGGTGGTATTTAATAAGCCAACCACCGAATTTAGTTTTACGGTCGATTTAGTTGCAGAATTGACGGTTATTAACCCCTTTGATTTCTTTTTAGAGGATTACGCTGAAAACTTTCCATTTGTTTACGATGCTATTTCAAAGTCAGAACTCACTCCTTATTTAAAAAAACGCAAAGCCAGTCCAAAATTTAAAGAATTAATTGAATCTTTAAATCCTAAAGAACCGCTCAGAAGCGTTGATTTTTTAGTAGCGGTTAATCAAGCTATTTATGAGTTAGTGGGTTATGGCATTCGTTTAGAGCCAGGCGTACAAACGGCAAACGAAACAATAAGTAAAAAAACAGGTTCGTGTCGTGATTCTGCTTGGTTGTTAGTACAACTGTTTCGTCATTTGGGATTAGCATCTCGATTTGTATCGGGCTACTTAGTACAGTTAACTTCGGATCAAAAATCATTAGATGGTCCAAGTGGTCCAGAAGAAGACTTTACCGATTTACATGCATGGACCGAAGTGTACATTCCGGGTGCTGGCTGGATAGGGCTTGATCCTACATCGGGTTTATTTGCTGGTGAAGGTCATATTCCATTGGCATGTACGCCAGAGCCAAGCTCGGCGGCGCCAGTAACAGGCGGTATAGATGACTGTAAATCTGAGTTTAGCTTTTATAATAAAGTAACGCGTGTACACGAAGACCCTCGTGTAACTAAGCCCTATTCTGAGGCGCAATGGACGGCAATTAATCGCTTAGGCCAGCATGTCGATAATGTTTACAACGAAGAAAACATACATTTAACCATGGGTGGCGAGCCTACGTTTATTTCTATTGACGATATGGAACATCCTCAGTGGAATACGGATGCCGATGGTAAAGAAAAAAGAATATTAGCTCAAAATTTATTTGTAGAAATGAATAAAGTATATACAAAAGGCGGCTTTACTCACTACGGGCAGGGGAAATGGTATCCAGGAGAGCCGCTGCCACGCTGGCAATATGCGTGTTATTGGCGCAAAGACGGTGAGCCTTTATGGCACGATGCAGCGTTATTGGCGGATCCTAATAAAGATTATAAATTTGATCATACTGATACTAAAAAGTTTGCCGATAAACTATGTGATTCTCTCGGTCTTGAAACCGAGGCATTAACTACGGCTTATGAAGATATTTTGTATCACATGTGGCAAGAAGCCTCATTACCAACCGAGATAAAACCTGATCAACCAGAGCTTCTCCATGCAATGAGTCGAAAAGGCTTTTTAGCAAAAATGGATAAAGGTATAGAAAAGCCTGTTGGGTATGTACTGCCTCTAAAATGGAACGATAGTAAAAACTGCTGGCAGTCGTGTACGTGGGAATTTAAACGAGGCAATTGTTTCTTATTACCGGGCGAATCACCAATGGGGTATCGCTTGCCCTTAGATAGCCTTGAATGGAGCGGTAATATTATTGACCGTGACCCATTTGATATTCCAGAAAACTTTACCAAAGCTAAAAAGCTTAAAAAGGGGTTCATTGGTAAAGAAATGGTTAAAACGGCACTAGTAATGGAAGTAAGAGAGGGGCGTTTATATATATTTATGCCGCCTACAAGTCATTTTGAACATTACATGGGTTTAATAAATAGTATAGAGGGTGTGGCTAAAGAACTTAAAATGCCGCTTGTTATCGAGGGATATAGCCCTCCTAAAGATAGCCGCGTAGAAAAATACGCAGTGACTCCCGATCCTGGTGTTATAGAGGTTAATATTCATCCTTCTACATCGTGGGATCAATTAGTAGATCGTACTAATACGTTATACGACCTTGCAAAACAATGCCGATTAGGTACCGATAAGTTTATGGCAGATGGTCGCCATACGGGTACTGGTGGTGGTAACCATGTAACGCTTGGTGGCGAAACACCTGAGCAAAGCCCATTTTTACGTAGACCCGATATTTTAAGAAGTTTTATTACGTATTGGCAGCATCACCCAGGTTTGTCTTATCTGTTTTCAGGATTATTTATTGGTCCTACAAGCCAAGCACCGCGAGTGGATGAGGCCCGCGATGAGGTTTTATACGAACTTGAAATTGCCTTTTCGCATATGCCTGAAGGTGAGGTGCCTGAGCCTTGGTTAGTTGACAGGTTACTGCGTAATCTATTGGTTGATTTAACGGGTAACACGCACAGAGCAGAATTTTGTATCGATAAGCTATATTCACCTGATTCAGCCACAGGTCGCTTAGGTATTGTTGAATTTAGGGGCTTTGAAATGCCACCGCATTCACAAATGAGTTTAGTGCAAATGCTATTGTTACGAACTTTACTTGCTTGGTTTTGGAAAAAACCTTACCACAAACCATTAATACGTTGGGGCACAGAGTTACACGATAAGTTTTTATTACCACAATATGTTGAAAATGATTTAGCTGAAGTAAGTCGCGATTTACAACAAGCTGGTTTTCAATTTCAGTTAAGCTGGTTAAATCCATTTTTTGAATTTAGATTTCCGGTATGTGGTACGCGTGAGCTTGATAACGTAACACTTGAGCTTAGAACCGCGATTGAGCCTTGGCATGTACTTGGTGAAGAAGCGAGTGCATCGGGTACAGCACGCTACGTAGATTCGTCATTAGAAAGAGTGCAAATAAAAGTGCAAGGTACAATGAGCGACCGCTATATTATAAGTTGTAATGGCAGAAGAGTGCCGCTTAAACCCGTAAAAGGTAAAGCAAAAGACGAAATGGTAGCAGGTATACGCTACCGAGCTTGGCAACCACCAACAGCGCTTCACCCAACAATTGGCGTGCATGCACCATTGGTATTTGATTTAATTGATACTTGGGAAGGGCGCTCTGTAGGCGGCTTTGTATATCATGTGAGTCATGCTGGTGGACGTAATCCAGAAACGCTACCGGTTAATGCATTTGAAGCCGAAGGGCGGAGAGTTGCTAGATTTTGGGAGCACGGGCATACCCCATCTTTACTTGCATCAGCAGAACCAAGTTGGAGTCCATCGGCGGTTACGCACAGTTTTAAATCGGCGCAAAGCGCAAGTGAATACGTGGTACCTGATGAGGAAAGTAGTAATACTGATTATCCAAATACATTAGATTTACGCAGGCAGCCTAACTTTAAATAATAATTGATAGTTGTGTCATTCCACTTTGAAATTATTTAAAGTGGAATAACAAAATACTTTTTTAAAACGTGATTATGATTTCGGCTATTTACTATAAATTGGAGCACTTTCAGCTTGTATATTAACAATAACGCGATGCCGGAATTGCCTGAGTGGTTGTCTTTATACCTTGATAAATCACACGGACATGATGAACTGGCTAACCACAGTGGTTTGCATCCAGATCATTGGGATACTTTATTTAAGCGTTTAGCCAGTCTAACAGCAGAAGACGTAAGTAGCCGCGCTACAGAAATTAGCCAATTACTACAAAATGGTAATATTAAAAATGAAAACAACAAGCAGTGGCATTTCGATCCCTTGCCATTTATGTTGTCAAAGTCCGATTGGACTTTACTTGAAGATGGGATTAAGCAAAGAACCCTTTTATTAAATAAAATACAGCAAGATATTTACGGTGATCAAACTCTATTAGTCAACGGTCATATTCCTGCAAATCAGCTTTTTCAAGACCCTAATTATTTGCGAGAAGGTTTTAGTTTACCTAGTAACGAATTAACACTTTTTTTTACAGCATTAGATGTTTACCGCACGCCAACAGGCGAATTTAAAGTATTAAGCGATCATTGCCAGTGCCCTTTAGGCCTCGGGCTATTAATTAAAAGCCGTATTATTGCAAGGCGTGTAATGGCTGAAGAATTTGCAGAATGTAATGTTCAGCAAATTAAAGAATTTTTAAACCTATTCCAAGAGGGTATTAACGAATATACCCACTATATGGATGACCCACGTATTGTAATTTTAACCCAAGGGATTGATGATCCTAATTACAACGAACATGCATTTTTATCTACTTACTTTGGCTATACATTAGTACAAAGCGCCGACTTAACCGTGCGCGGTGGTGATGTTTGTTTAAAATCGTTGCAAGGATTGGGTAAGATTAATGTGATTTTGCGCTGGGTGTCTGATCGCAGTATTGATTCACTAGAACAAACCGAATATTCACTTCATGGTATACCGGGTTTATTACAATCAGTGCGTCAGGGCTCGGTTAAGGTTTTAAATCCATTTGGTAGTGGCGTATTGTCGTCACCTTCAATTAAGTGCAATTTAGAAAAATTATCGCAGCACATATTAAAACAACCATTATTGCTAGGCGAACCTAATTACTACAGCGTTAAAGAAGCTCAGAGTGTTGATTGGAGTAACCTTGAACTTTTATCCACGATAAACCCTAAAGTTAAGTTAGATGGTGTTTTGGATGAACAAGAAATAAAATCGCTTATTAGTAAACAGCCCGAAAACTACTTTTTTCAAGAAAAACCAGTGTTTAGCAGCGCCCCATTTTGGCATGACGGGCAGTTGATTTCTAAACCAGTGGTGTTTAGATGTTATGCCATAACAACAGAAAATGGCGTTGAAGTCCTCCCATCAGCATTGTGCTTTTCGAATGAAAAAAGTAACGATCCGAGTATATCGGGTTGGATCAAGGATACATGGATAAATACAGCCGATAGTGTTGATTTAGGCGATCATAACCCGCCTGTTCCGATTAGAAAAAGAATGGATGTAACGCTACTCGAAGGGGTTATTTCGAGCCGTACGGCTGAGCACCTTTTTTGGTTAGGTCGATACTTAGAACGCTGCGAAAACACGATACGTATTTTGCGTATTTTTATAGACAAGTACACCGAGTTTTCTGTTTACCCAGATTCAATACGAAAAAGTATAGTTGCACGGCTTTCTAATGCCATTAGGTCGCAATATATTGTTTATCCCTATATAGAACCTGATTTAAAACTAGATGGGATTGATGTAAATCTATCTAAAGAAACCGCCTTTCAACTGCTTGCAGACGAGCAATGCGCTGGCAGTATTATTAATACTTTAAAGTACATTACTAATGCGTCGGTGCAAATACAAGAGTTACTGTCTCATGATAGCCGCCGAATAATTGATGATATTAATGAGCAAATTAAAGTATTTAAAAATGTAAATATTAATATTCCAACGCGTGCAATGCAAAGCAGCCTTGATAGAGTTATAGGCTCGATTATGGCTTTTAACGGTTCTATTACCGACTGCATGCCAAACAGTAATGGCTGGTTTTTATTAGAGATGGGCAGAAGGGTAGAGCGTAGCCTGCAAATTACGTCACTGAGTGCGTCTTTATTAACACAAGAGTTAGATGAGCCAGAAGAGCTTGGTTTACTCGAAGCAGTCCTTAGCTGTCAAGTGAGTTTGGTTACACATAAGCGCCGCTACAGAATGTATCAAACTATTGGTACTGGGCTTGAGTTACTGCTTTTAGATGCAGAATACCCACGTTCTTTATTATTTCAGTTAGAACAAATTAATCAGTTATGTAAGCATTTACCCACAAAACGTAGGCAAGGTGTAATTGCTGCACATGAAAAAGCAATACTGCTATCTCAAACAAGCTGTTATGTAACTGAAAAAGATTACTTACAAAAAAGTGAAGACGGAAAACGTAACCAGTTAATTGAGTTTAATCATAATACGCGTATGAACCTAGATACATTTTGTGATGTACTATTACTACAGTATTTTTCTCATACCCAAACGGCAAATAAATTGAACTGGACTAATATTGAGCAAGCTCAATCGTGAAATATAAAATAAAACATTCAACTACTTATAACTATTTTGACTTTGTTAGTTTGTGTCTAAACCAAGCCCGATTAACGCCAAAAACGAATCGTGCTCAAATATGCCATAGCAGCCGCATAGAAATTGAGCCAACGCCCAATTACATACAAACATTTACCGATTATTTTAATAATCAGGTAACAGCATTTGAGATAGCGATACAGCACAAAAAACTCAAAGTAACGATGATCAGTGAAGTAGAGTTATTAGTAGGTGCTAATAGCAATCTACACAATATTGATATGCCATGGCAAAAAGTACGCGATTTATTAGTTGCCCCACATACAGTTGAGCTATTAAAAACCTCTGAGTTTGTACTACCTTCGCAGCTTATTCCGATAGATAAAGGGATTAAGGAATATGCGTTAGTTTCGTTTGAATCGCACAAAAATATAATAGCAGCGTGTAAAGATTTAATGGCACGAATTTTTCATGAATTTCATTACGACCCTGGTTTTACTACGATCAGCACGCCTTTGAGTGTTGTTTTTGCACAAAAAAGGGGCGTTTGCCAAGACTTTGCACACTTTGCGCTAGCATGTTTACGTAGCGTAGGATTAGCAGGAAGGTACGTAAGTGGATACATTGAAACGATGCCTCCTGAAGGCGAAGAGAAACTAGAAGGTGCAGATGCAACGCATGCCTGGTTTGCGGTGTTTGTTCCAAATTTAGGGTGGGTTGATTTTGATCCCACAAATAATGTGTTACCCCAAGATCAGCATATTACTTTAGCTGTAGGGCGAGATTTTTCAGATGTGACCCCTTTAAAAGGAGTGGTGTTTGGCGGCGGCAGTCAACTGCTTGATGTAGCGGTTGACATGATTCGATTAGAATGAGCGGTTTAATAACATCATATTTATGATGGATAAGGTGAAAAAGTGTATGAAGATTGATTGGAAAACGTACCAAACAAAAGGTTTCTTTGATGAATTAATTGACGCACAAGGAAATGTTAGATCGCATGGTAAACAATTAGCCCAATTTTTTGCTAATTTATCAGGTGAAGAATTAGTTAAAGCCAGAGCTGTTGCCGACTTGGCAATTAAAGAAATGGGTATTACCTTCACAGTTTATAACGAAGGTAACATGATCGATAGAGCATGGCCGTTTGATATTATTCCACGTACCATTGGAAAAAAAGAATGGCAAAGCGTAGAAATTGGTTTAAAGCAACGTGTTGAAGCACTAAATCTATTTATAGACGATTTATACCATGACCAAAAAATAATAAAAGATGGTGTTTTTCCTAAAGGTTTACTCGAAAAATCTGTTAATTTTCGTCAGCAATGTGTAGGTATAAACCCGCCAAATAAAATTTGGGCGCATATTTGTGGATCGGATTTAGTGCGTGATGGAAGCGGTACTATGTATGTGCTTGAAGATAATTTGCGTGTACCTTCTGGGGTGTCATACATGCTTGAAAACCGTTCTGTAATGAAACGTGTTTTTCCTGAGTTATTTGAGCAAGTATCTATTTTACCGGTTGATGATTATCCCTCTCAATTATTTGATATGTTGGCTGCAATGTCTCCGCGTCCACAAGATAAACCCGAGGTAGTGGTACTTACACCTGGTGTATTTAATTCAGCTTATTTTGAGCATTGCTACCTTGCACAGGAAATGGGTTGTGAGTTGGTAGAAGGGCGTGATTTAGTTGTTGAGAAAGACGACTGTGTATACATGAGAACAATTACAGGTCTGCAACGGGTTGATGTTATTTATCGTCGTATTGATGATTTGTTTTTAGATCCCGAAGCATTTTTACCTGATTCTCAACTTGGTGTGCCTGGCTTAATGCGTGCTTGGTCTAAAGGTAATGTTGCTTTGGTTAATGCACCGGGTGCAGGCGTGGCTGATGACAAAGTAGTTTATGCTTATGTGCCTGAGATGATTAAGTATTACTTAGGTGAAGAAGCTAAACTGGCCAACGTTCCAACGTTTAAATGTTTGGATCCTAAAGAGTGTGACCATGTTATTAAAAATATCGATAAACTAGTGGTAAAACCTGCCAATGAATCAGGTGGGTATGGATTATTAATTGGTCCTAAATCGACTAAAAAAGAGCAAGAAGCGTGCATTGCACAAATTAAAGCGGATCCACGCAATTGGGTAGCACAACCTACATTAGACTTATCAACAGTACCAACATTTGATGGCAATAAACCGGATGGACGACATACCGACTTAAGGCCTTTTATTTTATCGTCTGGTAAGGATACACAAGTAACCACCGGTGGATTAACACGTGTTGCTATGGTTAAAGGCTCTTTGGTAGTTAATTCATCACAAGGTGGTGGCAGTAAAGATACTTGGATTGTTGACGAAGAGGCTAAATAATATGTTATCAAGAGTAGGCGAAACTTTATACTGGGTATCTCGTTATATTGAACGTGCGGAAAATGTTGCTCGTTTAATCAACGTTAATAATTTATTGATGATGGACTTACCAAAAGGTGTATGTACTGGCTGGGAACCATTAATTGATATTATAGGTGTGCGTAAAGACTATTTAGAGAATCATACTGATTTTTCGGAACAAAAAGCATTAAGGTATTTGTTAGTAGGCAGTGATAATTATTCGTCAATTTTAAACTCTATTACTTCTGCCAGAGAAAGTGCACGAACAATTCGTGATGTAATACCGCGAGATGTATGGGAAGAAATAAACTCTCTTTATTATTATGTAAAAGACAATCAAAAAGAAGGGTTAACTAAGCGCGGTCGTTTTGATTACTTAAAAAAGATCATTGACTCTGCTCATCAAATATTTGGTGCCTTAGATGCGACTATCAATCATGATAAAGGCTATGTTTTTATACGTTTTGGCTCAATTATAGAACGCGCTGATATGACCTCAAGGATATTAGATATTCGCTCGGCAACGCTTATTACCAGCGAAGAGGAAGCGAAACCATTTGATAATATACAGTGGATTAGTTTACTGCGTTCGTTAAGTGCATATCAAATGTATCGCCAAGAAATGGGTGTACGAGTTCAGCGCTCAGATGTAATAGAATTTGTGATGCACAGTAAAGTTTTCCCACGATCTATTTTATTTTGCATGAATGAACTCAAAGCATTAATTTTACCTCTCCCTAATTCAGCTGAAATAATTAAATCCATTGACTATGCGATTACTGAACTAGAAGATAAAAATGTACGTGTACTTAAAAATGGTTTATTGCATGACTTTATTGACGAAATACAAATTAATTTAGCCGGTATACATAACGGATTAGCCGAGACATATTTTTTAAAGCGAGCTGAATAATTAAACGTTTTATAATGGCTACTTAACGAAAAGTAGCCATTTTTTATCTTTTTCAAATTTAAATCTGTATAGCTTAAGCCCTTATTGAGAGATTTACTAACATAGTGAACCATAATAATATTTGAATTTATTTCTCTATTGTTAGCGCTAAAATAGCGGCTTGAGATATATTTACCATCCAGGTTTTAAGCTAAATAGAAAGCAAAAAATTACAATATTCACTGTTTTATAATGGCGTTATGCATTTGACTGTAGGTGTCCATTTATTCGTTTTTTGTACATTTGGTATTTAAATGAAAATAATCTCAACTAATATCTCTACAATTAAAACTGTTATTTATAATGACAAAGAAGTGAGAACGGGAATTTTTAAAATTCCAACGATTGAGCGAGTCATTATTGAAGAGCTAAACGTGGTTGGCGATGAGCAAGCCGATTTAGTTAACCATGGAGGGGTCGATAAAGCGGTGTATGCTTTTTCGCACAACCATTACGACTACTGGAAGCAAACCCTTGGAAACGAAAATTTAGCCAGTGGCATATTTGGAGAAAATTTTACGGTTTCTAATCTTGATGAGGCGAAAATACACATTGGCGATCATGTTCGCATAGGTACTGCATTACTTGAAGTAAGCCAGCCCCGTGTACCTTGTTTTAAACTTGCTATTGCCCTTAATAATAAAAATAGCCTCAAACTCTTTACGCAGAATTATTGTACTGGTGTTTATTTTAGAGTACTTGAGCGAGGTGTTGCGCAAACAGGAGATAACGTTGTTATTGAAAAGAAAGCTGCGCACAACATCTCAGTTAAAAAACTTTTTCAGGCTTACTTTGATAAAAAGTATTTTGGCTATGAAAATGTACTACTAGAAGCGTTAGAAGTACCTGAGCTTGCTTTAGAATGGCAAGAAAAAATTCAAAAAAAATTGTCTATTAAAACCAAATAATACATTTATACGGTTAAGATAGCTTAGGGCCTGTTGATTTTTTTGGATTGAAATTTGTTCAATCTAGGGGCAGTTTAATCGCGGTGCGAGGTGTTTAACCCAGTGAGCTTAGTAACTGCACCTGCGTTACCCTACTGGCTTACATCCATAAAAATAAGTAAAAGCTGAGCAAACTTCCGCGTCCTGCTTACGCGCTTTAACTACATTTATGCAGGCAACAAAGACTCAATCTACCCCAGGAAGTACCCAAAGGGCAGACCATGTTTGACATTTATGCTGCGTTATCGCCTATTTATGGAAAATTACCACACTTCATAGACTTTGCCTTGGCTAAATGCCAAACAGTATGCTGGAAATTCAATCATCAAAGATAAACACGCCCTAGAGGTTTATGCCCAATCAGCTTGGTCATAAAGATACACCTTTTACAAAGCAATCGTTGTTATTAAAGCTGCTTAGTTACAAAATTGATACTTGGATTTAGATTTTACCGCGCTTTATGATATAAATTATTTTCGAATATTTAAAAACACATCATATTCGCTTCAATACAGTCGCAAAACTAATATTATCTGCTATAACTAATGGTATAAATACTATAGTTAATATAGTGTTATAGGTAAAATAAATAGCGACTTGCTTTAAATAGGCTTCATATATGAATATCTCCAAAAAGCTGATGCTTATTGTATTGCTCACCACAGTTGAAGTGAGCATTACCGTTTATTCTGCTTTCGAAATAGCCAAAGGGGCTAAGTTTCATCACCTTAATTTTCTTCATTTGAAGTACGTAAATCAGTTAGCTAAATCAGTCAAAAACATCAAAAATGACCATCCCATTGATATAAATACCATTAAGTCGGATATAATGTTAGTTAGGAAGCAACCGCTTGATTGTGTTAATGAAATTAACTTTTTTAACCATGCTATTATGAAAGCTATTAACACAGACCATGCCTTAACGATTTGTAAAAGTGATATCGAAATTGCCGATAAAGCTTTATTATCGCTCGATCAATACAAAAAAAGTGAACTCAGTAGGGAGGCTTTTCTGTTAAATTTGAATGCTTCACTTGATGGTTTTAATGCAAATTCAGAAATGTTTGAGGAACCAATTAGAAAAACAGTATCGTTTATACTAATGACGTTAATTCCACTAGTGTTAATTATATCCCTTTTTAATATTATTTTTATCAGCTACTTATCTCGAACTATTTCTAGTTCTATTCGTAATTTGACACGGCTTTTATTAAGTAAACCCGAAAATAATATTAATTTAGATGACGAACTTGAGAAAAAAACAACGGGTGAATTAAAAGCACTCGTTATCGCAGCTAGGCAGCGGGTTAAAAATGATATTTTAAATATAGAAAACAGTATTGAACTTAAAGAAATTATAAACAGCCAAACAGCTTCCCTGCAGCAAGCAAATGATGAACTTGCTCAATTTGCTTATCGAGCTTCTCATGATCTGAAATCACCACTTTCTGGGGCTAAATCCCTTGCGCATTTTGTTATTGAAGATATAAAAGCCGGAGACACTGAAGAGGCAAGCCAAAATGCACTGGTTATTTATCAACAAATGGAAAAGTTAGAATCACTTGTTGTTGATATTTTATTATTAGCAAAAGCTGAGATTGGCAATGAAGATAGAGATGTAATTGACTTTAATCAGTTAATTATTGATATGAAAGAGCGACTGTCTTGGCTCATGAAAGATAATCCTTGTATGCTCGATACAACAATTAACCTATCAGTACCTATAAGGTCTGAAAAAGCGCGTTTTGCTCAAATTATCGAAAACTTAATATCAAACGGGTTGAAGTATTACGACAGAAATAAAGACAAATCTTATGTTCGCTGTGATATTTTTAATGAACAAGAGACTTTTTTTATTATTGTTACAGATAACGGAATGGGAATACCACAAAAGCATCAAAGTGAAGTGTTTGATATGTTTAAGCGATTTCATGCACAGATAAGTACGGGTTCTGGTTTAGGGATGGCCCTGGTTAAAAAACATATTGAGTATTTAAACGGTGAAATATCACTGCAAAGCTCTGATGAAGGTACAACGTTTAAAATATCAATACCAATGGATAAGCTAACATGACAAAAATTAAACCTCCTATATTAATTGTCGATGACAATGAAGTTGACCGTTACATTTTAAAAAGATTAATTAAAGAAGCTAAATTAGAGCTTACAATTTTTGAAAAAAAGATGGTCAGGAAGGATTAGAATTTCTAGAAAATTATGAAGCTAACAGAAAAGAGCACCCTGATGGATTTCCGCCAATACTCATATTTTTAGACATCAATATGCCAAGAGTTAACGGGATTCAGTTTTTAGACGCGTTTTCTAAACTCAGAAAAATGATAGAGATAAGCTCGTGTGTGGTTATGATGTTTAGCTCATCTGAACGAGAGGAAGAAAAAAAGGTTATTATGTCACACGATTTTGTTAAGGGTTACCTTGTAAAAGGAAGCTTTCAGGCAGCGGAATTAAAAGAAAAAGTATTGGCTGTCATCGGTCAGCATATGGACAAACACAGCTGATTTGTATTCGTTTTAAGTTTCAACCCGGTAGGGCGTATTTCGATTTGGGACCTTTAGTTTGAGTATACGGCTGAAACTAAAGGTTTGTAGCTTAAAGTTATATAGGTTTGCTGGGGTAATTCCCCCGAAAAATAATATAAACTGCAATTTTACAAAGGCTCAAAATAAC
This sequence comes from Pseudoalteromonas sp. BSi20652, assembly GCF_000239855.1. Classification (GTDB taxonomy): domain Bacteria; phylum Pseudomonadota; class Gammaproteobacteria; order Enterobacterales; family Alteromonadaceae; genus Pseudoalteromonas. The sequence goes on along the minus strand of NZ_BADT01000082.1, from coordinate 17,124 downwards.
CTATTTATTAAAGGCTTATTTTTTTACTATAGTCATCAAGTAGGAAATTAATTTCGTTTGCAGGCATGGGCTTTGAAAATAGAAAACCTTGCATATAGTCTATATTTAATTCTTTACATAGCTGATGCTGGGTTTCAGTTTCGATTCCTTCAGCTACTATAGAAAAATCTAGTTTTTTCAGCATTAAAGATAAGCTCTCGATTATTTTTAATCGCTTACTATTTTCTCCACCTAACGATTGCATGCTTTTGTCTAATTTTACTATATCAATAGGGTAGGAAATAAGATGAGATATAGATGAGTAGCCCATACCAAAGTCGTCCAAAGCAATTCTAAACCCCTTGTTAGATAAAGAAGTTAATATTTCAATTACTTCTTTACTGTTTTCCATCAAAGCTGTTTCTGTTATTTCAAGAATAATACTACTGGTTTTTAAGTTGTATTTTTCGACTGTCTTTAATAGATGCGTTTGTAAAACCTCTTTTTGCAACTGTATGGGTGATATGTTGATCGATAGAGTTAATGGTGTTTGATAGTTTTTTTGCCACAAAGATAACTGCTTTATAGCGCTCGTAATTATCCATTTCCCAAGGGGCGCTATTAAACGGCACTCTTCAGCAATAGGAATAAACTCATCAGGGGTATAATTAACGGTTGTATCTGGCCAACGGATCAGGGCTTCGACACCTGTCATTATTTGTGTTTTTGAGCAGTAAACTGGTTGATAAAATAGCCTAAAGTTTTTTTCTTCTATGTGCTCTTTTATACTATTTTGAATATCTACTCGGCGACTAAATTCATATTGATATTGCTCTTTATAAAAACTGATTCTACTTTTACCACTTTGCTTTGAGCGATACATTGCAATGTCAGCACATTTTAGCAGTTCATGTGATTCAGTGGCATCATTTGGGTATAAGGCACTTCCAATACTAACACTGCAATTTAAAGTTCTACCTTCATGTAAAAAGGGCTTAGAAACTTCAGCTAATATTCTATTTGCTATCATACCTATTTGATTAATATTGCAAATACCACCTATTATAACTGCAAATTCATCGCCACCTAACCGTGCAAATCCTTCATTTTGTCTTAGGCAGCTATTAATTCTTTTTACTGTTTGTATTAAAATTTCATCGCCGACAGTATGCCCAAGCGTATCATTAATATTTTTGAAGTTATCTAAATCTAAAGCAAGTAACGCCACGCAGTTTTTAGCGCGTTTATTGTTAGCTATCATCACTTTTAGAATTTCTTCAAAATGATATCGATTAGATAAACCAGTAAGCTGATCTCTCTCAGCCATATGCTTTACAGCTAGATAACTGTTGTGCGTATGTTGTTCGGCCTCAAAACGTTTTTTTGCATATATAAGTGCCTTACTTAAACTTTTTATTGTTATTTCACCTTTAGGTAAAAAGTCTTGAGCCCCGGCTTCTATACACTCAATAGCCAAATCTGTATTCTCTGAGGAGCTAATCATGATAATTGCGGTGTTACCGAGTTTAGGCTTTGCACGCATTTCAATTAGCATTTCAATGCCATCTTTTTTAGGCATATTATAATCGAGTAGTATTATATCAAAGTGCTTGTTTTCAATGGCTTTTAAGCCCTCGGATACGCACGTTACCTCAGTAATATCATGATGATGAGAGCCATCTGAAATAAGCATTTTTTTAATTAATTTACGGTCAACTAAGTCATCATCAACAATTAAAATATACATAAGTTCCTTTCAACAATAGTCTTGTGATAATAACCATTTATAAGTGATAGTTTTATCAAATAGTTTAAATACGTAAATCCAGTTAAAGTGACAAAAAATAGAGTAGCCGAATAAGAAAAATAACTATATACCTAAATTTTCGGCCAATAAAGAGTAAATGTACTGCCAAGCATTCCATCGGAGGTTACTTCAATTTTGCCACCATAATTAGTGATTATTTTTTTCGCTACGCAAAGCCCAATACCACTGCCTTCGACATCATCACGAGATTGCAAAGTTTGAAATAATTTAAAAATGAGTGAAAAATATTTAGGATCTATACCCGGACCATTATCTGTTATTTCAATAATATAATAGTGATCACTGGGAAGAAGAGAAATATTTATAACACGATGCTCTTTATTATTATGTTTTATTGCATTACAAATAATATGTTGAAAAACTATCTTAAAAGGAAGCGTAGGTAAATTCAACAATGTGTTATTAGCATTTATAACAGCGGTGACCGTTTCAGGAATCTCTAAAATTTCTGCAATATCGCGGTAAGTTTTTTCTAAAGACAGGTTTGAAACAGTTGAGTCACAGCTGTTTATTTTTGAGTAGCTTAATAAATCTTGTAATAATACCTGCATTCTATTCGTGCGATTAATGACTAATTGAAAGTTTTCTAGATGTTCTTTAGGAAGTAAATGTTTACAATCATCAGAGATCCACTCTAATAAACGCTTGATTGCATTCAATGGAGACTTTAGGTCGTGTGAAGCAATACTTGTAAACTCATCTAGTTCACTATTCGCTTTTTGCAGTTTAATAATTAGATTTTCTTTTTCAGTTATGTCTCTACAGACGCCTAAAATATAGCGTTTTCCAAAATCATCTTCAAAACGCTGCTTTATTGTTTCTACAATAATGTGTGAACCATTAGGGAAATGTAAGTTTTCTACTATTTTACTAATGCCACAATCTAACGCAATTTGGTCTTGGGCTAAAAATATTTTAGCTTCTTCATCGTCGTAATTTTCAAGCGTAGTAAAGCCGATTATTTTGTTTTGCATTTTTTTAGGGTAAACACTTTTAAATGCATCATTTATATATATAAATTTAAAGTCTTCATCTTTTATAAAAATAAAATCTCTATTTAGTTTTGAGATAGTTGAATGAAATGCTAAATCTTTTGCTTGTTCAAATAGAGTATTTCGTTGCGCTAATTGAGTAACAATGTTTTTTTGTAATGTATTTAATATTTTTGTTTCTTTTTTAGTTAATAAAGAATTGCTCTTTCGCTCAAACACTAACCAGCCAAATTTAAGGTTTGATGGTAAAAAAATAGGTAACACCACCTTAAACGTTTTTAAATTTGCATTTAATGAATCACCTGAAGTACCTAATGATTCACTTTCAATAACAATTTCAGTGAGTATGTCACTTAGCAAGTCATCTTTGGTAAGCGTTATTTCTGAACCGTGTTGGCATAATTCAACTGGTTTTTGAGGCGTTTGCATAACAATAGAGGAGGCTCTAGCATCAAAAATATTTAATACCAGCTCTGTTATGTTGTTTAAGTTTGTTCGAATATCCTTATCGAAAAAAGCATCCATTGTTTTTACATTTTTTAATGATATGTCCCCGACATAACTTTCTTCATTATGCATTAATAACCCTTTAATATTAACGGCCCAAGCTTTTATAACGGTAGCTAGTGTAACAATCTATTAACTTAGTGTAGTCGATTTTTTTAATATGTTTAAATTATTTATTTATATAAATTAGTATCTAAATTAAGGTCTTACTCTATTTTAGGTAATGTATTTGAGTCATAGTTTTAGTTATTGCAAACATGTTTGAGGTATTTAATTGTATGCCCACAGGTTTATCTAAATGCTTGTGTTTGTTTAGTTACAACGAGATTTTTCCAACTAATTTATTAATAATAGCTAGATGAGGCAGATGTTTTGAGAGCATTTCTCTGAAGATTAATAGCTGTAACGTGTGGTCAATAAAGTAGGGGGGTATTTAATGAACACTAACCTATTTATTCGAATCTTTCTTGGTATATTAACTTTTCTGGTGTGCTATAAATAAATCACAGCATTCTTATATGCTTTTTTAGGTGTTTGACTAAAATTAGTGATAGGTAAAACCTATCTACATGTTAGGAATAAACAGTTTCATTTATAGCAAGTAATAAGTAATAGTGTTGTTAAAGACACATCGTACTTGATGTGAACAATAAATTATTTCATTCTAAAGTAGGAAAAATTATCTATGTCTAATAGTAAGTGTCCAGTAATGCATGGCGGCGCTACATCAACTGATGCAAATAAGGTTTGGTGGCCAAAAGCGCTAAATCTAGACATTCTTCATCAATATGATACAAAAACAAATCCATTAGAAGAAGATTTTGATTATCGTGAAGCTGTAAAATCGCTTGACGTTGAAGCGCTAAAAAAAGATATGCTGGCATTAATGACAGACAGCCAGCCTTGGTGGCCAGCTGACTGGGGTCACTATGGTGGACTAATGATTCGCATGACTTGGCATTCAGCAGGTACTTACCGCATTTCAGATGGTCGTGGTGGCGCAGCATCGGGTAGCCAACGTTTTGCCCCTTTAAACTCTTGGCCTGATAATGCAAACCTTGATAAAGCACGCCGCTTACTTTGGCCAATCAAGAAAAAATATGGCAATAAACTCAGCTGGGCAGATTTAATCGCGTATGCCGGTACTATGGCTTATGAGTCAATGGGCTTACAAACATTTGGTTTTGCTTTTGGTCGAGAAGACATTTGGCACCCAGAAAAAGATATCTACTGGGGTTCAGAAAGAGAATGGCTAGCACCAAGTGGCAGTGAAGGGTCTCGCTATTCTGGCGAGCGTGACTTAGAAAATCCGTTAGCTGCAGTAATGATGGGCCTTATTTACGTTAATCCAGAGGGCGTAGACGGCAAATCAGATCCACAAAAAACAGCCAATGATATACGCGTTACTTTTGAACGTATGGCAATGAACGACGAAGAAACCGTTGCTTTAACCGCCGGTGGACATACTGTAGGTAAAGCCCATGGTAATGGTGACGTTTCGCAAATTGAGGCAGACCCTGAAGGTGGTGAATTAGAAGATCAAGGTTTTGGTTGGTTAAATAAAACTAAACGAGGCATTGGCCGAGACACGGTAACAAGCGGTATAGAGGGGGCGTGGACCTCTAACCCTACAAAATGGGATAATGGTTTCTTTGATCTGTTACTTAATTATGATTGGGAATTGAAAAAAAGCCCAGCGGGTGCAACACAATGGGAGCCAATCAATCTCCCAGAAGATAAAAAGCCAGTTGACGTTGAAGATTTAACAACACGACACAGCCCAATGATGACTGATGCCGACATGGCAATGAAAGTAGATCCTGCGTACCGTAAAATTTCAGAGAAATTTGCGCAAGACCAAGACTACTTTTCAGAAGTATTTGCACGTGCATGGTTTAAATTGACTCACCGTGATTTAGGCCCAAAAACACGCTACATTGGTCCAGATGTACCTAAAGAAGAGCTAATTTGGCAAGATCCTATACCAGCTGGGAACACAAGTTACGATGTTGATGCCGTTAAAGCTAAAATTGCAGCAACTGATTTAACACTAAGTGAGCTTGTTACTACCGCATGGGATAGTGCAAGAACTTACCGTGGTTCGGATAAACGTGGTGGCGCAAATGGCGCTCGTATTCGTCTTGCACCTCAAAAAGATTGGGAAGGTAATGAGCCTGTGCGTTTAGCTAAAGTACTAACAATTCTTGAAGCTATCGCTAATGAGACCGGTGCAAGCATTGCAGATGTAATTGTTTTAGCTGGTAATGTGGGTATTGAAAAATCGGCTGAAGCAGCAGGTTTTAAAGTAACAGTGCCGTTCTTGGCTGGTCGTGGTGATGCAACAGCAGAGATGACTGATAATGAGTCATTTGCAGTACTTGAACCTGTTCATGATGGTTTCCGTAACTGGCAAAAGCAGCACTACACAGTAACACCAGAAGAAATGTTACTTGACCGTACTCAATTGATGGGTTTAACAGCGCCAGAAATGACAGTACTTATTGGCGGTATGCGTGTTATTGGTACTAACTACGCTGGGACTAAACATGGCGTATTTACAGATAACGAGGGCGCATTAACTAACGACTTTTTTGTTAACTTAACTGATATGAGCAACTCATGGGTGCCAACTGGTCGTAACTCTTATGAGATTCAAGATACAGCGACAAAGGCGGTTAAGTGGACTGCGACAAGAGCTGACTTGGTATTTGGTTCTAACTCAATACTTCGTTCGTACGCTGAAGTTTATGCACAAGACGATAACAAAGAAAAATTTGTTAAAGACTTTGTTGCTGCATGGGCAAAAGTTATGAATGCAGATCGCTTCGACCTAGTTTAATTAAATTAGACCTTCATGGTGTTAAGTATTACAGCATGGAGATGTTTGATAAAACGTTGTTTATATAAAACATAAATCCAGATGCGTATCACGCATCTGGATTTATTGTTTAGGCAATATTATTTTAAAAATTGAAGATAGTAACTGTAATTTAATCATTAAAATTACATGTACTCATCATCTCATACAGTAATTTTGAGCATTAACTGCGTTTAATTTACTAAATTATCTTACCCAAAGCTCAGGTTGAATACTATTTATCAACTCAACCTAACTCGATCTTTACTTTAATTAATCATTTAATGCCACAATTTCTTTTGCAACGCTGTACAAGGTTTTATGCGTATTCATAGCTTGTTTTTGCAGCTGTTTATGGGCTTGTTCTTCACTTATTTTTAGCTGTTCAATAAGTAGGTATTTTGCTTGGTGAATAATTTTTTGCTCACTAATTACCTTTTTAGCATCAATTAGGGCTTGGTTAATTAGTTTAATATGCTGGCTTTGATCAATGATTAAATCGTACATACTTTTATTACTGTTAAGCTTATCAACAGCGACATTGGGTTGTATTTCGGGATCAGGTTGTTTAATCGCTAATTGACCCACGATAGGTGCGATTTGTTGTTCGTTTATGGTATTAAGCACTTTTTTATTGGTATTTAAATTACGTTGGGCACAAGCTATTTGCATTGCAGCTGTATCAATTAAGTTATCAGCAATGTTTTGCTCTATTTTATGCATTATATCAATGCGAGTAGTCGTTACCTCATACCATACCTCGCTAAGTTGTGAGAGCGGTTGAGCGTTCTCATCATCAAGCTTTTGCAATAAACTTCTAAGTTGTTCTACCTGATTATTAACCTGATGCGTTGTTAGCGTGGCATAACACTTTAATAAATGTTCATCAGCGTATTCATAAAAAAAGTCAAAACTATGGTTTTGTTCTTGCACAAAATGTGCAAGTTGTTGCTTTTGTTCTATTGTAAATTTACTTGCAGCAAAGGCCTGTGCACCGCATGCGCGCTCTTGTCCTGCGTATTCTTTACCTTGCATAAAATTAAAAAATGCCACCAGTAACCGTGTTACTTTAGGATCACTTGCACCATCTGCAGCCTCTAAAATAATATTAAGCAAATTTGTTATTAGTTGTGTAAATGATTGCGTGGCATGCACGGCGCTAATATTTTGTTGTGCTATTTGATTGCGCAATAATGGTAATGCATCAAGAGATTGTAAGCTATGCGCAATTAAATTAAATAATCGAGTATGACCGGTATCAGCATTATCATTGATGTAAGTTTGTTTGAGTGAATCATAAAATGCGGTTTGCGCATCGTAACTTATGTGAATTTGCTGCTGGAGTTGTGTTTTAAATCGTTCTCGGTTTGAGGCTAAAAATATATTACTCATTGCGCGCTCTTTTTGTAACTGATGTACAAAGTCGCCTAATCTAGTAAGCGAGGCACAACTGTTTTGCAATTGCTTTAGCGCGTGTATTTCTTGATACTTAGCCGCTAATAAAAACTGTTTTGTGAGAGGATTGCTTGTCGCCATTGATAGTATTCCACACTTTTTTGTTTTTAAAGTGCAACCACTGTTCCAATCATTAATAAATTTCATGATTGAATTTAAAATCAATATAAAACAATAGCTTGAATTTTAAGCTTGGTACCTCATCATGTTTATATAACTAAAATTTCAGTTGTTTTTAACTTTTTTGGTGCATTAAATTGCAATGTTGCACCTAGATTAAAAACAAAAAAGCGCCTACTCCTGGGGAGGTAGTAAGCGCGAAAAGTGCATTATTCATTTTGTATCATGCGTTAACATTTACACTGTTTAGTAACTCTGGGCTGATAGCCATTTTATGATTTATTACTTCGCCAATCATAATTAGGGTAGGACCTTGAAGGTTGTTTTTAGCATGCTCATTTACTACCTGTTCAAGCGTACTGGTAATTACTTTTTGCTTAGTGGTAGTGGCATTCTCTATTAGTGCAATGGGTGTATTACTTGGCCAGCCCACTGATTGCAAACCGCTGCTTAGCGCTTGTAAGCGCGAAAGCCCCATATAAACCACTAAAGTGGGGTTGTTGTTTCCAGGCATAAACGCGTAATTTTGCCAATGAGGTTGCTTGTTAGGATCGGCAAACTGCGCCGTTAAAAACGTAACGCTGCGTGCTACATCGCGTGCAGTGAGCGGAATACCCGTATAAGCGGACGTAGCACAAGCCGTTGTGACACCCGGCACAATAGCAAAATTAATATTATGCTTAGTAAGCGCATCGGCTTCTTCGTTAATACGTGCAAATATACTCGGATCGCCTCCTTTTAAACGCACTACGTTTAAGCCTTGTTGCGCGTATTTAACCAGTAGTTCGCATATGTTAGCTTGGGTCATCGAATGCTTACCCGCACGTTTACCTACAAATACACGCTGCGCTTTTTTAGGTAGCGTTTTTAATAAATCATCGCTTACTAACCAATCGTATAAAACAACATCGGCTGTATTAATTAGTCGCTGCGCTTTTACCGTAATTAGCTCTGCGTCTCCTGGGCCCGCACCAATTATATAAACATTGCCGCTTTTAGCACTGCGATCATTTGAGCTTGTTAGCTTAGCAACAAGCTTATTTAGCCACGCGTTTTCAATACCCGAAAAATAAGACAATACACTCATACTATTCCCCTAAGCTACAGCTGTTGTAACTTTTGGTTCAGCGCTTATAAATACACTGCCGTCTTCAATTTTTGCATTAAAAACCGGTAAGTGTATTGCTTCTGCTTCTAAACATTCGCCTGTTTCTAGGCAAAAGTGTTGCTTATATAAAGGCGATGCGACAACTAATTTATTGTCGATTGAGCCAATAATGCCACGCGATAATACATTGGCTTTGCCAATAGGGTCGTAGTTGCTAATGGCAAACACAGCCGTTGGGTTTTGCGGAATATAAAAAATAGCCACTTGCTGATTATTAACTAATGCGCATACGCCGCTATTAGCTACTAGGTTGTCGATTGTTCCAATATTATGCCAAGACATCAGCTTGCTCCTCTTTAACTTCCATTACTGGAATACGGTTTTGTGTATTACGTTGCTCACGTTTTTCGGCTTCTGTAGCTGGGCGAATTTGGTTACGTTCTTGCACAAACAAAATGTTGTCGTCGGTTTCGGGGCTATTAACAAACTGGCGGAATCGTTTGGCTGCATCTGGGCTTTCTATCGCTTTTTTCCACTCACACGCATAGGTTTGTGTAATTAATTCCATTTGCGCTTCTAGCTCGTCGCAAATGCCTAAGCTGTCATCAATGACTACGCTTTTAAGGTAGTCTAAACCGCCTTCAAGGTTTTCCATCCATACCGACGTACGCTGTAATTTGTCAGCCGTTTTGATGTAAAACATAATTACGCGGTCAATGTATTTAATCAGTGTTGGCGTGTCTAAATCGGTTGCAAATAAATCAGCATGGCGAGGGCGCATACCGCCATTACCACACACATATAAGTTCCAGCCGTTTTCGGTGGCTATAATGCCAATATCTTTACTTTGTGCTTCGGCGCATTCGCGAGTACAACCCGATACCGCCATTTTAAATTTATGCGGTGCACGTAACCCTTTGTAGCGATTTTCTATTTCTATTGCGTGTCCAACGCTGTCTTGCACACCATAACGACACCACGTACTACCCACACACGATTTAACGGTTCTAAGAGACTTACCATAGGCATGTCCTGTTTCAAATCCGGCTTCGATAAGTCGCTCCCAAATAACAGGAAGCTCTTCTAAGCGTGCACCAAATAAATCAATACGCTGACCGCCAGTGACTTTACAGTACAGGTTAAAGTCTTTGGCTACTTGTCCAATTACAATGAGTTTGTCGGGCGTTATTTCGCCGCCAGCAATACGCGGTACTACAGAGTACGAACCATCTTTTTGCATATTTGCGAGGTACGTATCGTTTGTGTCTTGCAAGCCAACATGGGCGGGCTCTAAAATAAAGTCGTTCCACGTTGAGGCTAAAATAGAGCCAATGGCAGGTTTACATATTTCACAGCCATGACCGCTGCCGTGTTTTGTTAGTAAATCATCAAATGTTTTAATGCTTTCTACTTTTACCATGTGCAGTAGTTCTTGGCGTGAATACGCAAAGTGCTCACATACATGGTTGTTTACTTCAACACCACGACTCGCTAATTCGTTATCAACAACTGATTTTAGTAACGCGGCACAACCACCACAGCCGCTTGCTGCTTTAGTGCATGATTTTACCGAGGCTAAATCGCATGAGCCGCCATCAATTTCACCTATAATGTCGCCTTTACTCACATTGTGACACGAACAAATAGTGGCGGTGTCGGGTAGGGCACTGCCCGATAACGACGGCGCGCCGCCGCTATCTGGTAAAATTAAACACTCAGGGTTTTCTGGTAAATCCATGTCGTTAAGCATGTACTGCAATAAAGTATCGTAGTCGCTGGTATCGCCAACTAGTACAGCGCCCAGTAATTTATCGCCTTTTTCACTTAGTATGATTTTTTTATAACAGCCACGAATAGCGTCTTGGTATATAAGCTCTTTACAGTTGGGCGTTTTTGCGTGAGCGTCGCCAATTGATCCTACCTCTACGCCTAACAGCTTAAGTTTTGTGCTCATATCAGCACCTAAAAACTCAAGCTCGCCGCCACTTAATTGGCTCGCTGCAACGCGCGCCATGTTGTAACCCGGTGCAACTAAACCAAATAGTTTTTTGTCCCACAAAGCACATTCGCCGATGGCTAAAATATCCGGATCTGATGTTTGGCATTGGTTATTAATAATAATACCGCCGCGCTCACCGAGCTCTAAATCAGCAATTTTGCCAAGCTGATCGTACGGGCGAATACCAGCAGAGAACAAAATCAGATCTGTTTCTAAAAATGACTCGTCCGAAAAATTTAATCTAAAGCGACTCGTTTCGCCTTTTACTATTTCGCTGGTTGCTTTTGATGTGTGTACTGTTACGCCGAGTTTTTCTATTTTATTTTTTAGTAGCGTACCGCCTTGTCCATCAAGCTGAACTGCCATAAGCTGCGGTGCAAATTCAACTACGTGGGTATCAAGTCCTAGTTGCTTAATGGCGTTTGCAGCTTCAAGCCCTAACAAACCACCACCAATAACAACACCGCTTTTACTTACAGCGGCACTGGCTTTTATTTGTTCTAAATCTTCTAATGTGCGATACACCAAACAATGGGGTTGGTCGTTACCTTTTATAGGCGGCACAAACGGGAACGACCCTGTCGCGAGTACAAGTTTGTCGTACGGGTATTGCTCACCCGTTAGCGTAGTGACTATTTTTGCAGCTCTATCAATGCCTTCAACCCACTGGCTGGTATGTACATTAATATTAAGCTGTTTATAGTTGTCGTGAGTGGTAAGTGCTAAATCGGCAGCGGTTTTGCCATCAAATACACTTGATAAGTACACGCGATCGTATGCAAGATTTGCTTCTCCGCAAAGTACTGTAATGTCTGCGTTGGCATCGCTTTGGCGCATTTGCTCAACAAAGTGGTGTCCGACCATACCATTACCAATAATGAGTATTTTTTGCGAGGTTTGCATAGGGCATTCCTTAAAGTGACGGTTTAAATACAATTAACAAAAAAGCCCGCCACAAATATGCATAATGCATAACTGTATGCGGGCTTCTTTGCCGATGGTTGCTAATCGCTTTTGTGCTAACAACCTAAATTTTTGCCGTAAGTAAAATGGGCTTGTTAATAGAACATTTGCAAAAACACAGCCAGTTTTTTTAAGTTATTGTTTAAATAGTATTTAATGTGTTTTTAGAGTGAGGATAAAACCTATTTTGTAATATGTTGGTGCGCACCGGGCACTAAGAGGGTGCAAGTATTGTCATTGTTTTGTGCATTATCAGTCAATAAAACGCCCATTATCATTCATTGTGTATTGAGTTAAATTTAACCCATAAAATACGCACATAAATTTACGGGCAAAATGGTAAACACAAACTCAATAGATGCTTCACCTTTTCATGAAGGCGAGCTGGCAATACAAGACAAACTCGGTAAACGAGAAATAATGGCAACGTTTGGCAAACGTGCCGTGCGCTCATTTATGCCAAAGCAGCATCAAGCCTTTTTTGAGCAGTTACCATTTGTGGTTGCAGGCAGTGTTGATGAAAACGCCGATGTGTGGGTATCTATTGTTTCAGGGCAGCCTGGCTTTTTAAGCTCACCCACACCCACGTCGTTATTAATGACCCACGCGGTTGATAAAAACGACCCCTTACATGGCACGTTAAATATTGCCGGCTCGCCAATTGGTTTATTAGGCATTGAGCTAAATACGCGTAGGCGTAACCGTTTAAATGTGCGCGTAGGTGAGGCAATTAGTAATAATAAAGTGAGTTTTAGTGTTGATCAATCCTTTGGAAATTGCCCGCAGTATATTCAAACGCGCGACTTAACGTTTAATAGAGATCCTTTAGTTAAAAGTAATGCGGTACAAAAAGTTGAATTTAATACACTTGATAACGCAGCCAGTACGTTAATTGACACCACCGATACATTTTTTGTTTCGAGCTTTATAACGGCAAAAAACAATCCAAAAATTGAAGGGGTTGATGTTTCTCACCGTGGTGGGTTGCCGGGTTTTGTAAAGCGAGAAGGCAATACATTAACGATTCCTGATTACGCAGGTAACAATTTTTTAATACCTTGGGTAACTTTTATTAAACCCAAAAGCAGGTTTGTTATTTCCTGATTTTGACACGGGTAATGTATTAATGCTTACCGGCAGTGTTGAAATTTTATGGGACGGGCACCCAGAGCTTGAAGGCTTTATTGGCGCAGACCGAGGCTGGAAATTTAACCTCACTAAAGGAATGTGGCTTAAAAACTTACTCCCGTTTAGTGCTAAATTTGATGCTTATTCCCCTAATACTAAAATGACGGGCACGTGGCTTGAGGCTGATAAAAACAAACAAGCCAAAAAACTAAAACATACTTGGCAGCCTTTAAAAGTAACCAAAATAATTAAAGAAAGTAATGTAATTACCTCCTTTTATTTAGAAGGGCATAACAATACAACCTTGTTACCGTTTAAAGCTGGGCAGCATTTAACTGTGCAAATACCAAGTAAAAGTCGTAGCAATAGTAATAGCAATAACAGTAATAGCAAACCTGTTATTAGAACCTACACCGTGTCATCGAGCCCGCATGAACTATTTTATCGGTTATCGATTAAAAAAGAGCTAAATGGCGAGGTGTCTAACTACTTTCATAATAACGTAAAAGTAGGTGACGTTATTTTAGCTAAATACCCACAAGGGCAATTTTTTATTGACTCAACCAATACTAAACCAGCGGTACTCATTGGTGGCGGAATAGGTATTACACCTATGATCTCAATGGCTAAACATATTGCCAATGAAGGGTTAAGAACCCGTTATACTCGCCCGTTGCATATTTTTCACAGTGCTAAAAATAAACAGCAGCGTGCGTTTTATAACGAGCTAAAAACACTTGCAGACACGAGTGGCGGCGCAATTGATTACTACTCACTTTTATCTCAGCCTGAGCTTGATGAAAAGCAAGGCGGTGGCTCTAATTTAAAAGATGAGAGCTTTGATTTAAAAGGGCGCATAAATGCGGATGTGTTTAGGTACTATTCACCACTTGATGATTACGAGTTCTTTTTATGCGGACCTGATGCGTTTATGCAACACGTATATAACGAACTGTTATTGCTCGGTGTGCAGGACAAAAACATATTTGCTGAAGCATTTGGGCCCTCCATTATTAAGCCCCAAGTGCTTAACACAAACGAAGCACCTAATAAAAGCAAAGAGATTAGCACTGAGGAAGCCGACAACACCGTGATTAAATTCAGTAAATCGGGCTTTGAACAACGCTGGAATAAAGGCGATAACACTATACTTAATGTAGCCGAATCCCATGGTTTAGAACCTGAATTTGGCTGTCGAAACGGCAGCTGCGGCAGTTGCGCCGTAAAAATAAACGCAGGCGCCGTAGTGTATCGCAATAACGTAAGCTACCCAGTAGAGACAGGGCAGGCGCTAATTTGCTGCGCCGTACCTGCTAAAGGCGTGGAGATACTTGATTTAGAGCTGTAGGTTAAAATTGCACTTGAGGTGTAAAAATTCGCGAAGCTCAAAATGGAATTAATACTGTTTTAGGTAATGACTATTTAGCTATCCGATTATGTATTTTTATTGGTAGGGTTTTCTTGAAAATACTGTGCATACAATACATCAGCAAAATCATTTTCACTAATTTCACCGATAACTAAATCTTTTACAGCATCAGCTATTAAATCGTTATCGCTAGTTAATTCGTATTCATTCAATGACAAATACTCTAGACCAACAACTAGCCCTGTTCGTTTATTTGCGTCAGGTAATGCATGAGCTATAGCTATACTTGCTGTATATTTAGCTGCTATTTCAAATACATCATCCAATCCATCGTAGATAATTGCATTATCTATTCGCCCTAAAGCACCCTGTAATTTAGGAATGTCGACAGCACCTTTCATACCGGGTTCACTTTCTAAAATAAAAGCATTAATTTCAACAACCCTTTCAAATGGAAAGCAAATTATTTCCATTACATATGAGCCAATTTAGTAAATGTTTTTCTGTGTGTTCTTATAGCTAGTTTAGCTTCAGATTTTACAATTTGCTTACCTGATTCCCCAGATAAATCTAAAATTTTAGTTGCTTTAATCTTAGGTCTAGCAACTGCTGAAACGCCGTAAGCTTCTACTTTTTTATTCATCACAATCACCTTTTGATAACGTATTAAGTTGAGTATACATCTATATTATGAAAGAGAACATGGCAAGGTTGTAGAATAACTCTAACAGCGAAAATTAATTAAAAAATGAGCTTATGAAATAATCTCTAAGTTTTTAAACGTGTAAATAGTACATTTGAAACTTATAAAAAAAGCACGATGACTTCTATTAAAACATTAGTAAGCTTTTATCACTGGGCAAGTAAACTTACTTTTGTTTCAGGCATTGTGATACCGCCATACATTTCGCGAAGCTCTGAGTGCTCTCCCATATTTATTCCTACCGCGAAATTTTAGATATCTTCTAACTGCTCTATCAGAAAGAATTCCCCTTATTTTCACATGAAATTTCTCACAGTATTATTCGCATAGATTTGTATCAAATAATTGAATTAATAGTTGTCTGCCAGTCAAAATATCAGCCTATTCACTTACACTAAATTTCAGATTTAATTTCAACAAACACAAAAAAGAGGCTTAATAGCCTCTTTTAAAACAGTATTAAAAACTTAAAACTAAGCGAGTAAACCTGCTTTTGTTTCAGGCATTGCTATAAAGCCGTCAAGTTTACGAACGTTGTTTAACCATCTTAAAATATTTGGGTATTGCTCAAGCGATACGCCGCCCTCTGGTGCGTGTGCTATGTACGAAAAGTTGGCAATGTCGGCAATAGTAGGCTGTGTGCCTACTAAGTACTCGCGATTTTGTAAGTACGCATCCATTGTTTTAAATAATGTGTGGGCAATGTTTATCGCGTTTTGATGATCAAGCTCTGCGCCAAATACCGTAACTAAACGCGCCGAACACGGACCTGAAGCCACAAGTCCTGCAGCAACGCTCAACCAGCGCTGAATGTGTGCTTGAACAGTAATATCTTCAGGGTACCAGGTTCTGTTAGCATCAAATTTTTGTGCTAAGTACACTAAAATAGCGTTTGAATCGTTAATAATGTCGTCGTTGTTTTTAAGTACCGGTACTTGTCCAAAAATATTCATTTTTAGAAAGTCAGCGTGCTTTTGCGCGCCGTCTTGCAGTGCAACATCAACCATATTTACATCAAGCTTTAAAAGCGATGTAAATAGCTCTGCACGATGAGAATGACCAGATAAAGTAAAACGGTATAGCGTTAGGTTGCTCATGGGTTGTCCTGTTTTTAATTTTGAATAGTGATTTTTAATAACGCTATTCTTTCACTATTATCAGTTTTGAAAAACCAAGCTAGTAAGGAATAAATGTCAATGCTATATTGACAATCATGGATACTATTATTGGCATTAAAACAATCATCGCGGTTGTTGAAACAGGCTCTTTTACAGCCGCAGGCGACAGACTAGGGCTTTCAAAGGCGCTGGTTAGTAAATATGTGGGCATTGTAGAGCAAGACTTAGGGGTTAGATTATTTAACCGCTCCACGCGTAGAATTTCGATTACCGAAGCGGGGCAAAGTTATTACGCAAGCGTAGTGCCGGTAATTGAAAGCTATAGCGAAATGCTCGATAACTTATCGGGTCAAACAGCCCTTGCCAGCGGCAAGCTTCGGGTGAGTGCACCGGTGTCGTTTGGCGAATCAAACCTTGCGCCGTTAATGCCTGAATTACTGAGCCGATACCCTGATTTAAGTATTGATTTAGTGCTTTCAGACAAAACAATTGATTTGCTTGAAGAGGGGGTTGATTTAGCAATTAGAATTGGCAGTGTGTCTGACTCTAATTTAATTGCGAGGCAAATTACCAGTTACCCCTTAATTTTATGTGCATCAGTCGATTATATTCAGCGTTTTGGTGCACCAGCGAATGTTGACGAGCTTGAACAACACGCCACGGTGATTGATAGCAACTTTAAAATAGGTCGCCATTGGCCTCTAGTTTCACCTAGTGGCGAGGCATTAACGGCAAGCGTGAATTCGCGTGTTTCGGTTAATAATCCGCAAGCTGTAAAAGAGGTGGTTGTAGCGGGTGGCGGTATTGGCTTAATCCCTGAAATAGTGGTGAGAGATGATATTGCATCGGGCAAGCTTGTACAGGTTATGCAAGGTTATAAAACCTTTGAGTTTGGTTTATTTGCTATTTATCCGCATAGAAAGTTTGTGGCTCAAAAGGTTACGTCGTTTATTCAGTTTTTATTTGAAAAGTTTGAAGCTAAGCCAAAAACAAAAAAG
>NZ_BADT01000083.1 GCF_000239855.1 Pseudoalteromonas sp. BSi20652 | reverse complement strand
CTTGGGCTGCTAAATGTTCAAGCTGGTTTATACTGTATTAATGATATACAAACAGCAGGCTTGAGGCGCAATAAGGCAATTAAAAGCGCTATTTTTATATTTTTTTTATTGCACCGTTAAATGTATTTGCTTGCGAGAGAACGCTTTAGCGTGGCATAGCATGATGCTTTTTAGTCGCCTTATGTAATAGATGCGATTATTACGTTTAAAGGCACACATGTAGGTGCGTTTAATATTATGGTTAAAAATTCGCCTTTGGTTTTAAAGTCGACCTGTTATCTAACTCAAAACACGCTTTTAGCTAAATAAAAACGATGTTTATTTGATGTTTAGTAAAAATGTTATTGGTTGAAAATTACAATAATTAATGAGCACATAAACAAAAACAGCACTTAAAGCGCTGTTTAAATAGTAGGAGTGTAATGAAAACTTTATTATTAGCGTTTACAACACTGCTATTTACTCAGTTTAATGCCTTTGCGTGTACAAAAACATTAGTAATGGGCACTAACGAAACGAATTGGCCGCCTTACCTTGTAAAACAGGGTGATACATTTTTAGGCACCGAGGTGGATGCTGTTAGTGCTATTTTTAAAGATTCAAAATTTTGTATTAAATGGACTTATTTTCCGAGCTTTTCGCGTGTGCAAGCTGAGCTTAAAAATGGTCGTGTTGATATAACCTATGCTGCTAGTTATACAAAGCAACGTGCGCAGTATGCTCATTTTAGTTTGCCTTACCGCGAAGAAATAATGCATCTTTATAAACATGAAGACTCTGCTAATGTGACGAGTTTACCCGATCTGTTTAGTAAAAATTTTACAGCGGGCATTAACCGTGGAAGTTTTTTTGGTAACGAGCTTGAACAACTAAAAACCAAGTATTCAAGGCAGCTGGTACTTACGGCTCAAGCAAATAATCGATTTAGTATGCTTGATAAAAAACGAATTGATTACGTTATTGAAGACTCAGTGGTAGCCCAGTACTTTATTAAAAAATATGACTCTATTTTAAAAGTGGACTCTATTGCGCCTATTAACATAAACAATGTACATTTTATGTTAAGCAAAGAGTCGCTAACGCTTGATGATTTAGCGGCTATTAATAAGTTAATTATAAAAAACTTAGCGGCTATAGAATTAATTTATAAAGCTGACTATTAAGGGTAACCAATAGCCGTGGTTATTTGGTTGGCGTTACAGTTTATTTGCACTGCAAAAAAATTCAATGCCGCTGATGTTAAAATTAGTGGCGATAACCCTAGGGCGTATTGTTCTTTGGTGGGTGAATTTACAGCAGAGCGTTTTTTTAGGCAAGGCGAGCCTATTGTAGTGTGGTTTCTCCCTGTAAATAGGCGATAACGCAGCATATACACCAAACATGCGCTGCCCAAAGGGTTCTTTTTAGGGACGATTAACGCTTTGTTGCATTTATGGACATAAGTAAGGGGCGTGAGCAGACGCGCAAGCTTGCTCGGTTTTTACTTGTTCTTACATAGATGTAATCCAGTAAAATAACGCAGATGCCGTTATTGAGCCCACTAGGTTACACACCTTGCGCTGCGATTTAATCTTCCTTGGATTGAACAAATTTCAATCCACAAAGGTCAATCCCCCCTAGAATTACCCTTATTTTCGTTTGGTTATAAATTAGCTACCTTTTATCTTTCATTCGTTGGGGCTGATCTGTATAATTCGCCAGCTAATTTACCCTATTGTCTGGTTCTTGTTTGTGGCGTGTTGCTGCAGCGTACTCCTGTCAGTACTAATCTAGGATTACCTTTTTTGATCTCCACCGCAAATATTACGATGCAGTTTGGCGCAGAGCCGTTGTTTGAAAACATTTCAGCTAAATTTGGTAACGGTAACCGTTACGGTTTAATTGGCGCTAACGGCTGCGGCAAGTCGACTTTCATGAAAATTTTAAGCGGTGCACTTGTTCCAAGTGCAGGTAATGTATCTATTACTCCTGGGTTAAAAGTAGGTAACCTAAGCCAAGACCAGTTTGCGTTTGAAGAATATAGCGTAGTTGATGCCGTAATTATGGGTGACGTGGCGCTTTGGAAAGTAAAACAAGAACGTGAACGTATTTACTCGTTACCAGAAATGAGCGAAGACGATGGCATGAAAGTAGCTGAGCTTGAAAGCGTATTTGCTGAAATGGACGGTTACACGGCAGAAAGTCGCGCTGAAGAAATTTTACTTGAAGCGGGTATCGATAAAGAATTTCATTACGGGTTAATGGCAAACGTTGCTCCAGGTTGGAAATTACGCGTGCTTTTAGCACAGGCGTTATTTGCAAACCCTGATATTTTGCTTCTTGATGAGCCTACCAATAACTTGGATATTCATACCATTACGTGGCTTGCTAACGAACTTAACAAACGTAAATGTACGATGATTATTATTTCCCATGACCGTCACTTTTTAAACTCGGTATGTACGCACATGGCCGATATAGATTACGGTGAATTGCGTATTTACCCTGGTAACTATGAAAAGTTTTTAGAAGCCGCGGGCCTACAACGCGAGCAACTTTTAGCTGAAAACGCTAAAAAGAGCGCTGAGATTGACGAGCTACAAGACTTTGTTAACCGTTTTGGTGCTAATGCTTCAAAGGCTAAACAAGCAAGTTCGCGTGCTAAAAAAAATGGATAAAATTAAGCTTGATGAAGTTAAATCGTCAAGCCGTATGAGCCCATCACTTTCGTTTGACGAAGGTAAAAAAATGTACCGCCAAGCGCTTGAAGTTAATAAGCTTGGCCATGGTTTTGATGGCGAAATATTATTTACTGGTGGCGACTTACTACTAGAAGCTGGTGCTAAGCTTGCTGTAATTGGCGAAAATGGTGTGGGTAAAACTACATTTTTACGCTGTTTAGTTAATGAGCTTAAAAGTTTAGAGGGCGAAATTAAATGGTCTGAAAATGCGACCTTTGGTTACTGCCCGCAAGACAGCACTAAAGATTTTGATAACGATTTAACGTTATTTGATTGGATGTCGCAATGGCGTACAGCTAAACACAACGATTTAATGGTTCGTGGTATGTTAGGCCGTTTGTTGTTTACAGCAGACGATTCAAACAAAAAAGCACGTAACTGTTCTGGTGGTGAAAAAACCGCCTATTATTTGGTAAGTTAATGATGCAAGACATCAATGTGCTTGTTATGGACGAACCAACTAACCACATGGATATGGAAGCCATTGAAGCGCTTAATAACGCGCTTAAAGATTTTGAAGGTACGCTAATTTTTGTAAGCCATGACCGTGAGTTTGTATCGTCATTAGCTACGCGTATTATTGATATTAAAGATAAAAAGTAGTCGATTTTCAGGGTACGTTTGACGAATACCTTGCAAGTTGTGAAGAGAAAAAAGCGTAAACACTTTTTTAATTACTTATAAAAACGGTGCTAAATTTAGCG
>NZ_BADT01000084.1 GCF_000239855.1 Pseudoalteromonas sp. BSi20652 | reverse complement strand
AATTTATTGTCATTTTATTAAAACAAAAGTTGACCCTTTTTAAAATTTAAACTAGCATTTCTGGAAGCGCTTCCATAAAAACACAACCCTACACTATTGTGGAAGCGCTTCCACACATTTGACAATGTTTATAATTACACAATAACAGCACCATACATGCTGTTAATAATAATGATAAAAGCGCGAGGGAAACCGAATGTCCAACCATATTGTAAAAAAACAAAGATAGCAACCAGCCTATCTCTGATTTTAGGCGCATCTATATCTTTACCTGTATATGCACAAGAAGCGAATACAGATGTTGAAGTTATCCAAGTTACTGGTTTTAAAAGTAGCATTAAAGAATCAACACGTTTAAAACGCGACGCAGCCGGTGTTGTAGATGCGATATCAGCTGAAGACATTGGTAAGTTCCCAGATACCAACTTAGCAGAATCACTACAGCGTATTACGGGTGTGTCGATAGATCGCTCTAATGGCGAAGGCTCTAAAGTTACGGTTCGTGGTTTTGGCCCCGACTACAATATGGTAACTCTAAACGGTCGTACTATGCCGGCAGCCTCTTTGCCTGCAGGCGGCGGTACACCAAGCTCTCGTGCTTTTGACTTTGCAAACTTAGCATCTGATAGCGTTAAGTCGGTTGAAGTATACAAAACAGGTAAAGCAAGTATTGCATCAGGTGGCATTGGCGCAACAATTAATATTAATACAGCCCGCCCGCTCGACAACCCAGGTTTTATTTCAAGCGTAGGCGTAAAAGCATTACACGACTCAACAAACCGCGTTGGTGATGACATAACACCAGAGCTTTCGGGCTTAATCAGCTGGACTGACAGTGAAGCTAAATTTGGTGCCTCGTTAACTGCAAGCATGCAACAGCGCGATAGCTCATCAACAGGTGCGTTTGTAAATCAATGGAATACATCAGCTTTTGACGGCACAATCCCACAAGCTGCAGACGATATTGTTTTAACTAATGCACCCGCTGTTGGCCAGCTTTATTCAATGCCATCAGATTTGCGCTACACCATTGCCGACAGAGAACGCACGCGTACAAACGCGCAATTAACGCTGCAATACAGCCCAATTGACGATTTAACAGCCACGCTTGATTACACGTATTCTAAACAAGATTTATTCGAAGCCCGTGCAGAGCAATCAATATGGATGGATAACTACAAAAGCGCGCTAACGTTTGACGATAACACCGTAAAAACCCCTATTTACTATCGAGAAGAACGTCGCGAACAGCAAACTCGCGATTTAGGCTTAGCGTTTCAAGAGCTAAACCAAGTTAATCAAAACGACTCTATTGGTTTAAACGTTGAGTACTATTTTAATTCACAATTGAGTTTTATGTTTGATGCGCACAATTCAAAAGCCACTAGCAAACCCGATGCACCTTATGGCAGCTGGGTAAACGCAGGTCTTGGCGCAAACGTAGTTAATGCACAAGAAGTTGATTTTAGCCGCGAACTTCCATCAATGAGCATTGATTTTGACGATTGTCGCCGAGAAAATCTAAATTGTAATAACACGTTAGATGCCGCTGATGTGGGTACGTCTATTTTAGATTCTAACTTTGCTCGTCAAGAATCTGAAATCACAGAGTTTAGAATCCATGGTAAATACGAAATTGAAAACGGTGCAATTGACTTTGGTATAGAGTCTCGCTCTATGGAAAGCCATTCACTGCAATCACTGACTCGTAATACAATGGGTAACTGGGGAGTCGAAAATCCAGGCGAACTACCTGAGGGATTCCTCAATCCAACAAATTTTTTAGCTGAGTTTGACGACTACGATACATCGGGTTCGTTCAACCAAGGTTATACCGGCAGCGCATCGCAAATTGGTTACTGGGCAGGCGAAGAGTACGGCTTTAACTTTGCAGCCGATGGCGCATTTGCAACTAACCGCACCATTGAAGAAGATATAACCGCTGCGTTTGTGCAATTTACTTACAACGGCTACATTGGCGATATGCCATACAACATCGTAATTGGCGCGCGCCAAGAGTCTACCGACATTACCTCAACGGCTAATATCGATTTACCTAACGCAGTAGCGTGGGAAGGTAATAACGACTTTAACGTTCGTTTTGGCTCAGATAAAGAAGATTTCACGCTTAAATCTAGCTACGATCACTTTTTACCAAGCTTTGACTTTGACATAGAAGTAATCGAAAACGTAAAAGCACGTTTTTCTTACAGCACAACAATTGCTCGACCAACTTACGACAACTTAAGTTCAGCAGCAACGGTGGGTGTACCAGGTGCCCCTACTCTTTTAGCGGGTTCATCACCGGCTACAGCATCAACGGGTAATCCTGGTTTAGTGCCGCTTGAGTCAGATAACATTGATGTATCGGCTGAATGGTACTTTGCAGAAACAAGTTATGTGTCGGTAGGTTACTACACTAAAGACATCGAAAACTTCATTGGTTTAACACCCATGACACAAAACTACTACGGATTACGCGATGCAACAGCGGGCCCTCGCGCTCAAGCTGCCATTGCTGAGCTAGAATCTCGCGGACTTGCCTTAACCGATTCAAACTTATTTCAAATGGTGGCCGCAACAGAAAACAACGTTGATTTTGACTCTATGACATACGAAGAGTTTGAAGCCGCTTACGATGTCATTGCTAACAGCGATGATCCATTACTAGAATTTACAGCGCAAGTACCTACCAACAATAAAAATGCCACCATTGATGGTTTTGAAATTGCCTTTCAGCACTTTTTTGGTGAAAGCGGCTTTGGTGTGCAAGCAAACTACACCACCGTAAATGGCGACATAGACTTTGATGTAAACGCCAGCCCTACCACTACACAATTTGCATTAGTGGGTTTAAGCGATACAGCTAACTTTATTGCAATGTACGAAAACGATGATTTCCAAGCACGTATTGCTTACAACTGGCGTGATAAGTTTTTAAATAGCGCAGCTCGGTACGTAAATGAGCCAGGCTTTACTGAAGAATATTATCAAATCGACTTTAATGTTGCGTACAACTACAGCGAACAACTTTCGTTTTTGTTGAAGGCCTTAATATAACTGAACAAAACAGCCGCGAACATGGCCGCACGTCAGTACAATTGTGGAACCTACAACAGCTAGGCGCACGTTACAATATTGGTATGCGTTACAACTTCTAAAGGTACTACAAAGTAAAGCCGTTAGTTTTTACTAGCGGCTTTTTTGTATTTAAGCTCAGTACAGGTTATTTATAAGAATAATAATGCTAGTTTAATTGTTATCAATTTTAGGGTGTTAAGTTATGACCAAACCAATAACAAAAATAGTCGTTTTAGGTGGTGGCACTGCCGGCTGGCTAAGCGCAGGCTTATTAGCCGCCGAACACCCGCACCTTAATATAACGTTAGTCGAGTCGGCAAACGTGCCTATATTGGGCGTGGGCGAAGGCACGTGGCCGTCAATGCGTAACACGCTACAGCGCATTGGCATTAAAGAAAGTGATTTTATAACCCAGTGCGACGCATCATTTAAGCAAGGTTCTAAATTTATAAATTGGCGCAACCTCAGCGAGGGAGAAAACTACTACCACCCTTTTATGAATCCACAAGGCTACGAGCACACTAATTTACACGCCAGTTGGCAACGTATTGCACCTGATCAAAAATTTGCCGACGTTGTTAATATGCAAAGCTTTGTATGCCAAGCAGCACTTGCACCAAAGCAATTACAAACACCTGAATATGCAGCAGTCACCAACTATGGCTATCATTTAGATGCGGGTAAGTTTGCTGATTTTTTAAAAAATCACTGTGTTAAAAATCTAAATGTTACGCATATTACTGACGATGTAAGCCACGTTTTTAACGACGAGCATGGCTATATTGCCGCATTAAAAACAAATAATAAGGGCGATATAAAAGGTGATTTATTTATAGATTGCTCAGGCTCTCGTGCTCGTTTAATTGGTGAGCATTTTAATAGTGAGTTTATAGCGCAAGATCATATTTTATTTAATAACAGCGCTGTTGCGGCGCAAATACCTAATGCACACACCGATCAGCCAATTGCCTCTGCTACGCTATCTACAGCACAAAGTAACGGTTGGATTTGGGATATAGCCCTGCCAACACGCCGTGGCACAGGTTATGTATTTAGTAGTAATTATCAAAGTGATGAAAGCGCAACAAATACACTAAAAAGCTACATAGCTAAAAGTACCAGTGAGCAACAAGCAGGGCAACTTAACTACCGCGTATTAAAATTCAGCCCTGGTTACAGGCAAAAATTTTGGATTAAAAACTGTGTTGCTGTAGGTATGTCAGCTGGCTTTTTAGAGCCACTTGAAGCGTCAGCACTTGCCATGGTTGAACTTTCAATTAGCATGATAAGCGAGCAACTACCGCAAAACCGCATCCACATGAGCCAGCTTAAAACGCGTTTTAATGACCGTTTTAGCACGCGTTGGCAGCGTGTTATTGAATTTTTAAAACTTCATTATGTGCTAAGCGAGCGCGACGACACTCCTTATTGGCAAGATATTAGTAATTTAAATACCGCACCCGAGCGCCTGCAAAACTTACTTAAACTTTGGCAATTTCAGCCCCCTAGCCGCTTTGATTTTATTGAAAACGAAGAAGTGTTTTCATCAAGCAGTTATCAATACGTTTTATATGGCATGGGCTTTAATACACAAACAGTATCTGCACAAAATACATTTAACGACCCACGTGCTGGGGATTACTATTATCAGCAAAATCGCGAAAAAATAGCGCAGTGTTTAAATGGACTGCCAAGTAATCGAGCGCTTTTAAATCACCTTTTATCAAATAATGGGCAGCCACATAATGACTAAAACAAATGCTGTTAAAAACGTAGTAATTGCTGGAGGCGGCACCGCAGGTTGGATGGCCGCAGCAGCACTTGCTAAACTAGTTGGTAACAATATAAACATAACCCTTGTTGAATCTGACGATATTGGCACTGTAGGTGTTGGTTAGGCAACAATTCCGCCTATTCGTACATTTCATAAATTGCTGGGTATAAACGAGCAAGCATTTATGAAAGCCACTCAAGCTAGTTTTAAACTAGGTATTAGCTTTGAAAACTGGGGCGATGAAAACACGCATTATATTCACTCATTTGGCGCAACGGGCAAAGAATGTTGGGCGGGTGAATTTCATCACTTTTGGCTGCAAGGTAAAACTTTAGGAATAAACAACCCATTTGGCGATTACTGCTACGAGCTGCAAGCGGCTAAAAGCGGTAAATTTGCGTTTAATCAGCAAAACCCTATTAACTATGCCTACCATATGGATGCCACGCGTTACGCGCAGTTTTTACGTGAATTTTCAGAGCCATTAGGTGTAAAACGCGTTGAAGGTAAAATACAAAAAGTAGTAAAAACCCTAAAACAGGCCATATAGAATCACTTACTTTAAATAGTGGCGAGTATATTAACGGCGACTTTTTTATTGATTGCAGCGGCTTTAGAGGCTTATTAATAGAGCAAGCATTGCATACTGGCTACGAAGACTGGTCGCATTTACTACCGTGTAACAGCGCCATTGCGGTGCAAACAAAATCAACCAGCGAGACCGTATTGCCACTTACCCGCTCTATTGCCCACAAAAGCGGCTGGCAATGGCGTATACCGCTGCAAAACCGTGTCGGCAACGGGTTAGTTTATTGCAGCCAATATATGGACGACGAACAAGCCAAAGCGCTCTTATTAAATAACATTGAAGGTGAGCCGCTTACAGAACCCCGTATTATTAAATTTAAAACAGGGCGGCGCTTAAAAGGCTGGAACAAAAACTGCCTAGCGCTTGGCCTTGCCAGCGGTTTTGTAGAGCCACTTGAGTCCACCAGCATTCACTTAATTATGTCGGGTATTATTCGCTTTATGCGTTTATTTCCGTTTAATGGCATTACCAATCACGCCATTGACGAATACAACAAACAACTTAAAAGCGAAATTGAAAATATTCGCGACTTTATTGTGCTGCACTACAAAGTAACTAATCGTGATGACAGCGAATTTTGGCAACACTGTAGTGAGATGGAGGTGCCAAAAACACTTCAGCATAAAATTGATTTGTTTAAACAAACCGGCCGTGTATTTTTAGACGATGGCGACATTTTTAGAGTCGACTCGTGGGTGCAAGTTATGCTTGGTCAGGGTATTGAGCCTAATCAACATCACTTAATAGCCAGCATGATGAGCGATGAAGAACTCACCCGTTTTTTACACGGTATTAAGCAACAAATAGAGCAACGCGTCAGCCAATTACCACCCCACCATGAATTTTTAAAGCAGTATTGCCCAGCATAAAAAAGCCCTTATTAGGGCGTGTTGTTCTTTGGTGGTTGAATTTGCAGCAGTATGTTTGGTTTTTAGCCAAGGCAGAGCCTATGTAGTGTGGTTATTCCCCATAAATAGGCGATAACGTAGCATAAATGCCAAACATGCGCTGCCCGTAGGGTTCTGCCTAGGGGCAATTTACTCTTTGTTGCTCGGTTTTTACTTAGCCCACTAGGTTACAAACCTCTCGCCGCGATTAAATTGCCCCTAGATTGAACAAATTTCAATCCACAAAGATCAACACGCCCTCAGGGCTTTGGGTACACACAACAACTTTTACGTTTTATTATTCACACTTAACCACGGCGCTTTTAGCGCTTTGTGGTTCAAAGCTAATATCTGCAACTGAAACGTTAAGCTCTCCTGCCGTTTTAATAATAAAAGGGCTGGTTACTCTGGCAAAATCAACGCCCTTTTTAGCAAAACACGTTAAATCTATACTCATGGTTTGCCATGTATTTAAATCAGCATTTTCAAGATCACTGGTAATATCAAGCTCGCCACCACAACCTTGTTCGCACTTCATTGCAAGGTATGTTTGTGAGCTAGGTATTTGGTTTACTTTATAGCTAAAGCTAAGGGCCGAATTTGCTTCAATGTAGGCCACTTTGTCTTCGGTAAAGTTACTATTGATTTCAATGTAGTTGGCTGCAGTACCATCAAAATAAAATTGCATCGCATCTTCTTGAATCGCTTTGTCTTCAGTGCGATAAGTAATGCCGCCGAGCTTTACACTGTTACTTGCTACTTGGTGCTGCTCACTGTTTGAATTTAAAAACAAACGCCACGGTGTTTTAAAACTGCCATTAAATATAGATAGCGGCGCAAGGTTACTAATATCAACACCTGAGTCTTCATTTAGATTATTGCCAAGCGTACTTTCATCTTTATACGTTAAGCCAAAGCCATACGGTAGTAATGGTGAGTAATCAGCATCGCCCTTATTTACTGCGGTTTGTAGTGGCGATTTAGGCCACGAGAACGACAATTTACCTTTAAAGTCGTATTGTACCTGACCACTTGCATCCGCTAATAAAACATCTGCAATACCTTGTCCTTGTGTGCCAGGAAGCCATGCTGCTACAAATGCATCTGACGCGTTTAGCTCGCTGTTAACCCACATTGGTCTACCCGATATAAACACAGAAACAACCGGTATATTTTGCTGCTTTAATGTTTTTAATATTTTAAGAGAGCGTTTATTGTTACGTTCAAACTCAAGGTTATCTTTATCGCCATGCCCCTCTGCGTATGGTTCTTCACCAAATACAACAATGGCTACATCGGGTTTGGTATTAAATTCACCCGTTGGGCTTAAAATAGCGTTACCGCCAGCAGCCTCTATTTGCGTTTTTAGCCCCGTATAAATAGACGTTGCTCCGGGAAAATCTGCATTTTGATTATTAGTTCCCTGCCACGTAATACTCCAACCGCCCGATTGCTTGCCTATGTTATCGGCCGCATCGCCTGCAATCAGTATATTGCTTGATGGGTTAATTGGTAATATATGGTTGTTGTTTTTAAGCAGTACTAACGACTCTTGTACCGCTTGGCGGGCAATATCACGATGCGCAGCCGCACCTATTAGTTCTAATTTACCTGAATATTTTCGATTTGCGGGGCTTGGTTTATCAAATAAACCTGCACGTAATTTAACGCGTAAAATACGTGCCACGGCGTCATCTATTCGCGCCATTGTTATTGTGCCCGCTTTTACTTGTTTAATTGTATTTTCATAAAGTGGCTTCCAAGCACCTGTTGGTACCATAAAAATATCAAGCCCTGCATTAACAGCCTGCGGGCAACTTTCGTTTGTACAACCTGCAACTTGTCCGTGTCCGTTCCAATCACCTACAACAAAGCCATCAAAACCCATTTTGGTTTTGAGTACATCGGTAAGTAAGTATTTATTGCCGTGATTTTTTTACCATTCCAGCTATTAAACGATGCCATAACAGACTGGCTACCTGCGGTTAAGCCACCTATATAACCTTGGGCATGAATATTATATAACACCTCTTCGCTATCAATATTGTCGCCTTGATCGTCACCATCTACAGTGCCGCCATCGCCTAAAAAGTGCTTAACGGTACTAATTACGCGTTTATCACTTAAAAAGTCCCCATCGGCTTTACCTTGCAATCCATTTACAATTGCGGCTGAATACGCACGCACTATGCTTGAATCTTCTGAGTAGCCTTCGTACGTTCTGCCCCATCGGTCATCGCGCACAACCGCAACAGTCGGTGCAAACACCCAATCTATGCCTGTTGCCATGACCTCTTTTGCCGTAGCCGCTGCAATTCGCTCAATTAATGCGGGGTTATTAGCAGCACCTAAACCAATATTGTGCGGGAATAACGTCGCCCCAATCACATTATTATGACCATGTACTGCGTCAGTGCCCCACATAGTCGGAATTTTACTGCCATCAATCGAGTCATCAACCGAGGCCTGATACATACTTTCAGCAAGCGCTATCCAATCGGCAGGCGTTGCATGCTTATTAGCATTCGGGAACGAGCCACCCCCATTTAAATACGAACCAAAACCATATTTACGCATATCTTCAACACTAATATCGCGAATTTCAGGTTGGATCATCTGCGCTACTTTTTGTTCAAGCGTCATTGTTTTTAAATACTGTGCAATCGTATTTTCAATTTCAGGCGTTTTAACTACCTTACTTTTGAGCGTTGGCCAAAGTGATAAATCACCTTGTTCATAATCAGCTTTTTTGGCTACGGCGCCTTGGCTATTATTAGCGTTAACCTCTTGTTTATTACACGCACTTAAAACGCATAACCCCCCTATTAAAATGGGGAGCATGTGTAACCTATTAGTGTTTAAGCTTTTTTTCTATTTTTATAGCCCTGTGTTGTGTCAGTGTGTTTTTGTGAAGCGCCTATTTGTTATTTAAATTTAACTATTGACCTGCTTAACAATAGCCACTAACCTAATTATGGAAGCGCTTCCTTAAAGTTATTAAATACCATCCGTAGTGATTAATCAAATTATATATGGAAGCGCTTCCAACAATGAGATTTATAAACTATAAATAAAAGCAAAATTTACTACAAAAAAAACAGAGGTTTTCTCTTAATGAAACAATTATCTTTACCTAGTGGCTCACCACTTTTAGCCAAAAATTTTACTTATGGTGTAGCTACGGCCTCATTTCAAATTGAAGGCGGCGTAACTGATCGCTTGCCATGTATTTGGGATACCTTTTGCAGTAAAGAAGGCAAAATAGTCGATAATTCAAATGGCGATGTAGCCTGCGATCACTTCACTCGCTGGAAAAGCGATATAAACTTAATTGAGTCATTAGGTGTAGACGCTTACAGACTTTCGATTTCATGGCCTCGCGTAATGACTAAAAGCGGCCACTTAAACCCGACAGGCGTTAAGTTTTATACCGACATTTTAGATGAATTAAAACGCCGTAACATTAAAGCTTTTGTAACGCTGTACCACTGGGATTTACCACAACATATTGAAGACGAGGGTGGCTGGCTAAACCGTAACACCGCTTACGAATTTGCGCATTACGCAGATTTAATTACCAAAGCTTTTGGGGATCGTGTGCACTCTTACGCCACCTTAAACGAGCCGTTTTGTAGCTCTTACTTAGGTTACGAAATTGGCGTACATGCGCCTGGCATTGTAGGTCGCGAATTTGGTCGTAAAGCCGCGCACCACTTATTACTGGGTCACGGTTTGGCTATGCAAGTACTTGCTAAAAATAGCCCAAATACGCTAAACGGGATTGTTCTTAACTTTACGCCTTGTTACTCCGTTACCCAAAGTGAAGACGATTTAAAAGCCACAGCATTTGCTGACGATTATATAAATCAGTGGTACATAAAACCAATAATGCAGGGGCAATACCCTGATATTATTAAGCAGTTACCTGAAGCCCACCGCCCTGATATTTTAGAGGACGACATGGAAATAATTGCGCAACCGCTGGATTATTTAGGGGTTAACTTTTATACCCGCATGCATTATCAAGCAAGTGAAACCGACTTTTACCATGAGCTGCCACATAAAGCACCAATGACTGATATTGGCTGGGAAATTTACCCTAAAGCGCTTACAGAATTACTTGTATCGTTAAACGAAAAATACACCCTACCGCCCATTTATATTACCGAAAACGGTGCAGCCATGGCTGACGAATTTAAAGACGGTGAAGTAAAAGATATCGACCGTATTGAATATTACCACGAGCATTTAAATGCCCTGCATAACGCAG
Source organism: Pseudoalteromonas sp. BSi20652 (assembly GCF_000239855.1). Taxonomy (GTDB): domain Bacteria; phylum Pseudomonadota; class Gammaproteobacteria; order Enterobacterales; family Alteromonadaceae; genus Pseudoalteromonas. The sequence goes on along the minus strand of NZ_BADT01000084.1, from coordinate 5,697 downwards.
CAGAGCAAGGCGTTAAAGTAGATGGTTACTTTGCGTGGAGCCTCATGGATAACTTTGAATGGGCTGAAGGATATTTAAAACGTTTTGGCATAGTACACGTAGACTACAACACACAAAAACGAACTGTTAAAGCCAGCGGTAAAGCGTACAGTAAACTAATAACAAGCCGATAATTTATCGGCTTATAACAATAAGAACACACACTGTGAACAAACTCCCTTTATACGAAAAAGTCGGTTACGCCATGGGCGATGCCGGCGCTAACTTAGTATGGCGCGGCGCGCTTGCTTATTTAGCGGTGTTTTACACCGATACATTTGGCATATCGGCAGCCGCCGCTGCCATGTTGTTTTTAGTGGTAAGGCTATCTGATGGCGTAACCGATATTATTATGGGTATGATTGCCGACAGAACGCAGTCGCGCTTTGGTAAATTTCGCCCGTGGATACTCTATTCGGCACCGTTTTTGGGCTTGTTTATGGTGTTGTGCTTTACTACACCCGACTTTAGCACCACCAACAAACTTATTTATGCCTACGTAACCTACATTGGTTTAACACTTGCTTACACCGTAAGTAACGTGCCCTACTCGGCACTTATGGGCGTAATGACACCAGACGATACAGAGCGCACAAAGCTCTCTGGTTTTAGGTTTGCAGGTGCGTTTACTGGTGGTTTATTGGTTATGGGTTTTTTACCTGAGCTAGTAGCTTTTTTTGGTGGCGGCGACGATGCCAAAGGCTATCAGCTTACTATGTACTTATTTGCCAGCTTACTTATTATTTTAATGATTATAACGTTTGCGACCACCAAAGAGCGTGTAACACCGCACGCCTCAAATGAAGGCAATTTAAAATCAGAGTTGTTTGATTTAACCAAAAGCCTGCCATTTATAATCCTACCTTTGCTTGCTACTACCCTGTTTTTTTATTACCGCGATTTATACAGCGGGGTATTTTTTGCCCTTGTTATGGCCACAATGACATTCGTTATTAAAAAATTGCTCAATAAAGATAAGCAAAGCTTAACAGGATCACAGCGCGACATGGTTGATCTTCTGACCAACAAACCTTGGTTGGTATTACTCGGCATTGGTTTTTTAACCATGATGTTTAATGGCATAAAATACGGTGTAATTGCGTACTACTTTAAGTACCATGTAGCCAATGAACTTATGGCTGGGCAATACTTTATTGCCTTGTTGGTTGTATCTATATTAGGCGCACTTGCCACAGGTAAACTGGCCGAAATGATGGGTAAACGAAACCTATTTATTGCATCATTAATGCTAAGCGGCATACTCACTACTGCATTTTACTGGGTGCCTAGCGATAACCTGGTTGCTGTATTTACCTTTGGTTGCGCTGCTGAATTTTTTGCCGCGATGATGCCAACATTATTTTTTAGTATGCTTGGTGATTCAGCCGATTATTCAGAGTGGAAAAACAAACGCCGCGCTACAGGCCTTATTTATTCTGCGGGTACATTTGTGCAAAAAACCGGTGGTGGTTTTGCAGGTGCATTAGTATTAGTGGTACTTGCAGGCTACGGCTATAACGGTATGGATGAGCTAACAATTACGCAAGCCCTACCTGGTATGCAGTTACTTATGAGCTGGATACCTGCCGCATTTGCTTTTTTAGGCGCCGCATTGATGCTTATTTATCCGCTTACCTCAGCGATGACGCAAAAAATAACAGAAGACTTAGCAATTAGACGCAGTAATGTGTAAATTAACTTTTAATGACCCTTCGCGCTTTATATTTTTATAAAGCGCGAGTAAAAACACATATAAGCTAGGACATCAATGGCGACAATTTATCAAGTATCAGAAATGGCAGGTGTGTCTTTATCAACTGTTTCAAGGGTGCTTAACGACAACGACTACGTAAGCAAAAAAACTAAAAAAAAGGTATTAGAAGCAATGAAAGAGCTAGGCTATCAGCCAAGTTCTATCGCACGCTCTTTGGCGTCTAGCACTACAAACAGCGTCGGTATTTTAGTTTCTGAGTTGGATGGTCCGTTTTTTGGTCAAATGATGTCAGCCATTGAAGAGCACCTTCGTATTGCCGGTAAACACGTTATTATTACCCCTGGGCACAGTGACGAGAAAAAAGAAAAAAGCGGCTTTGAGTTTTTAATAGGCCGTAATTGCGACGCTATTATTGCCCACGTAGAAGCAGTATCAAACGAGTACTTAATTGAGTTAAGTAAAGGCAAAACCCCTATTTACTTAATGAGCCGCTACGTTAAAGAAATTGAAGAAAACTGCATTAGCCTCGACAACGTAATGGGCGGCTACTTAGCCACTAAAGCCATGATCAACAAAGGCCATAAAAACATTGCGTACATAGCAGGCCCGCAGTTTAAAGAAGATGCGTCAAATCGTTTAAAAGGTCACAAACAAGCTCTGGCAGAATACAACCTAACCTTTGACGAAAACCTATTTTACATTGGCGACTTTAAAGAAACCGGCGGCAGCGACGGATTAAGGCATTTTATTCAAAATAAAGCGCAAATAACCGCCCTTGTATGTGCCAATGATGAAATGGCATCGGGTGCCATGAAATACGCTCGCGAACACGGTTTTAACCTACCAAAAGATTTAGCTATTATTGGGTTCGATAACGTAATTTTTACCAATTACCTCTACCCAACACTGACTACAATAGATAACCCAGTTCCCGAAATGGGCCGAGCTGCGGCTAACTTAGTACTTAAAGATATTTATAAAAAAAGCGGCATAACAATAAAGCACGTGTTTCAGCCAAAGCTTATTTTAAGAGACTCAACACCCGACATTAATTAATAAAATTTAAGATTAATCTAGATTTAAGTTATGTAACTCGTTACGTACCCACTGCGTATCTAAATATTGCTCCACGTGCTGCTGCGCAAACTTTAAAAAGTTACGTGCAGCATGCGATATGTGCCTATCTGTTCGCATTACAAAATACCAATGACTCGCCAAATGGGTATCGGTTACATTTAAAACTTTAAAACTAGTATCGTCTGTTGCAAGTACATGGCGTGATAAAACCGCAATACCCATCCCCGATGCAACCGCGACGCGTATTGCTTCATTACTCGCCATTTGCACGCTATCGCTTAGCACTAAGCCTCGGCTTTGTAACTCGCTTTCAAATAACATACGTGTTGCTGAGCCATTTTCTCGTAGTAAAAAGCGATACTGCATTAAATCAGTTAATTTAACGGCTTTTACGTGAGCTAACGGGTGGTTTAGCGGCACTATAAATTCCAGTGGATTATGCAAAAAGCGCGCAGCTTGTGCGTGTTCAAGCGACGGCGGGTGACTAAATACATAAATGTCGTCCTCTCCTCGCTCAAATCTATCAAGCACCTCAGCCCTGTTACCAATCTCAAGCGGGAGTTCAACATGGGGATGTAAATTACTATAGGGGCCAAGCAGTTTTGGTAAAATATATTGCGCCGTATTAACCATGGCAATTTTACAACGGCCGCGCGATCCGCCATTAAGCTCGGTTAAAAAATCTTGGTAATCGTCAAAATGTCCAAACACCTGTTGGCATGTTTTAAATAGCTCAAGCCCCGCATCGGTCACGTGTAGCTTTTGCTGTTGTATAAGAAGTAATGGCTCGCCTACCGCTTCTTGTAGTCGTTTTATTTGTAGCGACACCGTAGGCTGCGTTAGGTGTAAGCGCCTTGCTGTTTCGCTTATTGAACCCGTTTTAACCACGCTCATAAATACTTCAAGCAACCTAAACGATATATGTCGTAAATCCATACCTACCTCATAATCTTTATCTAATAATAGCTACTTAAAAACAACCTATAGATAAATACCTATACCTAGCTCGTGTTTATTTTATTATTTACTATACTAAGTTTTATTTACAATAGCGCCACTTAATTTACCACCTAGTAAGGAAAGCCAGTGCCAGATATTGTTGTTATGTTTTTTATTTTAGGATTAGTAGCAGGTATTTTACGCTCTGACTTGGCCATTCCAAAAGCCACCTACGACACATTAAGTTTATTGCTCATGTTAACCATCGGCTTAAAAGGCGGTATGGTGCTCCATGGCAACTTAAGCTGGCAACTACTGCCCGAAATGGGGTCGGTAATGCTGCTTGGCGCACTTATACCACTGATGCTTTACCCTATTTTAAAATACGTGATTAAACTCTCTGTTGCTAATAGCGCCAGTATTGCCGCACATTACGGCTCAGTGAGTGCGGGTACATTTGCTGTTGCGCTCGCCTATGCTGAGTCAGCTAAGTTAGTTGTGGGCGCAGAAGTAACCCTATATTTAGTGATGCTAGAGCTGCCCGCCATAATTGTTGGTTTATTGCTTTACCGAAAGCTTGATAAAGAAAACAGCCAAAACAGTGCGCTGTCGTTAAAAGCGCTTTGGCACGAAACACTCACGAACAAAAGTGTGATTTTACTCGTTGGCGGTGTAGTAATAGGTATGATGTACGGCACAGTGCAAGGTAGCCAAGTAACCAGCCTTTTAACAAGTAGCTTTAAAGTTGTACTTGCATTATTTTTACTAGAAATGGGTTTAGTAGCCGCGCAAACTCTTCGTCCTATCCCCTGGAAACACTGGAAACTAGCGGTATTTGCTATTGTCACCCCGCTGTTTTTAGGCACGATTGGCACAGCAGTAGGCACATTTTTAAATTTAGAATTAGGCTCGGTCGTTATATTGGGCAGCTTAGTCGCCAGCGCCTCTTACATAGCCGCACCCGCTGCAATAAAAGCGGCAATTCCAAAAGCCGATATTGGTCTTGCTATGCTGAGCTCACTCGGTGTAACTTTTCCGTTTAATGTGATTGTTGGTATTGGTTTATACCACCAGCTCGCAGTAGCAATGCAATAACGAACAAATCATTATTAACAATTAAAATTTATTACTTTAAAGCTGTTAAGCCCATTTTATAAGGGATTAACAGCTAAATTAAAAAGGTCATTTATAGTAAATACAATGGTTACTTAATCGTTAATTTTTTATGTGGGCTCAAAAAAAACATCTTTTTCCAGCCTTGGTTTTGCGTTGTAAAAAGCCACGGCATGGGCACTAACGATAAAATAGAATAATGCACATGTGGCTGTTTCCCCGCAGCATTTCCGGTATCGCCAAGTAAACCAATTTGACTGTTTATGCTAACTACATCACCTGTACTTACCGAGTAGTCATTTAAATGTGCAAAATAATGCACGCGCCATTTAGGCCCAAGTATTGCAACCACCTTACCACCTAGGGTTAACTCACCAGCAAATATAACAACACCGCTTGTTGAGGCAACTACAGGAGTGTTCTTTATACCAAAAATATCAATTCCTTTGTGCACACCCGACCTACCCCAAGGCTCGTACCAAAATGTGTTATGGTTCCAATCTTTACTTGTGGCACCTTGTACCGGAATCATTATTTTTTCGGGAATTAGTAAGCCTATAATTAATAAAGTAGCTATTCCAATTGCAATCCACTTAAGTACTTTCACTTTTCTATCCTTGATATTTAAATAACTTATACAGGTAAATTATTAGCCATAATAACTGAACTCATCATGAGTCGTATTTATGGTTTTATTTATGGAGTTTTATTTGAATGAAATACCCGACTAACATGTACTAAGCTGATCAACTTCAAAACAGGTTTTATAAGCCACAAAGCTAACCTAAACAATACAATAGCAAAATACACACAAT
>NZ_BADT01000085.1 GCF_000239855.1 Pseudoalteromonas sp. BSi20652 | reverse complement strand
AAGTTCGGTGGTGACTGAATTTGAGTTGTTTTTATTCTCTTTCAATGCCACGTAATGTAAACCAAAAATCTTTATATTGTGTGTGAAGATGTTGTCAGTGTGAAAGGCAACTCAAGTTCGGTGGTGACTGAATTTGGGCTGTTTTTATTTGTGCCCAGTATTTCCTCCGTTTATTACTTACATCTAATTATTTGCTCATATAAAGCATTTATATAGTAATCCTAAATTTTTTACCTCTTAATTAACTGTATTTATAGTGTTATTTTTTTAACAAAACACGCGAAAAAGTTTAACTCAATTTTACTGATCTTATATTGAACAAAAGATTCTCATTTTTATATCTCAATATTTTAAAATAGTGCCGCAATCGTATGTTTATTTATAAGTGTTAAATTGTGCTTTATGATAGATCTTACTTCGGTAGGTTTATTTTGGCTTAATTTAAAGTTTCCTTGCCAATGAGTAGGAGTGATCTCAATAAAACTAAGCTGTTGGTACATTGCTTCTCGGTGATTTTTTGGTAAATCATTAATGCTCCACATTGGCGTAAAACCTTGCTCAAAATGGCTCGTTAGTTGCTGCATTATTTTATCTTTTTCATTATCGCTTTCAATAATATTTATATTTGCAGTTACTTGTACTGATGAATAAAGCCAACTTGGTAGTGTTTTATTATTGCTATAAGAGGGCGATAAATAACAGTTATCGCCGTTAAATAATAACTTTACTGGCTTTGTATTAAGTTGAGCTAGTGGGTTGTGCTTTGCTACATGGGCAATGAAAATATTACGATCTTCATCAAATAATACAGGCATTTGGCACACATTATTTAAGTTGCTCGAGTCACTTTTATCATTAGGCATTAAAATAGTCGCAAGCGGAAATTGTTTTACTAAAGCGTGTAGCTGCTTAATATTATGTTCTTGAAAATGTGTAGGTGGGTACATTAAAGCTTCTCCTCTAACTGTAATTTAATACTCTGCCAATGCTCGTCAATAATGCTAAATTTTGCAGTGCTTCTGTAACTCCCATTACTAAGGAGTCTGTCTTTATAAGCTATACCTTCAAATCGGGCTCCTAGGCGAGTAATTGCATTTCGAGATTTTTGATTTTGTTTGTGAGTATTAAATGTTATTCGCACTAACCCCAATACATCAAAAGCGTAGCTAAGCAGTAAATATTTACTGTGCGTATTGATATAAGTTCGCTGCCAGTTATCTGATATAAATGTATGACCAATTTCAGCACTTAAGTTATGTGTATCTAATCTAAATAACCGCGAAGTGCCTACAATCTCTTTGCTGGCTACGTCTATAATCGCAAATACAATTTGTTCTTGTTCATTAAATTGTGCACTTGTAGTAAACCATTCCTTTAACAGTTCAGGTGTTTTTGTATAGTTGCTTAATACCCATTCCCATATTTTTGGATGTTGCCCTGCTTTATACAGGCCTTCTAAATGCTCATGATTTAATGGCTCTAATACGACTTTATTTGTTTTACGTATTTTTTGAGTAAACATGTTGCCTCTAAGCTTTGCTATTTACGAGCAACAAATGTACGCTTATTTGGCTTAGTAAAAACAACCAGAATTGTATTTTTAGCTATACCAGTTTTAAGGGAATAACATGCAACCGGTTAATATTAAATTTAATAACCAAAATCAAGCTAAGTACCTACAAGTTGCGGATGCTCTGCGCGGTTCAATTGTAAAGGGGGATATTGCACCAGGCACAAAGCTCAGCTCTGCTCGATTAATGGCGCAAATATATAAGTTAAATCGCCATACAATAATGAATGCACTGCAGTTATTAGTAGCCGAAGGATGGCTAGAGTCGCATGAACGATCGGGGTATAGCGTAACCCAAACACTGCCAATTCAAAGCAGTGTTAATTCAAAGCGCACACCAGCTTTTACACCAAAACCTTATAAATTTGCTACAGAGTTAGCCGTGCCTGTTCCGGCAATGAATTTAAAAGACTACGTATATAATTTCGCAGGTGGACTTCCTGATTTAAATAGCTTTCCCTATAAAGAATTTAAACGCTCTGTAAGTCATATATTTAATCATTTAGATACCAGTAAACTTCATTATGGCGATATAGCTGGAGTGAGTGAGCTAAAAATTCAGATAGGTGATTACTTACATAAAACTAGAAATTTAAAAGTATTAGACTTACTTGTATGTAATGGCTCACAAGAAGCTTTATTTTTAATTTCAAAGGCATTTATAAGTAAAGATGACTTCGTAGCTGTTGAGACTTTAGGCTACCCGCCAGCACGTAAAACGTTTGCTGCTTGTGGCGCGCAATTAATAGATATAAAACAAGATGAATGTGGTTTATGTGTTGATGATTTAAAAGCGCAACTTAAACGATATCCAATAAAAATGCTGTACTTAACCCCGCTACATCAATACCCAACTACCGTTACGCTTTCGCCTACACGGCGCATGCAAATTTATCAATTATGTTATGAGTATGGCGTAATGATTATAGAGGATGATTACGATCACGAATTTCATTATCGCTGTCAGCCATTACAACCTATGGCTGGGGACGATCCCGCTGGGATTATTATTTACTTATCTACATTTTCTAAAATCATGTTTTCAGGCGCTAGAATTGGCTACATTTGCGCAGCCCCTGAAGTATTAGCACAGTTAACCGCATGGAAGCAGTTAATGAATCATAAAAATGATGTGGTTATGCAGCTAGCCGTTGCGCACTTTATGCAAGAAGGTGGATTTGAGCGACACTTAAAGCGCATGACTAAACACTATAAACAACGTTATGAAGCAATGGACAATACGTTAGCGTTACTGCAAGCACAAGGCTCGCCAATAGAATATAAAAAGCCAGATGGTGGCATGGCAATGTGGGTTAACTTAAATAAAAATACGAGTAATATAAAACAAGCGATGCAAAGTAAAAGCGTATATTTACAAGCAGAATCTGAGTTTTACTTTTCTGATTCAGTGAGAAGTTTGATGCCTAAGCAATATAGTTATGTTCGCTTAGGCTTTGCAGGACAATCAACAGAGGCAATGAAACAAGGGCTCAAATTAATAGCTGAATATAAATGACTATTTATTAAAATCATCAGCATTGTAATACAGCGGTTTAAGGGTACCGCAGTTAATAAATTTATAGGTAAGCTCATTTTCAGCTGGGACACGTTTTGAGGTACGAAGCTTTTGCATACACGCATTCACTAAATCGACAAAAATAAGATGGTTATAGCTCGGCGCTTTTTGAATTTTATGAATATAAATACGCTCAGTGCCGTTTAGTGTGATCATGTCGTAGTCTTGCCATTGTGATGATTCACTCAACTCTTTTAGTTCTCTGGCATACAATTGCTTATCTAAGACCAGTTCTTTTTTTGAGTAAATTAAACGACCACCTTGTTGATAATCACCCTCATAAATATCAGCAGTAATTGTAATTTCCTCACCACGCACTAAATGCTGAATATTAAACGCTTGTGGCTTTACGGTGATTAACTCGGCATTTCTAACAAAGCCTAAAAATGCAACATCGGGGTTTCCTATTTTATAAACCACTTGCACATCATTGGGTAAATTATAAGTAGGTAAATTTATTGCAATAATAGAAGAGCCTTGATTAACCAACACCATAGGGTGTTCAGCATTGTAAGCTGGATCGACTGGTGGGAGTGTTAATTTTTCTTCTTCCGCTATTGCAAAGCCACACATGACAATTAGTAATAAAGTAAGTAGTAGGCGCATTATGATCTCAATTAATTTATGAGCTTAAATTGTAGTATAAAGTTTATATTACTTATATTTTTAAACTAAATACTTAGCTCTATATTATTGTTCAGGTGTTGAGTGCAATAACGTTCGTGCCTTTAAATGTAGGTTTGCGTCCTCTGGGTTTGACGTATTAGTCAGCCAAATTATATTGCCTTCTTTATTTACAAACAATGTAGTAGGAGTGCCTCGTATACCTAATTGCTGTGCTATTGCATCGGCTTTTACTGCTGTTTTAAAAGTATAACCTCTGTCGCTAAGGGCTTTAGCGGGAGTGGCATCGTCATCTTCTTTAAAGCTAACAGCAATAACTTTTAAGCCCATATCATCAATTTTTTGAAGTGCTGGCTGCAGCTTTTTACAGTACGGACACCAAGTTGCCCAAAAGTGTAAGACGTAAGGTTGACCTAATAAATCTTGAGTGTTGAGTGTTGACCCATCTGCCATTTGTAAATTTAATGTAGGTAACTTAGGGTATATTTCTTGCGGACTTCCTTCTTGCGAATAGCTTGTAAAGCTTATAAAAATTAGTGCGATGGCAATAAGTAGTTGCTTCATATTACGTTCTTTTTTATTTTATATATTAAATAAGAACGGGAATTTAACATTTTTATTTCAAACTAAAAGCTAGCTGCTTGCTCAACAACAATAGCGTGGCGTTTAGCTAGGCGAAGATGGTCTTTATCGTAGCCGCCGCCTATTACTGTAGCCACGGGTATATTATGCTCAAGGCAGCGTTTTAGTACTAAATGGTCGCGCTTAACTATGCCATCCCAGCTTATATCTAATTTACCTAAACCATCACCTTGCCAAATATCAACGCCTGCATCGTAAAGTACCAAGCTTGGGTTTAGCTCTTTGAGTAAATAACTCAAGGTTTCGTCAACTATAGCGAGGTATTCATCGTCTTTCATATTATTTGCCAAGCCAATGTCTAAATCGCTAGCGGACTTTCTAAAGGGGAAGTTTTTTTCACAATGTATAGAGCAAGTATAAGCATATGCTTGATGCTGCAACATAGCGGCTGTGCCATCACCTTGGTGCACGTCTAAATCAAAAATAAGTACGTTAGTTACTTCACCCGATTCAATTAACGTTTGTGCGGTAAAGGCAAGATCGTTCACCATGCAATAACCTGAGCCAAAATCGTTATGCGCATGGTGTGTACCGCCTGCTAGGTGGCACGCAATGCCATGTTTTAGCGCTAAACGAGCCGTTTGTAATGTGCCTTGAGGGGCTGTAAATGTACGCGCCATAAGTTCTTTTGACCAAGGTAGGCCAATACGACGCATAGCCTTTTCATCTAGGCGATTATTCCACAAGTCGTGTATGTAATTTTCGCAGTGTATTAGCTCAAGCGGCTCTGGCGTGCCGAGTATTGGCTCTACCAGATTATTATTTATCAAACCAAGCTCTGCAACATGCTGATATAAATGTGCAAACTTGCTCATTGCAAAACGATGCTTTGGATCAAAATTAAACGAGTAGTTAGGATGATACACCAAAGGTAAATGTGGATTTAAAGTCATGTTTGCACAAGTTAAAAAGTTTGCACTATGGTAATCAACTAATCCAAATGAGTCTATTGTTGTGTGTCGTGAATCAACATAGCGAGTTCGCGATGTAATAATTCGTCATCCGATAAGTTCAACTCAATTAACCGCTTTAAATAAGTAATACTGTTTATATCAATATGGTGGCATTTTAAACCGATATGATCTGCTTCTACATAGCATACTAACACTTCCATTTTTATTTCTATTTCGCTTTGAGGTAGCATAAAACGTAGTGTTGCATTGGTATTAGTCGTGCCTCTAAATGCATCGCATTTAGTAATTAGCGCGCCATGCAAAGAGACATCGATTAATTTACATGGGTATTGGTGATCATTAAAAATCACCTCTGCATCGGTTGAAAATAAAACGCGAGAGAATTGACGACGATTTTGCATAACTTAATTTGGCCTTATTGTTTTTTATAATAAATTAAGCATAGCGGGTAATTCACTACATGCTAGCAAAGATATACTCCTTTAATGCTGGTGGCATAAAAAAGCCCTGCAAAAATGCAGGGCTTAGTGTTACTGAAATAAATCAGCTACAGTCAATATTAACCAATTTTTTTGTACTTAATACGTTTAGGTTCAGTTGCTGCTGCACCTAGTGTCTTTTTAAGCCACTCTTCGTATTCAGTATAGTTACCATCAAAGAAGTTAATTTGACCTTCGTCGCGGTAATCTAAAATGTGCGTAGCAATACGGTCAAGGAACCAACGGTCATGCGAGATACACATTACACAACCAGGGAACTCTAAAATAGCGTTCTCCAGGGCGCGTAGTGTTTCAACGTCCAAGTCATTGGTTGGCTCATCGAGTAGTAACACATTGCCGCCAGCTTTTAATAATTTAGCAAGGTGTAAACGGTTACGCTCACCACCTGATAGGTCTTTAACAAACTTTTGCTGATCGTTACCTTTAAAGTTAAAGCGACTTACATACGCACGGCTTTGGAACTCAAAGTTACCAATTTTTAGTACGTCTTGACCGTCTGATATTTCTTGGAAAACAGTTTTGCTTTCGTCCATACCGTCGCGGAACTGATCAACAGTAGCAAGGTGCACAGTTTCGCCAACGGTAATGCTACCGCTGTCTTGTTTTTGCTCACCACTGATCATTTTAAACAGTGTTGATTTACCCGCGCCATTCGCACCAATAATGCCCACAATGGCACCTTTTGGCATGCTAAAGCTTAAATCGTCAATTAAAACGCGATCGCCAAAACTCTTACGAAGATTAGTTACTTCAAGCACTTGGTCGCCTAAACGCGGGCCAGGTGGAATAAACATTTCGTTAGTTTCGTTACGTTTTTGGTAATCAGACTGCTGCATTTCAGTAAACTGAGCCATACGTGCTTTTGACTTAGCTTGACGACCTTTAGGATTTGAACGCACCCATTCAAGTTCTTGTGCAATTGATTTTTGACGTGCTTTTTCAGATTTTTGTTCTTGCTGTAAGCGCGCATCTTTTTGTTCAAGCCAAGAAGAATAGTTACCTTCCCATGGAATACCTTCACCACGGTCAAGCTCTAATATCCAACCAGCTACATTATCAAGGAAGTAACGGTCATGCGTTACCGCCACAACAGTCCCTTCGTAATCGTGTAAGAAGCGCTCTAGCCATGCAACCGACTCAGCATCCAAGTGGTTAGTTGGTTCATCGAGAATAAGCATGTCTGGTTTTTCAAGCAATAATCGACATATAGCAACACGACGACGCTCACCACCTGAAAGGTGCTCAATTTTAGCATCCCATTCTGGTAGGCGAAGTGCGTCAGCAGCGCGTTCTAAAACGTTGTCGATGTTATGACCATCGTGCGCTTGAATAACCGCTTCAAGCTCGCCTTGCTCTTTTGCAAGTGCGTCAAAGTCAGCGTCTTCCATAGCGTATTCGTTATACACTTCGTCAAGACGTTTAAGTGCGTGTTTAACTTCGCCAACAGCTTCTTCAACAATCTCACGAACTGTTTTGTTTTCGTCTAAAACAGGCTCTTGCGGTAAATAACCAATTTTTGTACCAGGCTGAGGATGTGCATCACCTTCAAAATCTTGGTCAACACCGGCCATAATACGTAGTAACGTAGATTTACCAGAACCGTTTAAACCAAGCACACCAATTTTAGCGCCAGGGAAAAAGTGCAACGAAATATCTTTTAAGATAGTGCGCTTAGGTGGCACAACCTTAGATACTCGACTCATCGAGAATATAAATTTATCAGGTAAAACCATGGAAGGAGCCTTCAAATAATAATAAAAATTTCAATGTTGTATTGTAGTTGTTGAGTGGTTAAACAGTCAACGAATGGCGAGGAGGAATATATCTTAATCGTTTTTATCTTGTTAAATGTATAGTTTTATTTGAGTGTGCTAACGTATTTAAACCACAGCAAAAATAAGAAAAAATATGACTATACAAAAATTTGCAACAACCATGGCTTTACTCACTCTATTTGCAAGTAATTCTGAGGTAAAAGCAGAAAATTCGCCTTGGCCTGAAATAAGAAAACAAAGAATCAGTCAACTACTTCCACAAGCATTAAAAGCTGCAGATGTAGATGCTTGGCTGATAGTATGTAGAGAAAATAATAATGACCCATTAGCTGATCATATTGGCTGTGAGAACGCAGGGTCGCCAGCGGCTTATTTATTTTATTTTGACAGAGATAAGTTTCATTCTGTTGCTTACTCACCTTCAAGTGAAGCAAAAGCGTTAGATGAACTCGATATACATGAAAAAGTTATATCTGTTCCCCGTAGCGTGTCAGCATTAAAATACGCTGCTGATTTTATAAAAAAACAATTATTCCGTAACATTGCAATTAATGTATCTGACCTTAACGCGGAGGCAGATGGGTTGTCGCATTCGCAGTATAAACAGTTAGCCAGTTTATTAGGGCCTGAACAAACAGCTAAGCTAATATCCTCTGAAGAAGTGGTTTATCAATGGCTTTCAATTAAATTACCGGCTGAAGTTGAAATAATGAAAGAAGCGGCAGCGCTCTCTGCAAAGTGGCAGCTAGAGGCATATGAAACTATTATTCCGGGCAAAACCACCGATGCAGATGTAGCCAAGCTTTTAAAAGCTAAAATGAAAGCGCGAGGCGTGACCGATGCATGGGCTGCAGAGCAAAACCCCAATGTAAACTCAGGCCCCGACCGAGGGCATTCACACTCTACAAATAAAGTGATTATGCCTGGTGATGTGATACAAATTGATTTTGGTGTAAAGCTCTACAACCGCTGGGTAAGTGACATTCAGCGTTTTGCTTATGTGCTTAAAGAAGGAGAAACCTCAGCACCGGCCAATATTCAGCAATATTGGATTAACGCAAGAGACAGCGGTTTTGCCGCATTTAATGCAATGAAGCCCGGCGTAAAAGGCATAGACGTGGATCAAGCTCAAACCGTATTAATGAATAAATACAACTCAGAGCCTGTGCCATGGAGCACCGGCCATCCAGTAGGGTATGTTGCACACGACACCGGCCCTAACTTGGGGGGCTCTCGTAGTGCGCAAGTAAGGCCTGCGTCACAACGTGAACTTAAAGAAGGGATGGTGTTTGCCTTTGATGGTTTTTTAGTTGGCCTTTGAATAACACCGAGTTTAAAACCATTTCGGTTGAAGAAATGGCTGTAGTAACAGCCAGCGGGGCTGAGTACTTGATACCACCTCAACAAAACTTAATTTTAGTGGGTAAAAATTAACAGGTAGTGCTAGGTGTATTTATATTCAGTACGATAAGTTAAGTGTTTATAGGTAGGCTTAACTTATCATTCATCAAACAGTTTATTCACAGTGAATAAATTTCATTTAGACATCTATACATCTAGAGGTTGATATTTTTTACTTTCAGTTCATAATTAAGCTTCGGTTTTTATGAGCAGGAGTAAAGTATGCCAATTACAGTAAAAGACGAGTTGCCGGCAATTGCACGTTTACGTCAAGAAAACGTATTTGTAATGCCAAAAAGTCGTGCAAAAACGCAAGAAATACGCCCAATGCGTTTGGCTATTTTAAACTTAATGCCTAATAAAGTAGAAACTGAAGTTCAGTTTATTCGTTTGCTTGCCAACTCGCCTTTGCAAGTAAATGTAGAGCTACTGCGCCTAGACACTCACCGCAGCAGCAGTAATTCAGAAGAGCACCTTGATACCTTTTACCGTTATTTTTCTGAGGTTAAAGACAACAATTACGACGCATTAATAGTAACTGGCGCGCCACTTGCCCATTTAGAATACGACGACGTAGCATATTGGGATGAGCTAAAGGTCATTATTGATTGGGCTGAGCAACACGTTACCTCTACGTTATTTTCTTGTTGGGCAGCGCATGCAGCGTTATATCACCGTTACAATTTAAAGCGCGATTTAAAAGACGATAAACTGTGTGGCGTATTTACCCACCAGTGTTATTTTGATCACGGTGCACTGACTCGCGGATTCGACGATACCTTTTTGGTACCGCACTCACGCTACGGCCACATTGATATAAATAAAATAAACGCCTGTGATGAGCTAGTTGTACTGGCAGGTTCTGAGCGAGTAGGGGCTTACTTACTTAAAAATAAATCGGGTAGCCAAGTGTTTATAACCGGTCATCCTGAGTACGACGCCGACTCGCTAAAAGCAGAATACGAGCGCGATTGTAAAAAGAGCCCTAATGCACCAAAACCCGAAAATTACTTTCCGGATGACGATGCAACCAAACAACCTTCAAAAACGTGGCAAAGCCATGTCTTTTTTACTTTTTTCGAACTGGTTAAATTACTACGTGTACCAAACCACACCGTATGATATTAATTTAGTTAGCCAAGACGTGAGGACTAACAACTATGCCGAATAACGCTCCTACAAATAATAAGCAAGCCGAAATAAGCGCCGCATTAAAAGAACGCATTTTAATTTTAGATGGCGCTATGGGCACCATGATCCAAGATCATAAGCTAGAAGAAGAAGACTATCGCGGAGAGCGTTTTAAAGACTGGCATGTATTAATTAAAGGCAATAACGATTTATTAAGCCTAACCAAGCCCGATTTAATCACTGATATTCATCGTGGTTTTTTATCAGCGGGCGCCGATATTATCGAAACCAACACGTTTAACTCGACCACTATTTCGATGGAAGATTACGACATGGCAAGCCTAAGCCGTGAAATAAACCTAGAGTCGGCTAAATTAGCACGCGCCATTTGTGATGAATTTACGGCTAAAACGCCAGAAAAACCGCGCTATGTAGCCGGTGTTTTAGGGCCGACATCTAAAACGTGTTCAATTTCGCCAGACGTAAACGATCCGGGTTACCGAAATGTCACCTTTGATAAGCTGGTTACTGCGTATATTGAATCAACACTTGCATTAATGGAAGGCGGCGCCGATTTAATACTAATCGAAACTATATTCGACACTCTTAACGCAAAAGCCGCCTCGTTTGGCGTAGAAGAAGCCTTTGAGCAAGCAGGACGTAAATTACCAGTTATGATTTCGGGTACTATTACCGACGCCTCTGGTCGTACGCTTTCGGGGCAAACAACCGAAGCATTTTATAATTCTATTCGCCATATTAAGCCTATTTCGATTGGTTTAAACTGTGCGCTTGGTCCTGATTTACTGCGCCAGTATGTAGAAGAGTTGTCGCGCGTGTGCGAAACGTTTACATCGGTACACCCTAATGCGGGCTTACCAAATGAGTTTGGTGAATACGACTTAGAAGCGGACGATATGGCAACCGAAATTATCGATTGGGGTAAATCGGGCTTTATTAATATAGTAGGCGGATGCTGTGGCACCACGCCTGCGCATATTCGCGCTTTTGCAAAAGGTTTAGCGGGCGTTAAACCACGCCAACTACCAGAGCTTGAAGTACGCATGCGTTTATCAGGCCTTGAAGCCTGTAACTTAAATTAAGGAGCCAGCATGACCCAACAAATAGCAGTATTTACTAATGTCGGCGAACGTACCAATGTAACGGGTTCTGCCATGTTTAAACGTTTAATCATGGAAGAAGACTTTGAAGCCGCACTAACAGTGGCACGCGAACAAGTAGAAAACGGCGCACAGGTTATTGATATAAACATGGACGAAGCCATGTTGGACTCAAAAGCCGCCATGGTTAAGTTTTTAAACTTAATAGCCTCAGAGCCTGATATTTCTCGCGTACCAATTATGGTCGACTCCTCAAAATGGGAAGTAATAGAAGCAGGCTTAAAGTGTATTCAAGGCAAGGCAATTGTTAACTCAATATCGCTAAAAGAGGGCGAAGAGCCATTTATTCGCCAAGCTAAAATAATAAAGCGCTTTGGTGCAGCCGCTGTTGTAATGGCGTTTGATACCGACGGGCAAGCCGACACGGCAGACCGTAAGTTCGCAATATGTGCGCGCAGTTATAAAATATTGGTAGAAGACATTGGCTTTGCGCCAGAAGATATTATATTCGACCCTAATATATTTGCCGTAGCCACAGGTATTGAAGAGCACGACAACTACGCCGTAGAATTTATTGAAGGCACACGCCGCATTAAGCAAAATTTGCCGCACTGTAAAGTGTCGGGCGGTGTATCAAATGTATCGTTTTCGTTTAGAGGTAATAACCCCGTACGTGAAGCTATTCACTCGGTGTTTTTATATCATGCCATTCAAGCTGGTATGGATATGGGTATTGTAAATGCGGGGCAACTAGCCGTTTACGATGATATACCAGAAGAATTACGTAAAGCCGTTACCGACGTAATACTTAACACCGACTCAGGCGCAGGCGAGCGTTTAGTAGAGCTTGCACCAAAATATTCGGGTATGGCGCAAGCCGAGCGAGTAGAAGATTTAGAATGGCGCACATGGCCTGTTGCAAAACGCCTTGAGCACGCGCTTGTTAAAGGTATTACTACCTTCATAGATGAAGATACCGAAGAATGCCGCGCCGCAGCAGCTAAACCTATTCACGTAATTGAAGGGCCGTTAATGGACGGCATGAACGTAGTAGGCGACTTATTTGGCGCAGGTAAAATGTTTTTACCACAAGTTGTTAAATCGGCGCGCGTAATGAAGCGAGCCGTAGCCTACCTAGACCCATACATTGAGCTTGAAAAAGAAGAAGGCTCAACTAATGGTAAAATAGTAATGGCGACCGTAAAAGGTGACGTACACGACATAGGTAAAAATATTGTGGGTGTTGTACTGCAATGTAATAACTATGAAGTAATTGACTTAGGTGTAATGGTACCGGCTGATAAAATACTGCAAACCGCAATCGACGAAAAAGCCGATATTATTGGATTATCGGGCTTAATCACCCCATCGCTTGACGAAATGGTACACGTAGCAAAAGAAATGAAACGCCGTGGTTTTGAACTGCCGCTACTAATTGGTGGTGCTACTACTTCTAAAGCGCACACCGCAGTAAAAATTGAGCCGCAATATGACAAAGGCGTAGTGTATGTAAGTAATGCCAGCCGTGCGGTAGGTGTAGTATCTAATTTATTATCAAAAGAGCATAAGCCTGGTTTTTTAGAAAAAACCCAAGCTGAATATGTAAAAGTACGCGAGCAACAAGCGCGTAAAAAACCACGCTCTAAGCCTGTTACTATTCAGCGTGCCCGCGATAACGCAGCAAAGCTTGATTGGGATAACTACACGCCGCCAGTGCCTAAAAAGCTTGGCGTGATCGAGTTTAAAAACGTATCTATTGCCACTTTGCGTAAATACATAGATTGGACGCCATACTTTATGACGTGGTCAATCGCCGGTAAATACCCGCGCATAATGACCGACGAAGTAGTAGGCGAGCAAGCGCAAAGCTTATTTAAAGACGCTAACGACATGTTAGACGACCTTGAAAAAGCAGGCAGTTTACAACCACTTGGTGTAATTGGTTTATTCCCGGCTAACCGCGTTGGGGACGACATAGAAATATACACCGACGAAACACGTAAAGAAGTATTAACTACTTCGTGCCATTTACGTCAGCAAACCGAAAAAACCGACTTTGCTAATTATTGCCTAGCCGACTACATAGCACCCAAAGGCACACCAGACTATTTTGGCGCGTTTGCAGTAACGGGCGGTTTAGAAGAAGACGACTTAGCAAATGCGTTTGACGCACAGCAAGACGATTACAACAAAATAATGATTAAAGCGGTTGCCGACAGACTCGCAGAAGCGTTTGCAGAATACCTGCACGAAAAAGTACGTAAAGAGTATTGGGGTTTTGCACCAGACGAAAACCTAGCAAACGATGAGCTAATACGCGAAAACTACCAAGGTATTCGCCCAGCGCCAGGTTACCCAGCGTGCCCAGAGCACACCGAGAAAAAGAAAATTTGGCAGTTGCTCGACACCGAAAAACGCATTGGCATGCAGCTAACTAGCTCGTACGCCATGTGGCCAGGTGCTGCTGTTTCAGGTTGGTACTTCTCACACCCAGAAGCTAAATACTACGCAGTAGCAGCAGTACAAAAGGATCAGGTAGAAGACTACGCTAAACGAACCAATATGACGCTTGAAGAAGCTGAACGTTGGCTGTCACCTAACTTGGGGTATGATCCGGAGTAATAGCGAAGCGGTCAGTTTTTAGCTATCAGTAAAACAAAAACGAGCCAAGATATGCTCGTTTTTTTATATAATTGAAAAGATGTAAAAATTGGTTCATATGTATTCAGAGTTTATTTAGTATAAGTAGTAATAAAAAGCTGAGCAACGTGATTTTTATTCAGGAAAATATTCCTTTCTAAAAATAATAGGATTATAGATTAAATGAAGTTTTATCATTACATGGATGAGGTATTTGGCTTAAAAAACTTATCAAATAGGAGGGTTAAGGCCTCAACTTTTGACAATTTGAATGATCCTTTTGAGTTATTAGGTATCGAAACTAGTACACCTTATATACGTGCAAGCTTAAATAGGATGAAACTAGATGTTTCAAGAAAATTTGGAATATTGTGCTTTAGTAAAATTTGGTCAAACCCTGTTCAGTGGGCTCATTATGCTAATAATCACAAGGGCATATGTGTGGAACTTGAGCTATCTAACAAAGAGGATGCTCAAGAGGTAAAATATTATTCTGAAAGGTTTAAAAGTAATTTAATAGATGATCGAAACTTCCCACTAAAGTTATTACTTTCTAAATTCAAACATTGGGAATATGAAAAAGAATATAGAACAATTCGGGACCTTAATAACTTTGAAAAAGAAAATGATCTTTATTTTCAGCCATTCAATGAGGATATGAAACTATCTAAAATAATTATTGGATGCCAGTCAAAGTTAACTAGAAGCGAGCTAGAGAAGTCCCTCTGCATTCAGGATAGAGGTGTTGAAATTATATATGCTAGAGCTGCTTTCAAGTCATTTAAGATTGTTAAGCATCAGAATAAATAAAGGACTATAAATGAAATATCTAAGCTACATTCTACTGTGCCTACCACTACTTTTCACATCACACATATTTGCTCTTGAGCAAAAGTATCACGAGAGTGTTTTACCTGTTATTACTGCTTTTAAAACGCATGATAAGCCTGCGATTGCAGCACTTATTCGTTACCCATTAAAACGACGATACCCGATACCTGACATTAAAGATGAGGCTGAGTTTATTAACCGCTTTGATGAAGTATTTAATGATGAGCTAGTGGCAGTTATTGCCAGTTCAAACATTGACACCGATTGGGATAAAGTAGGTTGGCGTGGCATTATGCTAAAGGGCGGCGTTATGTGGGTTGATACCGAAGGTAAAATTATTGCTGTAAATACACAAAATACTAAAGAGCAGACACTTGCAAAAAGCTTAATTGAACAAGGTAAGCAATCCTTGCACGCAAGTATCAATACTTTTGAAAAACCAGTACTCGATTGGAAAACGGCTAACTACCATATTCGTGTTGATGATTTAGGCGATGGAAATTACCGTTATGCAGTGTGGGGTATTAATAAAAAGCCAAGTGACAAGCCTGATATGGTTTTACTAAATGGCGATATTACATTTGAGGGCAGCGGCGGGAATCATCACTATACGTTTAAAAATGGTCGTTATAGTTATGTGCTACAAGTAACCATTATTGGCTGCGATACATCACCACCAGGTTGGCTTGAAGTTTATAAAGACGATGAGCGATTACTATTTGAAGATGTTATAAGCACTCATTAATGTATGTTTTAGTATGCTTGATAATGTAGATCTGTTTTTAACAGTAAAACGTTCTAATAATTAGTATTTTTATAAAACAGATCTAAGTGGTAGGCTAAAAGTAGTAAGTATAAAATAGTAAGTAATTAAAAATAGTTCTCGCGCAACAAGGAACCGTCCTTTAAAGCGCTTTGCCAAGGAGTTTTGTATGATTACGCTTACCATTAATGGTAATAAACATGAGTTTTCTGGCGATCCGTCAACGCCAGTATTATGGTATCTCCGAGACGAATTGAATTTAACCGGACCTAAATTTGGCTGTGGCATGGCGCAGTGTGGTGCGTGTACCGTGCATATTGATGGGGTAGCTCAGCGCTCGTGTGTATTACCTGTAGCGGCAGTAGCGGGTCTTTCAATTACTACAATTGAAGGGCTAAGCGAGCAGGGCGACCATCCAGTGCAACAAGCATGGATAGAGCATAAAGTACCGCAGTGTGGTTTTTGCCAGTGCGGCCAAATGATGCAAGCTGCAAGCTTATTAGCTGCAAACCCAACCCCTACCGACGATGAAATAGTAAGTAATATGTCGGGAAATATTTGCCGTTGTGGTACCTACCCGCGCATTCATAAAGCAATTAAATCAGCCGCTAAAACAATGGCGAGTGTTCAATATTTTGACCCAAATGAACAAGGGGAAAAAGTATGAACCAAGATAACAAATACTTTGATTTAAACCGTCGTAAGTTTTTAAAAACCAGTGCAATAGGTGCGTTGGTACTCGGTACTTATTTTGTAGGCAGTGCGCCAAGAGCGATTGCTGGTGTGTTAGAACAGCCATCTGAGCTGGCAAAACGCGCAAACTTATTTATTGCACTGCGCCCAGACGGCATGGTTGAAATAACCTGTCACCGCTCTGAAATGGGCCAACAAATTCGCACCGCGATTGCACAAATAGTTGCCGATGAAATGGAAGCCGCGTGGGATAAGGTTATTGTTATTCAGGGTAAGGGCGACCCTAAATACGGCGATCAAAATACCGATGGCTCGCGCAGTATTCGTTATAACATGCAGCGCCTGCGTGAAATGGGCGCAAGTGTGCGTTACATGATGCAGCACGCTGCCGCTAAGTATTGGAAAGTTGACCCACAAACCTGTACAGCCAATCAACACGTTGTTACACACAGCTCAGGTAAATCACTTACTTATAAAGATTTAATCGACTTAGCGCTTACAATAACGCCACCAGAAGCTGACAAACTAACACTTAAAACCCGCAAAGAATGGCGCTATATAAATACCGGCATGGCGCACATAGATTTAGCCGACTTAGTAACAGGCAAAGCAATATTTGCAGCCGATGTACGCGAACCACAAGCGCTGGTGGCTATAATTGAACGCCCGCCAGTAGTAGGCGGTGTTGTTAAGTCATTTGATGCCAGTGCTACAAAAGCGGTAAACGGCGTTATAGATGTTATTGAAATACCTGCACCAAAAGGCGCACCGCAGTTTCAGCCAAAAGGTGGAATAGCGATTATAGCTAAAAACACATGGGCTGCATGGCAAGGGCGTAAGGCATTAAAAGTAGTGTGGGATGATGGCAAAAATGGCGATTACAATTCAGAAGAATTTAAAAAGTCATTATTAAAAACAGTACAAACTCCACAGGCAAACATACGTGATAAAGGCGATGCTATGGGCGTGTTAGCTAAATCGAGCAATAAACTCGTAGCTGATTATTACGCGCCGCATCTTGCTCAAGCACCAATGGAGCCGCCTTGTGCCACAGCTATGTACAACAAAGACAGTGTTGATATATGGGCTGCTACGCAAAATCCACAAGCCGATATGAAAACAGTGGCGGCAATGCTTGGCATGGATGAGAGCAAAATTAATGTTCACGTTACCATGTTAGGAGGCGGGTTTGGGCGTAAGTCAAAACCTGACTTTTCAGCAGAAGCAGCTTACCTTTCAATGAAAGTAGGCAAACCTATTCGTGTACAATGGACGCGTGAAGACGACATACAACATGGTTTTTACCATGCGGTTTCGGCTCAGCACATTGAAGCATCGCTAGATAAAAATGGCGCAATAGAATCGTATTTACATCGCACCGCGTTTTCACCAATTACCTCTACCTTTTCAGAAGGGGCGACTACGCCAGGAAGCTTTGAACTGCGCTTAGGATTTACCGATAACCCTATTAACACGCCTAACATGAAGTTAGAAAACGGTGATGCACAAGCCAAAGCACGAATTGGTTGGATGCGTTCTGTATCAAATATTTTTCATGCCTTTGCTATTCAGTCATTTATTGGCGAAGCAGCGCACAAAGCTGGTCGCGACCAAAAAGACTATTTACTGGACACTATAGGTCCGAGTCGCATTGTTGATGTAACAGAGCAAAATGCCACATACGATAATTACGGTGGCGATAAAGCGGTTTATCCTTTAGATATTGGTAAGTTACGCCATGTTATTGAAAAAGTAGCTGACATGAGTAAATGGGGTCGAGAACTTCCTAAAGGTCGAGGTTTAGGCATTGCAGCACATAGAAGCTTTTTAACTTATGTAGCGACGGTAGTTGAAGTAGAAGTGTCGGATGCTGGCGATTTAAAAGTGATTAAATCGTGGGTTGCCATTGATGCGGGTACGGTTGTAAACACCGACACCGTTAAAAACCAAACCCAAGGTGGCTCTATTTACGGTATTACAACTGCAATCAGCGATGGTATTACCTTTGATAAAGGCCGTGTACAGCAAAGTAACTTTCATGATTATCGCGTACCGCGTATGAGCGACTCACCTTTAGAGGTAGAAGTTGAAATAGTACAAAGTGATGCACCACCAGCAGGAGTAGGCGAGCCGTCTACACCAGTTTATGCGCCAGCATTATGTAATGCTATTTTTGCCGCGTGCGGAAAGCGTATTAGGCAGTTACCGATTGGTAACCAATTAAAAGCGTAGCTAAATAACCTACAGCTTAAACAAAAAAACCGCCAAATGGCGGTTTTTTAGTAAGTTAGCGATTAATGAGTTTTTTCAAACTCATCAACTTCACGCTCTGCTTCTTCTTTAGATTTACCATACTGCTGCTGGATTTTACCCACTAGCTCTGTACGGCTACCTTCAATTTTGTCTAAATCGTCGTTGGTAAGATCGCCCCATTTTTGTTGAGCCTTACCTTTAAGTTCTTTCCAATTACCTTTCATACGATCGCTGTTCATAAGTTTATCCTTACTTTAGGTTAGTGAATTGACTGTCAGTTATGAATTAGCAAGCCTTGTACCAAGAGATAATAATGAGTTTATTGTTCTTATTATCAGTTGGTTATATTTTTATGTTAGGTGGTATTGTTTTTGGTGTTGAGTTTTTATTAAAAATTATACATAGCAGTCTGTAATTATTTCTTAATTTTACTATTAAATATTTTATCTGATTTTATTTTTAAAAACATAATGTTAGGAGGGGTAGGTATAATTACCTATTTACTAATGGCTTATATAGGTCAATAGTTCTACTTGAAGTATGTATGAAGTATATACAATTAACCCCTAGGATTATTAGTATGAAAAAAATGAATAAACATATATTCACTTTAAGTGCGCTTACCATATTAACCGCGTGTGGTGGTTCTGAGCAAAAAGAGCAGCCAATACTCGATGCTGTTAATTCATCGCTTGAGTCTGTTTCACCTAAGCTTGTTGTGACCCAAGGTGTGATCACGGGCTTTGGCAGTATTTATGTTGATGGTGTTAAGTACAATACAGACACAAGTAACATAATGAAAAATGGTTTAAGCACTCAATTAAGCGCGCTTAGTGTTGGTATGAAAATTAGTTTTTCAGCACAAGAAAATGATTCAGGCGAATGGATTGCCCAAGATGTTGAATACGATACCGAAATTGAAGGCACTATACAAAGTATTGACCGCAGCACAGGCCAACTACTGATAGCTAATACGGTTGTCTATTATAACGACCTAACTCACTTTATTGACACGTCAGAGGCGCTCATTAGTGTGGGTCAAAGGGTTGAAATAAGTGGTTACCCGCAAGCAGATGGTACTTTTTTAGCGTCGTACATTGAGGCCGATACGGATGTAAATAATGACGATTATGAATACACGGCAGGCATTGTGTCGAATTTAGATGAAGCCGCATTACAGTTTACTATTAACAATGTAGTGATTGACTACAGCTCAGCCGTACTTGATGGCTTATTGACAAACGATACCTACGTAAAAGTAGAGGGTAATTTACTTGGCGATGTTATGGTGGCAACAGAGGTTGATGCCAGAACAGTTAAAGAGTCATTAGATGTTGATGACGATAGCGTACTACGATACGAAATCGAGGGGTTAATTACGCAAATCAGCGCAACGTCTATGGGGGTTAATGGTCAAGTTTTTGACTTTGCAGATAATATTGACGTTGAAGGTACATTACTTAATGATTTAACCGTGGGTATGTTTGTTGAGGTTTACATTAATAACAATCAAGTCACTTCGGTTGAACTAAAACGCCCAGACTACTCGTCAGACGGAAAAGTAAAAGGCATTATTGAAGATATAGATTCTGTTAATAAAACGATTACTGTTAATGGTGTGGTATATGCAATTAACGAATTTAGCCGATTTGAAGACGATGACGAGCAATACTTTAATTTTGATTCTTTAAATATTAACGATTACGTTGAGATAGCTTATTTGAACACGTCGCCGCTTTTAAGTGTTTTAAAAATAGAAAAAGAAGATCAAGACGAATATAAGCAAGAATGGGAAATGAAAGGGCAGGTAACTGCTATTTTAAGTAATTCAATCACAGTTAACGGCGCTGAAATACAGCTAGATGCCAATGCAAAATACATTATTAATGATGTATTGGTTTCGTTAGAAACGTTTTTAGCACAGCTTGTTGTGGGTGATCGTGTTGAAATTGAAGGTCAATACGATGCAAATAATGTGTTTGTACTTGGTAAAGTTGAACTTGAGAATGATGACGGTGATGACGGTGATGACGGTGATGACGGTGATGACGGCGATGACGGCGACAATGGCGACCATACCGGTGGCTATGTTGAATTTGAAGGAACAGTCACTGAGCTTTTAACTGCAAACAGCTTTATGATTAATGGCTATGAAGTACGACTCTCTGCAAATGCAGAATTAGAGCTTAATGACCGAGATGTAAATTTAACAACCTTTATGGCGGCATTAACTGTTGGCAGTATTATTGAAATTGAAGGTCAATGGGTCGATAATCAATACATACTTGCCTCTGAGGCTGAGCTAGAGTAATTAGATGTACTATAATAACTAAGCCACATTATTGTGGCTTTTTTAATGGCTGGGTGAAAATGCACAAAGACAAACTGATTTCTTTTACATTAATTTTAATCGTTATTTTTAAATTGATTGATTTATCAATAGATATTTTAAGCAATGTGGAACCTGTGCATATTTGGCAAGAGATCATGTTAATTGTGTTATCGCTAGCCTTGTTCGTTTATTTGATGATTGATATTCACAGGCGTACTACCAATGAAAAGTTAAATTTGGCACAGTTAACGGTTTCGAAAGAAAATATTAGGCTACTTAATCAGCAATTAGAAAATTCAAAAGTCGCATTTTTTAATGAAATTAAAATGCAGTTCCAAAAGTGGGGATTAACGGCGACTGAAAAAGAAATTGCACTATTGTTGATAAAAGGATTATCAACATCAGAAATTGCTAGCATTAGAAAAAGTACAGAAAAACTAATAAGTAATCAATCATCTGCTATTTATAAAAAAGACAGACGTATCTGGGAGACATGAGCTGGCAGCCCTCTTTTTTGAGATGTTACTTTAAGGGATTTTAAAATT
>NZ_BADT01000086.1 GCF_000239855.1 Pseudoalteromonas sp. BSi20652 | reverse complement strand
GATGTATGAAGTCAAGATTTGATAATCATATAGAAAGCTCCTCGAGTTTTTCGATACAGTTGTGTTGACCAAAACATAAACTGTACCTCGAGGAACTTAGTATGAAACTATATGGTGGAATTGACTTGCATTCAAATAATAGTGTTATTGCTATCATTAATGAACAGGGTGAAACGCTTAGCTGCAAGCGTTTAAATAATGACATGTCTGTCATTTTATCTTTTTTAGCCCCGTATAAAGACAAGTTAACAGGGCTTGTTGTCGAATCAACATTTAATTGGTATTGGTTAGTTGATGCATTAATGGATGCAGAATTTAAACTACACTTAGCGAACCCTGCTGCAATTCAACAATATTCAGGCTTAAAACATGCTGACGACCATAGTGATGCACGTTGGCTAGCTGAAATGCTACGTCTAAATATTCTGCCTGAAGGCTATATTTACCCCCGTGAACTCAGGGCTGTTCGCGACTTAATGCGCAAACGAATGGACATTGTTCAACAGTCCACTAAAAACTTATTATCGGTGCAAAGTTGTTACATGCGTCATCTTGGTTATAAGCTCGGTAGCAACAAAATAAAGCAAATGGCTGCTATCAGAAAAGGCGTTGATACTGAGCAGGTACATGCAGACTTTAGCTCAATGAGTACAGCACTGTCAGTCATTTCTAACCTCTCATTAATACGCTGTGCTCAACAGCAAATTAATGCGATAGAGGGCGCTATTTTAAAACAAACATCACTCTCCCCTGAATTTATAAATCTATCCAGTATTGATGGAATTGGGAATACTTTAGCACTGAGTATTATGTTAGAAACCGGCACGATTAAACGTTTTGATAGCCCAGGAAATTTCTCATCGTATTGCCGCTGTGTTAAAGGGGCAAGGTACAGTAATGGAAAGAAAAAAGGCGCGACGAATCAGAAGAATGGTAATCGTTATTTAGCGTGGGCCTTTACTGAGGCTGCTAATTTTGCAATTCGTTATAACCCAACAGTTAAAAAATATTATCAACGAAAACTGGCCAAAACAAACAAGGTAGTTGCGATTAAAACGGTTGCACATAAGCTCGCAAGAGCGTGTTATCACGTGCTTAAAGACAATGTACCATTCGATGAACACAAGGCGTTTGCTTAGCGTCTATAAAACAAATTAGGTTAACGTGTTGAGCTAGTAATGGGGTTGGTAAAACCATTAGATTTGATTGAGCCTGCACGTTAACCGCTCATATTTTAAATACTGGATATGCCCAATGTTTGAGCCACACAGGGTTGGTTATGTGTAAGCATAAACCACAGACTTGTTACAGCGCAGTGTGTAAACACAGCCAGAAACTGGACTGACATTGGTACTAAACGATGACTGAGGCGAAAGCCAAGGGCCTTAATTAATCATCAATAATGCTTAATTAAACTGCCTAAATTCATATGGGTGACTGGTGCATATTCACACCAATCGACGTCATTACTAGGTGCGTAGTCATATTTAAATTGAGTTTAAATAATAAGAACACTTGGTTTTTGAATAAAAAGATCAAGAAAACACAGCTGCCTGCTTGACCGGAACTTTCTAATGGGTGACCCCTTTGGTTC
>NZ_BADT01000087.1 GCF_000239855.1 Pseudoalteromonas sp. BSi20652 | reverse complement strand
AATAAAAACAAAGTAACACAAAAGCATAATCTTGATTACATGCAAGAAGTTATACCAAAAAATGCCAATGCGCAGGCATTATTCACACAACACACTTTTAAACTAACTAACAGTATTAACTTAGAGCCAATGACTGCTACGGTATTAGTGATTAATACGCCGTGAATGTTTAAGTGAATACGTATGCAGCAACTGTATGCTTGCTGCAGATATCTTTAGTATAAAGCTATAACACTACTGACAAAAAGACACACAATGAAAAAATCAGTTTATGTACCCGCATTACTGTGCAGCGCACTTATAACAAGTGCGTGCTCAGACAATAATGAAACCGAACAACAGCAAGCCCCTAAACAGGCGCAAAATGAGTTAACAAAGCCTGTTGTATACCAAGTATTTACACGCTTATTTGGTAACACACAGACCGCGAATGTGCCCTGGGGTACAAAAGAGCAAAATGGCGTAGGTAAATTTGCCGACTTTAACGATGCTGCACTTAAAGGTATTAAAGAATTGGGTACGACCCATGTTTGGTATACCGGTGTTTTACATCATGCGCTAGTGGGCGATTATACCGAGTATGGAATTACGCAAGACGACCCTGATGTAGTTAAAGGCCGTGCAGGTTCACCTTATGCAATAAAAGATTACTACGACGTAAACCCAGATTTAGCCATAAATGTGACCAATAGAATGGGTGAGTTTAGTGATCTGATTGAACGCACTCATGAGCATGGCATGAAAGTGGTTATAGATATTGTACCTAACCATGTGGCTCGTAATTATAAATCAGTAGCAAAACCCAAAGGAATAAAAGACTTTGGTGAACAAGACGACACCAGCAAAGAGTACGATAAAAATAATAACTTTTATTATGTACCAGGTCAGTCTTTTCAGGTTCCAACATCACAAAGCTATACAGTTTTAGGGGGTAATACTCACCCTTTAGCTGACGGTTTTTTTGATGAAACGCCAGCAAAATGGACGGGGAATGGCGCGCGTGCACCCAAGCCAGATATTAACGATTGGTACGAAACCGTAAGAGTGAATTATGGCGTTAAGCCTGATGGCAGCTATGACTTTCCTGTATTACCTAAAGAGCTAGAAAACCAAGATTATCGCGCTCATTATGCGTTTTGGCAAAATAAGGAACTGCCTAATAGCTGGTATAAATTTAGAGACATCACTTTGTACTGGCTTGATAAAGGTGTAGATGGCTTTAGGTACGATATGGCCGAAATGGTGCCGGTTGAATTTTGGAGCTTTTTAAATTCATCAATAAAAATGCAAAAGCCCGATGCGTTTTTATTGGCTGAAGTTTACAACCCACAAATGTACAGAGCGTATATTCAGCAAGGAAAAATGGATTACTTGTATGACAAAGTCGGCTTTTACGACACATTAAAAGCCATTATGCAGGGTAAGCAAGCTGCTAATACTATTTTTGCAGCCCAAAGCCAAGTGGCTGATATTGAAGCGCACATGCTGCACTTTTTAGAAAATCACGACGAACAACGCATTGCGAGCCCTGCTTTTGCAGGTGATGCACGCTGGGGGAAACCAGCAATGGTCGTTTCTAGCTTAATGAGTCGCGCACCCACTTTATTATATTTTGCCCAAGATGTGGGGGAGGACGGATCTGAAAACGCAGGTTTTGGCACATCTACTCGCACCAGTATTTTTGACTACATTGGTGTACCAGCGCATCAAGCATGGATGAACAACGGCAAATTCGACGGCGCTAACTTATCGAGCGAGCAAGCATCACTTCGTGATTATTATAAAGCAATAATGGCTCTCAATAGTTTGCCCGCTGTTGTAGGTGGAACCATGTCAGAGCTTTCACTTAGCAATAGCGAACGCGTTGTTGGTTTTGTACGCTCGCTGGGACAGCAATCTATTTATGTTTTTAGTAATTTTAGTGAGGAGCCACAAACGGTATTAATTAATTTAACACCAGAGCAAGCAAATACCTTTGAGCGAAATAAACCACTACACGACTTACTTGAACAAAACACGGTAAAGATCATCACTGACAAAGAAGTTACAAAGCTTATGCTTTCGCTAGATGCATTTAGTAGCGCAGTTTTAACTAATAAGGCTAATCATGAATAATCAAAATAATAATTATGACAGCAACAAACCAAATCTAAGTTTTTGGCAAATATGGAATATGTGCTTTGGCTTTTTAGGTATTCAATTTGGTTTTGCACTACAAAACGGCAATGTGAGCCGTATTTTTCAAACCCTAGGCGCACAAGTTGATGATATTCCTATTTTATGGGTTGCAGCACCGCTAACGGGCTTAATAGTGCAACCAATAATTGGTTATTGGAGTGATAAAACATGGGGGCGTTTTGGTCGTCGTCGTCCGTTCTTTTTCATAGGGGCGGTGCTTACTACTATCTCACTCTTTATCATGCCGCATTCACCAACCCTTTGGATTGCTGCAGGTATGTTGTGGATTATGGATGCATCAATCAACGTCACTATGGAACCTTTTAGAGCACTTGTAGGCGATAACCTGCCAGAAAAACAACGTGCTACGGGTTATGGCTTGCAAAGCTTTTTTATTGGTATTGGTGCGGTATTAGCCTCAGCGCTACCATGGATGATGACCAATTGGTTTGATGTAAATAATACCGCTGCGCCAGGGCAAATCCCTGAATCTGTTAAATATTCATTTTATTGGGGTGGGGTCGTATTGCTAGTTGCAGTTCTTTGGACAGTTATGCGAACCAAAGAATATAGCCCTGAGCAATTAGCTGCTTTTGAAAACCACACTGCCAAACCGACTAACACCGCATTAGTAGATATCAACTTTAATAAAGGTGCCATTATTTTTGTGGTGCTAGGTTTAGCAACCCTTGCATTAGTAATGGGTTTATCGCTTGAAAAAGAGTTATACCTACTTGCTGGTGGCTTACTAGCGTTTGGTATTGTGCAGTGGATAGCAAGCGCATTAAAGGCTGCTAACAAAATACAAGGCGGTTTTTACCAAGTAGTACAAGATGTATTTACCATGCCAGAGGCAATGAAGCAGCTTGCTTGGGTGCAGTTTTTTAGCTGGTTTACGTTGTTTGCTATGTGGATATACACCACAGCCGCAGTAACAAGCTTTCATTACGGCAGCAGTGATGCAACAAGTAAAGCCTTTAACGATGGGGCTGATTGGGTCGGTATTTTATTTGCAGCTTACAATGGCTTTGCGGCTATTGCCGCTATGTGTATTCCATTCTTAGTTAAAAAGATGGGCTTAAAAGGCGCACATTGCTTTAACTTATTACTAGGCGCATTGGGCCTTGCGAGCTTTATGTTTATAACAGATCCAAAAATGCTTCTTATCCCAATGATAGGCGTTGGCTTTGCATGGACTTCTATTTTATCGCTTCCTTATGCAATGTTAAGTAATGCACTACCGAGTAATAAAATGGGTGTGTATATGGGTATTTTTAACTTCTTTATTGTTATACCGCAATTGCTTGCTGCTAGTATTTTAGGGCTTATTTTACGCCACGTATTTTCTAACCAGCCTATTTACGCATTATTAATTGGTGCTGCATCATTCGTTGTTGCTGCGATTGCTGTAATGCGCGTTAAAAATTCAAACTAAGGGTCACACAATGAAAAAATATAACCTTATTACTACCGCTCTTTTAACTTTGGGCTTAACAGCCTGTGGTGCACAAAATACGAATAACGAAAATATTGACGCTACAGTTTCAGCAGCTCCTGGCGCACCAGGTGTTGAACCATTTTGGGCTTACGCGGGTAAAACCGGAATTGGTACTTCTTTTGAGCAATACCAAAACGGCCAATATAATAACAACGCTGCGACAGGTGAAGTATCAAAAGTATGGTTTTCAATTGCTAAAGGTATGATCACCGAAACCATGTTTGGACTCATTCACCAAGCACAAATTAAAGATATGCAGTTTGTAGTAACCGGTAAAGATTTTACAGTCACTGAAGCTGAGGACTTAGACGTTACAATTGATTACTTACATAAAGACGATAAAGGCAGACCACTATCGCTTGCTTACAAAGTAACAAGTACAGATAAGAAAGGGCGTTTTACCCTCGAAAAACACATATTCACCGACCCTGACGGACAAACATTGTTTGTACGCAGTATTTTTAATACATCACTTAAAGGCGTGAAAGCGTATGTTGCTGTTAACCCTTATATAAACAATAACGGCTTAGGTGATTTTGCAAAAACCACTGAGCAAGGTTTAGTAGCATGGGAAGATGATAATTTTTTAATGTTACAATCATCTACGCCATTCAAAATGCAAAGTGTAGGCTTTACAGGTGTGAGCGATGGCATCACCTCACTTAAAAAACAACACACACTAAGCACACAATATTCAAACACTGGCGATAAGGCCGGTAACGTCACTCTGCTGGCAGAGCTTGGTACTATCGATAGTAATACCACATTTGATTTAGCACTAAGCTTTGGTAAAACGCAGCAGCAAAGCCAGCAACAAGGTGCACAGAGCTTATCTAAAGGTTATCAAAATGTGCTTGATGCCTACAACGGTAAAGGTGAAGCGCTAGGCTGGGAAGATTATTTACAAAGCCTTGAGCCATTAAATACAATGGTTAAGCAAACAGCCGATGACGGTAAGCTACTTTATACCAGTGCAATGGTACTAAAAGCGCAAGAAGACAAAACTAATGCAGGTGCGCTCATTGCCTCACTTTCTAATCCTTGGGGTGAAACTGTTTCAGCCAAAGAGGGGTCGACTGGTTACAAAGCGGTATGGGTTCGTGATTTTTATCAAGTAGCTATGGCATTTATGGCCTTAGGCGATACAGCGACTGCAAAAACGGCCTTCGAATACCTTGAAAAAGTACAAGTTACTAGCAAAACCCCCGGTAACAATGGTGATACAGGATGGTTTTTACAAAAAACACATGTTGATGGTGAACTTGAATGGGTAGGGGTACAGCTAGATCAAACAGCTATGCCAATTATGCTTGCGTGGAAGTTACATCAAGCAAACGTACTAAGTGATAACGAACTTAAAGATTGGTACGCACGCATGCTAAAACCGGCAGCTGACTTTTTAGTTGATGGCGGAAAAGCTAAAATTTTATGGAACGACATGCAAATCACTCCACCTGCAACACAGCAAGAGCGCTGGGAAGAGCAAAGTGGTTATTCTCCCTCTACAACGGCTGCCGTTGTTGCTGGCCTTATAACAGCCAGTGACATAGCAACACTCAGTGGTGATACTCAAAATGCAGATCGCTATTTAGCAACGGCTAAAAAGTACAACAGTAATATAGAATCGCAAATGTTTACCACCGAAGGTAATTTAAAAGGTGATAGTACCGATGGCGAGTATTTTATTCGTATAGGTCAAGACACCGATGCTAACTCTAATACTAAAATTAACGCCAACAATGGCCGTGAAGGTTTTAACAAAAAGCAGATTTTAGACGGTGGTTTTTTAGAATTAGTCCGCTATGGAGTAAGAAGTGCCAACGATTCAAGTATAGTTAAAACCCTGCCTGAGTATGACGACGAAACGCTTGAAGATAAATTACAAGTTAAATACAGCTTTAACTTTACCGATGGTAGCGGCACATTTGCAGGCTATCGCCGTTATGGCAACGACGGTTACGGCGAAGATGAAACCACAGGTACTAATTACGCCGAAAGCGGGAGCAACACGCCAGGCCAACGTGGTCGTGTATGGCCATTTTTTACAGGCGAACGCGGACACTATGAAATAGCGGCCGCAAACGCAAATAATACGCTAGATGATGCAAAACAAGCGGACATTAAAAATAGTTACGTAAAAGGCTTAGAGCAGTTTGCTAATAGCGGCATGATGCTACCTGAGCAAGTATGGGATGGCGTGGGTGTAAATAAAGCAGGTTATGCGTTAGGCGAGGGCACAAACTCAGCAACACCTCTAGCTTGGACACACGCAGAATACATTAAGCTTGTACGCTCACTCAGTGATAAACAAGTTTGGGACTATTATCCGGTGGTTGCTGAATCGCTTAAAGACTAATATAAAAATATGCTGTAGTTATTAAAAAAGGCTTCTAAATAAATTTAGAAGCCTTTTTGTTATGTTGAAGTCTTATTAGGATATTTGATTTTTAACTGCTACTTTTTCGAGAAATTAGTACTGGTGGAAGTAAGGTACTTCGTACTTCTTCACCACGTATCAGTTTTAATAAGTTCTCTACGAGCATTTGCCCTGCAACAGTGGTGTTTTGCTCTATCGTCGTCAGCGGTGGATTTACATAACTAGCAATGGCTATGTTATCAAAGCCGACTACCGCAACATCTTTTGGTACGTTGATATTTGCTTCTTTAAGCGCACGTATAGCGCCAATAGCAATTAAGTCGCTTGCGGCAAATAAGGCGTTAAATTTAATATTATTAGCGATAAGCGAACGAGTGGCGTGATATCCAGATTCTTCAGTAGATATAGCATTAGCCATTTTACGTTCGTTTATTTTTACGTTGTTAGCTAATAGCTCATCTTTAAAGCCCTGAAAGCGACTAAAGAATTCAGGGCTATGATCAGATGCATCACCTATAAAAGCGCAATCAGTTCTGCTGTGAGCAATAAAGTGCTCAGCGGCAAGCTTACCGCCACCGTAGTTATCACAACAAACTGTTAAATCTGGGCGATTATCAACTGTTGCACCCCAACAAACAAACTTAGTGTTTTGTTCAAGTAAGGTGTTAAATTTTGGTTGAAAATCAATGTAATCGCCATAACCGAGTAAAATAATACCATCGGCTCTGTGGCTATCTTCATAGTCTGCTTGCCAATCAGCACTAGCAGATTGAAATGATACTAATAAATCGTAACCTTCTTTAGCGCAAGCACGGGTAATGCTGCCAAGCATGGCTAAAAAGAAAGGATTAATTTGTGATTCGTCAGAAGTTGGGTCTTCGAAAAGAAGTAATGCAAGTGTGCTGCTTTGTTGTGTACGCAAGTTGCTGGCATTTTTATCAACTTTATAATTAAGCTTTTTAGCAATATCGAAAACACGTTTACGTGTTTCTTCATTAACAAGGTGGCTGTTACGTAAAGCACGAGATACAGTTGATTGAGATACCCCTGCATAGTGGGCAATATCAAATGAGGTGGCTTTACCTTTCATTGTTACAACTTAATTAAATTAATAAATAATTGTGCCATTTTCGTTTA
>NZ_BADT01000088.1 GCF_000239855.1 Pseudoalteromonas sp. BSi20652 | reverse complement strand
TTTGGCATAATTAACTCAGTTCTTAAAGCCGCTATAGTCCTAATATTTCTTGTAATTGATGTAAATGATTAATTGTATACGTTGGCTTAATGCCTTCTGGTAATTGCTCACCAGGGTGCTGTAACCAGCAAGTATCAATACCGGTATTGTTGCCGCCAAGTATGTCACTTGCAGCAGTATCTCCCACCATAAGTATCTGGCTTTTATCTGGGTTACCCATTAGCTTAAATGTGTGTTCAAAAATCGCCTTATTAGGTTTTGCTATACCTACAAGTTCAGATATGACTAACCATTCAAACATATCTTTTAAGCCAGTGTGCTCAAGGCGTACGGTTTGTAATCGCGCAAAACCATTAGTGATAATACCTAACTTAGCATTTGGTTTAAGTTTGTTTAAAAGCTCAATAGCCCCAGGTAATGGCTCGCAAATTTGTGCCATAGAATCTAAAAAAGCATCGTTTAGCTCTTTTGCTGGCACATTTAGTTTTGAAGCCCACTCATTAAAGCGTGTTACTTGTAAGTAATCTGCGCTAATAGTGCCATTTTGATAATCAACCCATAGTTGCTTATTGGTTTTTTGATAATGAATGTAATCGTCTTGGCTAAAATCGACGTTGTAAGCTTTAAACATGCGAGTCATGCCCGCTAAAATATCAAACCTAAATAAGGTTTCGTCTGCGTCAAACAATACATAGTTGTATTTCATTAAACTTCCTAAATTAATTTTTTTTGCTGTATAGCTCAGAGTGAAAAAAAGGTGCCATAGCTAAAGTGAGTGCTTGTGTGTAAGTACTTTCGCGCGTGGCATGATTGTTTGTAAGTAGACCAATTGCGCCACCTTTTTGCTTAATATTGGTGGTATTAAATGCTTTGTCCATTACATCGCCAAGTTCTTCACCTTTAAGTAATGAATTATAAAGTACTTGGGGTAGAGGAAGGTTGCTACTACGTCCTACAACTTGATTTAAGGCATCATCAATAACTACGTAAGCAAAGGTTGCTGCACCATAGCTAAATTGCTCTGCACCGCCTTCCATTGCTACGTAATAGTGAGCTTGGTAGTGTTCTTTGCAGTAATTAACACGATTTTGCGCGCCAATACGTGTTTCATCTTCGCCAATGGGTTGATCAGGTACGTTAGAGGGAGCATTTACACCTTCACAATCAATAATATGTTCTGGAAAATACACAGCAAAAATATGTTTAGCGGCATTTATTTTTACAGGGTTTTTAGAACCGACAATAATTTTTAATGGTAGCGACATGCTGATCTCACTTTTAGCAAAATAAGCAGTGTACGTGAGTTAGCTTTAACAAAAAAGAGTCGGTAGGGATGTTGGTCCTTGGTGGTTGAATTTTCAGCAGGCTGTTTGGTTTTTAGGCAAGGCGGAGTCTATGTAGTGTGGTGCTCCCCATGAATAGGCGATAACGCAGTATAAATACCAAACATGCACTGCCCAAAGGGTTCTTTCTAGTGACTATTAACTCTTTTTTACTCGGCCCACTAGGTTACAAATCTCGCGCCGCGATTTAACCTTCCTTGGATTGAACAAATTTCAATCCACAAATATCAGCACGCCCTAATCAAATAGGTAAATCAAGTGGGGTTAGGTTTTCCAGTGCACGCTTTTTCAAAATAATATCTTTAATCAATGGCGTAAGTACAAGCTCCATTGCTAAACCCATTTTACCGCCAGGTACAACCAAAGTGTTTATTCGCGACATAAAGCTGCCTTCAATCATGCGTAAGTAATAAGGAAAATCAACATCTTCAATTCCTCTAAAGCGAATAACAACAAAGCTTTCATCAAGCGATGGGATATCTTTTGCGCTAAATGGGTTTGAGGTATCAACTGTAGGTACACGCTGAAAATTAATATGAGTGCGTGAAAACTGCGGAGTTATATGGTTTATGTAATCGTCCATACTACGCACAATTGAGCCCATAACTGCTTCGCGTGAATGTCCGCGCTCTGAGGTATCGCGTATCAGCTTTTGGATCCACTCAAGGTTAATAATAGGCACCATGCCTATGAGTAAATCGACATGCTTTGCAACGTCGACATCTTGATCTACTACACCACCATGTAAGCCTTCATAGAATAAAATATCGGTATTGAGATCAAGATCTTGCCAAGGTGTAAATGTTCCTGGAAGTTGATTGTAAGGTACAGCTTCATCAAAGGTATGTAAGTAACGACGCAATTTACCTTGGCCTGTTTCACCATAGTTACTAAATAGTGACTCTAGTGCGCCAAAGTCATTGGCTTCTCGGCCAAAGTA
This sequence comes from Pseudoalteromonas sp. BSi20652, assembly GCF_000239855.1. Taxonomy (GTDB): domain Bacteria; phylum Pseudomonadota; class Gammaproteobacteria; order Enterobacterales; family Alteromonadaceae; genus Pseudoalteromonas. Next base: position 21,724 of record NZ_BADT01000088.1, on the reverse strand, counting down.
ACTAATATGCTTACCTTCTTGTTGTGCTTCACGTACTTTTTTATCCATTTCAGGGCGAGTATAACGATGAAAGCTATCTCCTTCGATAAAAGCCGCTTGAATATTTAGGCTACGGAAAATATGTTTAATTGCATTAGTTGTGGTGGTTGTACCTGCACCAGACGAACCCGTTATTGCAATAATAGGATTTTTAGCTGACATGTTAATTCTCTTTTTTAGGACCAGGTTTTATAACCAGACTAAACTTAACACTATTTTAAGTCGTTTGGGTATCTAAAGAGTTGTTTGATTTAGCTCAAGTGACGTCATCAGTAAATAACGTTATCATGAGGTGCTTAAAATTAAAACGAGAGAAAGCATGAAACTTATTAAACCATTACATGGCTTAATTTCTATAGTCGCGTTTAGCCCGGCTGTGACGCAAGCTAATATGCCAAAAAGCCAAATATTACTTGCTGATTTAAATACGCCTTATGGGGTACAAGTTAGTATAGTGAGTGATAAAAATAGTTATAACAACCAACCGCACTTAACAAGTACAGGTTTATACTTTACGCATGAGGTTATTGCTGATGAGCAAAGCCAAACTGATATTGCTCATTACGATTTAACATCAAAAAAAGTTACCAATATAACCAACTCTCCCGTAAGCGAATATTCACCAACGGTTATGCCAAGTGGTGATGCGATATCAGCGATTGTTGTAGAGGTAGATGGTAAGCAAAAACTGTGGCAATACCCACTCAAAAGCGAAGATGCGCCAAGTCGTATTTTTGATTGGATTGAACCTGTTGGCTACCATGCTTGGGGCGTTCAAAGTGATTTAGTGATGTTTATTGTAGGAAAGCCTCATACTCTTCAATATACATCTATTGAAGAAGCGAAGGGAAAAATAGCGGCCAGTAATATTGGCCGAACACTTATTTATAATCACTCTACAGCTACATTTTTATTTAGTTACACTAAAAACGAGCAACACATTTTAGCTAGTTTTAATCCACAAGATAAACAAGCTGAAGATCTGCTAAGGTTACCTGCTCAAGTTCAAGATTTTATTTTGAAGGATGATGCGACTATTGCTTACGCAATTAAAAACCGTGTTTATAAACGTAAACTAGATGGAAGTGACGAAGTGTCGCAATGGCTTAACTTAAGCACTTACTGCGAAACAAATATAACAAGAATGAGCTACAACAATGAAAAGCTCGCTTTTGTATGTGATATAACAAAGTAAAGCAGACAAATAAATTCAGATTTTATTGTGTGTATGCGTTAATCTAATGCGCAAATTTAACTAATAGGGATTACACGTGGCTTATAGTGCAGACGAGCTAACAGAGCAGCTCATTAAATTACAGTGCAGAAGTAATTTTAAGATTAAAAATATTGCAGAGTACATGTTAGTAAACTCTAAAGAAGCATTTTACACCCACAGCGAAAGCGGTAAGGGTAAAATAGTCATTCGCCCAGCATTTGAAGTGTTTAGCGATGACTTTAGTGATATTGATGGCGTAACGCGTGCGCAAGGGTACTTTCATAGCAGCGAGATGACACGCTTTCCTACGCGCATTTTTAAAAGCGCCCAACCTATTCACTACGGTGTTGCGTTTAAAATAAATTCTGAGCAAGCAGCCAAAGATTTTATAGCCAAGCTAACTATGATTATTGGCAACTAATTTTATATAAAAAGTAAAAAGCCGCTGAATTTATATTCAGCGGCTTTTGTGTTTTTATAGCTTAATAATCCTAAGAGTTACTTACTTTTTAAGAAGCTATTAACCGATTCAAGTTCACGTGTTTTAAGCGCAATACAATCGTTTGTGCTTTCTTCAAGCTTACTTAATGTACGGGCGTAACCGGCTACATCGGCTACTTTTTCATTAAAAAAGGTCTTTGTTTTAGCTAAGCTTTCTGCATTACAACTTGCCGTTGTAAAGTACGGCAAGTTAGGAATAAAGAAAGGCGGTAAGCTTGCTGTTACTTTATCGTAGTTACTGTAAACCCAGTCAATAAATAACGCTTGGCGCTCATCTGTATAACTTTGACCTGACAAAATAGTACGCATGTCAGATGCCGTTACTTCATCCGTTAAGCTATAAGCTAATACCGCTTTTTGTAACTCAGGTTTACCAAAAAAAGCCCATTGCAGCAAGCATGTTAGTGCGTACTTGTGGATCTTTTGTGGTTTTAAACGTTGTCATGAATTGATCAAGTAGCGCTTTGTCACCATGAAAAGCAGCAAGAGTTAAGTACGTACCCGCTAAGTAAGGATCTACTTTTTGTGGATCTTTTAGATATACTTGTGTTTGTTCTTTGGCTTTATTAATGACGTTTTGATCTTCACCATCAAAACCTAAGCGTGATACAACGGCCGCACGAAGTTGTGCAATAGCTCCGTCTTCTCCCGCTTTAGCTTCTAAACCATATTTCTTAGCTGCAGGCGTTACTGCATTACGAATAAATTCAGGCCATAGGTCTTTATTGCTATCGTCTTTAAAAGTACGTTGTTGCGATACTAAGTAACCTAGTGCGGTATTTGCTACGCGAGGGTGGCTATCACTTACGAACACTTCAAGTGTTTGCATTAATTTAGCAGCAGATATAACACCAGCATCAAGAAGCGCGTCAGTGGCCGATAATAGCGCTAAGCGCTCACGGTCACTCAGTACACTTGGCGCCTTTTTAACAAGTGCGCTAAATTGTGCATCATCCATTACCCAGCGATAGTAGCCTAGCGCACCTTGGTCAGGATAAATCCACTCTGGTTCAAAGTCTAAGTCTAGCGTTTGGCTTTGTTTATTAAGCAGTACATTAGCTGTTTTTACTTTATCGCCAGCACCATATTTAATTGCAACCGGCACATTCCATAACTGCTCTGGCGCATCAACGCCTGCGTTTACAAAGCGGCTTTGTGAAATAGTTACTTTGCTACCTTGTTGAGTTACTTTAACTAGTGGGAAAGAAGACTGTTCGATAAACGATTTTAAAACACTCGCTACGTCTTTGTTTGATGCTTTACCAAGTGCCTCCCATAAATCAGCTGCTTCAGCATTTTTATAAGAAAACTCTTTTAAGTAGCTTTGAATCCCTTTTTGAAATGCATCTTCGCCAATCCAGTTTTCAACCATAGCGAGGACAGAGCTCCCTTTACTGTAAGCAAGACCTAAACCGTCCATGATGTCAGCTTCGGTTTTAATTGGCTTACGTATAGGTTTAGTACTCAAGCGTGCATCGAGTGCCATTACGTTGTTTTGTGGCAGGTCTAAGTGCGATTCAAACTCAGGGTTAAGCTGCTTAGTAATTTTTGCAGCCATCCAGCTAGCAAATGCTTCGTTTAACCATAAGTCGTTCCACCATTTCATGGTTACTAAGTTACCGTACCATTGGTGAGCAAGTTCGTGAGCAATAATTGATACATTACGTTGTTTTTTACTGCGTGTTGCGGCAGCTAAATCAACCAATAAAATATCTTCTCTGTAGGTCACTAAGCCTGAGTTTTCCATTGCGCCAAATGGAAACTCTGGTACCGCTACTGAGTCTAATTTTTTGTAAACGTAAGGAATACCAAAATACGCTTCAAGTGCGCTCAGTACTTTTGGCATGTTTTCTTTTGCGTATTGGGCTAAGTGAATTTTACCTTGTGGCGTAATTACACGACCAGGAATTGGCATGCCTTTAATTTCTAATTCTTCAAATGGGCCAACAGCCATCGCTACTAGGTATGAAGGGATTGGCGGTGTTTTATCAAAAAAGTGCGTGGTCATATCGCCATTAACTGTTGTTTTTAGTTCTGGCGTATTTGAATATACTTTTTGTGATGTAGGCGCAGTGATCGTTAACTGAAATGGAATTTTGTAACTTGGTTCGTCAAAAACAGGAAATGCACGGCGTGCATCACTCATTTCAAATTGAGTAAATAAGTAAGGTGTGCCTTGGTCTAATGTTTTGTATAAACCAACGCTTTGACGGTTGTATGGCGCTGAAAAATCAACTTTAAGTGTGTATTTACCCGGTTGAATTTGCTCATCACAGCTAAATTTTACTTTACCCGTTTTAAGCATTTCATTGTTTAAATCACAGTTTTCTTCGCCAAGCAGTTGCGCCATTTTAACAGCGTAAGCTACGCCATTTAACTCAATGTATTTTGTTGGCTTTAGTACTTCTAGGGAAATCTCAGTCATCCCTGTGAATGTATCTTGGCTCGGGTCGAGTGTTAACGACACCTGTTGTGAACTTGGTTTTGCGAGTTTTTCAATAACGAATTCGTTAGCGTTTGCAGCACCCATTGCCAAAGCAACGCTCACTGTTAAGAGGCTTTTAAGAAACATAGTGATCCCTAGATTGTTGTTGTTAGAAATTTCCCAAATAGATTGGGTACAGCTTATCGTACCAGCTTTTTTAAATGGAGTAATTGATTATGCCCATGGCTTTGAAGGTAAATGGTAACAAAGTTTGTCAGTGACTTTCGCGTGCTATAAATCGCTGCCAGCTTAGCTGAGAGTTTATAATACGTATTTGTTGAATAACGCTATTTAATAATAGGGGATCGTTAAATGTATCGGGTTGATACTCATTAAATCCCATTAAATAATTAAATGCATCTTTAGAGTTGGCTTGCAGGGCATAGATACGGACTTGTTGCTCAAAGTTGAGGCGTAAACTACTTATTGCTGTTTTCATACCGAGTTGGTCAATGTTTGGTATATCACATTTTTGCAGATAACCGGCTCGCTCACCTTCACCTGAAAACCAAATACGCACTTTTTCACTGTACCTACCCGTTTTAGCGGGTAAGTCGAACATTAATCGGTGTTGTTCTTTCGATTTTATGAACGCTATATACTCATTAAATCCAGCATTTATAAGTGCTTGATGTACAGGTACTAAACGAGGTTTTATTTTACCGTGGGTATGAAAATTAAAACATAAAACGTTTTTTTCAAGAGATAAATCGTCAAGTGTTAAGTAACCAATTTCATCACTGTAGGCACCACTATAATAGGCAATTAAGGGAAGCCAAAAATGCCAATGCTTTGGTTGCTCACGCGCAACTTTAAAATCACCGTATATATATCCACTATAAAGAGTGTGCAGTTCCATGGCTGAAAAAGGGCGGCGACCAAGATGGGTTTTCAACGTAATACCTTGAAAATAATGATGTGTTTTATTTTATACCCAACTAGCAGTAGATGCTAGTCGGGTTTTAACCGCTTTTAACGCAGGCGTATAAAGTCTTATTCGCTCAATGCGCGAGCTAAACCTGTAGGTTCAATCTCTACACATACTTGGTCATCATTCCAATTGATACCAACAAGTGCGTTATCTTCATTTAAGTCTTCAACCCATGCATCTAAAAATTCATCAAGGTTAATTTCTACTGGGCTGTAATCTTTCCACTCTTCTTTACACTGTGCTTTAGCTGCTGCTTCACTTTCCCAAAGAAGTAGTACGTCAGTTTCGTCAAATTGGTTAGAATCGCACACTACAAAGCCATTATCTTCTGCACCAAGTGCCCAAATTACTTCGCTAACACGTACTTTTTCTACGAAGTTAACTAGTTGTGATTCAATTTCGATATCGCTCATGTGTTTATCCTTTTAAATTAGTGACGAGGATTAGTATCTATTGCTGCTTGGCGTTCGCTGTGTTGCTTATGAAAAGCAACAAGCGCTGAATGCTGACTAAAGTCAGCTAATTCACGAAAGCAAATCCAATCAAGTAGGCAGTATAAACTGATGTTGAGGTATTCACAGCTTTTAAATTCTTCATCGCTTAAATGGGTATTTAAAAAGCTTAATGTTTGTTCAATACGTTCGTTTTGCAGGTTAAAAAATAATTTATCGCTTTTGGTGTCAAATCCAGAACGCCTACACAACACCATTTCTACTAGCGAGTCGTTACAGGCATTTATAGTCGTCAGTAAGTGCTCTTGAGGCCACGTTAGTTTGGGTTGACCTGTTTTTTCAAGTAAATAACGCAATATAGAATTAGAGTCGCTAAGTGTTAAGTCGCCATCTACCAGGATTGGGATTTTTCGAGCTGGATTTTTACTGGCCATAGTAGGGCGATCTTGCTCAGAAAATATATCTAAACTTACAAGCTCTAGTTTGCAGTTGTTTTGTTGTGCCCAAATTCTAATTCGACGCACGTAAGGTGAAGGTACAGACCCAATTAATTGCATAATTACTCCATAAAAAAGCCGCATAAGCGGCTTTTATTAAATGTTATTTACAGTTCAGTTAAATTTATTCTGAACGACTAGTAACTTCAAGTAAATGATAACCAAATTGTGTTTGTACAGGGCCTTGTACTTGGTTAATTGGCGCAGAAAATACAACTTTATCAAACTCTGGAACCATCATTCCAGGGCCAAATTCACCAAGAGCACCACCATCCTGACCTGAAGGGCAGTTGGAATGGTTTTTTGCTAATTCAGCAAAATCTTCACCCTGTTCAATTTTTGTTTTTAAGTCTAAGCATTGTGCTTCACTGTCTACAAGTATGTGTCGTGCGCTTGCAACTGTCATAAAATCTCCTGAATATAGTGTGGTTTTTTTAACCGAATTAAAATGTCATTCTAGTTAGTTTCAAATAATTGTACCAGTATAAACCTATTTATTAGAAAGCGCAGTTTCAATTGCTGCAACTAGTTGTTCTGAGTTTGGTAATACTTTGCTGTTAAACCGTAAAACTGTCTCACGGTCAGCAGACACTAAATATTTGTAAAAGTTCCAGTTAGGAGAGCTAGTTTGTTCGTTCAAATATTTAAAAATTGGATTTGCTTCGCTACCACGAACTTTGCTGGTGGCAAACATAGGAAAAGTTACGCCATAATTAATAAAACAAACTTTTGCTGTTTCTTTTTCATTATCTTCTTCTTGAAAAAAATCATCTGAAGGAAAACCCAATATGACTAAACCTTGATCTTTGTATTGTTGATGCAGTGCTTCAAGCCCTTTAAATTGGGGGGGTGAAGCCACAATTGCTTGCCGTATTGACTATTAATAAAGGTTTGTTTTTAAATTGACACAAATTAATAGCGTCTTTTGATCGAAGCTTTCGCATATCTACATTGGTAAAGTCTTGGCAGCCTCCAATAGAGTCCTGAATAATTGTTGGTGATGTTTGAGCTTGGATAGGTGCATTAATAAGAAAAGCAGTTAATCCTATTATAATTTTTTTTAGCATTTCATGGCCTAAACTTTTTGATTGTTTCATTGGATAATCATACGCTAATATGGAACAAATTGATCAACCTTCTAATTACCTATGACAACCCGTTTAGCAACTATTGATGATCTTAGTAAAATTGTAGCCATTTATAATGAAACCATTGCAGGAAGAATGGTAACTGCAGATACCGAGGAAGTAACCGTTGAAGAAAAACGGGACTGGTTTAATAGCCACAACGATAAAAGGCCTATTTACGTTTATTGCGAAAATAACCAAGTACTTGCTTGGGTTAGTTATAAATCGTTCTATGGTCGCCCAGCTTACGACGGCACAGTAGAAATGAGCATTTACATTACCAGTAAAGCACAAGGTAAAGGGCTTGGTAAAAAATTAATGATATTTGCCCAAACACAAGCTAAGCAACTAAATATTAAAGTATTACTCGGCTTTATTTTTAGTCATAACTTACCTAGTATTAAATTGTTTAAGCATTTTGATTTTGATATATGGGGCGAACTACCGCACGTTGCCATAATGGATGATAAGGCATATAGCCTCACTATTTTTGGAAAGCACCTTTAGTACATCACATTACAAATTTTGTAATGTTTTTTTACAATTTAAGTGCAAGGTTTTGTGCCAATTAAATAAAAATAGACTACGCTGTTAGTATATTAAGTTTATTAATTTGAAGTGTTAATTGATGATTCGAGAAATATTAATTATTGATAGTAGCAGTGTTATCGCAATGCGGGTAAAGGTGCTTTTAGAATTAATAGGATGTGAAGTCGAATTAATACATTTCAGTATGCTCGATATGTATATCAATATAGGCAAATACGACTTAGTTGTTGTTGCCCATGGCATACCGGTTGATTCTTTAAAGCCACTTTTGGAGCAAGTAGCACAAGAACGCTTTTTGCTACTTGCTCCAAAAGCAGAAAGTGGTGAGCAGTTAACTGCGTTTAGTGAACTAAATCATATTGCACCCAATGCAACGGTTATCTATCCTTTTTTTTCTAACAAAGAGATCACTTCTCTTTTAGAGAGCTTATTAGAACTGGGCTCCAATCATATTTTGAAATTGCCCACTATTTTGCTGGTTGATGATATCCCCGAACGTCTCGAAAAAATGAAAAGTAGCCTAGTTGGTGCTCACATAAAAACACATACGGCGAGCAATTCGGCAGAAGCTTTAGCAGTCAGCAAAAATAAAAAAATTGATATTTTAATTAGCAACTTTATTTTGGGTGATGGGACAGGCTTAGATATTTTTTCTAATTTAAAGTCTACTCAATCGCAATGCCGTTGTTTGTTATTTACTTCTCGTCCTGATCAGGTATCGATGATTGATGCTATTCGTAAAGGTGTTGAAGATGTATTAATTAAACCACTAAACGACAGTTTGTTACTTCAATCTGTACATAAATTATGGCAAACCGAATTACTAAAACGCCACAATGCAGAACTTGTCGAAAGGTTGCAAAATACGGTTGATGCACTGATTGAAAAAGACAGCTTACTTCAGGTTATTTATAAACATACACCAGATGCCATCATGTTATTTGAGAAATGCGGTAGAGTAATAGAAGCTAATGATGCCTGTCTAAAACTATTTAATTTACCGTTTAACGAACTTGAAGGAAAATCAGTATTTAACTTTTTAGATGATGATTCTACTCTAGGCATTAAAGATAAAATTTCGACATTAAATAATAATCGCCAGTTTAGCTGCGATTTGCGTTTATCCAAAATTGCCGGTGGTTATGTACCGTTAGTGGGCTCTTTTAACGAAATAGATCATCATGGCGAAATAGCCTTGGCTGTTATATTTAAAAATGTAACTCACCTCAAGCAAAAAGAAGATTTACTGCTTGAGGCTAAAGATCTTCTGGAAGAGCAAGTAAGAGCGCGTACCTCACAACTTGAGCACGCTAAAAATGTAGCTGAAGCTGCAAACTTAAGTAAATCTGAGTTTTTAGCTAATATGTCTCATGAGCTTCGTACACCCATGCATTCAATTTTAAGCTTTTCACGGTTTGGTTTAAGTAAATTAGCAACGGGTGATTTTGCAAAAGAAAAACTCATTAAATACTTGTCCCGTATAGAGAGTAGTGGCGAGCGTTTACTGTCGTTACTTAATAACCTGCTCGACTTATCTAAGTTAAATGTGGGCAAGTTTCCATTTAACCCTCGACCATATAACTTAGCTAATATTATTAAAACAAGCATTGATGACGTGTCAGGAACGGCAATGGAAAAAGACGTTGAAATAATATTTTCAGCACAGCTTCTTCCCGTAATTGCCCAGTGTGATGAGGAACAAATTAATCAAATTTTACGAAACGTGTTAGGTAACGCACTTAAATTTAGTGAGCCTAGAAGTAAAATAAAGGTGAGTTTAGAGTCAAGTAGCACATTTGCCACGATAGAGGTTATTGATAATGGTGTAGGTATACCAGAAAATGAGTTAGAAGATATTTTTACTAAGTTTGTGCAAAGCAGTAAAACAAATAGTGGGGCGGGTGGTACAGGGCTGGGCCTTGCACTGTGCCGAGAGTTTGTATCTTTACATCAAGGGCAGATCACTGCACTTAACAACAAAACAGGTGGTGCAACTATCTGTATAAAAATACCACTAGAAATAAATCTAGATGAACATTTGGCCGAAGAGAAAGCAACAAAACACACACACTAGTTACTTAATGGCATGCCAAGTAACGTTTAATAATTGAAATGGATGAAAAATTATGGCTTTAACTAAAATACTTGCCGTTGATGACGAACCTTTTAACCTTGAAATTATTGAAGAGATTTTAGAAGATCTTAATTTTGAATTACAGTTAGCAACGAGTGGACCCGAATGTTTAAGCATGGTTGAAGACTATATGCCTCAAGTAATATTACTTGATGTAAGCATGCCACAAATGAACGGCTATGAAGTATGTAAAGAACTTAAAGCCAACCCAAATACAGCACACATTATTGTTATGTTTGTGTCGGCTCGAGGCACAGTTGAAGAGCGTATGGAGGGCTACTCAGTTGGCGCAGAGGACTACATTGTAAAACCTTTTGGTCATGATGAATTAAAATCAAAGCTTAAAAACTTAAATCAAGTACTTATTGAAAAACAAAATCTTGAAAAACAAGTTGAAGACGCGACCTCGACTGCGTTTAATGCAATGGCTAACAGCAGCGAAATGGGGCAAATAGTTAATTACGTTGAACATATAGGCTTTATAAACGATCCTGAAGAGTTAGGTAAAGCGCTAATAGATTGCTTACAATCTTTCGATTTACAAAGTAATGTGGAGTTTAGAACAAATGATAAAGTTAGCCATTTTGCGTTAAATGGCGTGTGTTCACCTATTGTTATTGAGCTATTTGAAATGCTTAAAAATAAGGGGCGCTTACATGAATTTTCGCATCGAATTTTAGTTAATTATGAATTGATCAGTTTACTTATTTTAAATATGCCAGATCACGACCCTGACAAGCATGGGCGTATACGCGATCATGTGTGTTTTATTGTCAGTGTTACCGAGCAACAGTTGCGCGCAATAATGACCAAAAAAATGCTTGAATTACAACAGACAAAACTTAATAAAGTGGCAAGCACTGTGCATAGTAAGTTTCATGGGTTAATTAGCTTGTTAAATGAGAACCGTCAAAATAACGAAAAAGTATTTAAGCGGTTACAAGAAGAGTTGGAAGAGCGGATCCCTTCAATGGGGTTAGATGAAGATCAGGAGGTGTTTATTTATAAAAAAGTAGATGAAACGATCCAAAATTCAGTAGCAAGAGAGGAATCTGTTAAACAAGTAAAAGCAGCCTTTATAGAAATAGAGCAAAACTTATCGCTGCTTCTAAAGAACTAAGCTCAATAATGTATTCTAAAGGCTTACACAAACGCACTATGCGTCTCTGGGTAAGCCTTTCTCTATGATTCTAATTAACCTCTGTGTTTTACGAAGCTTAACTCGTTGCTTATCATTTTGCTGAGCGAGTGCCCATTGAATATGTTCTAAAACAAGCTCGCTACACTCACTGCTTTTATTTTCTAAGGCATATATAATAGCAGGGCTAAATTGTGCATTACCTAACCCTACAGCTAAATTACGCAACCAACGTTCATGACCAATTCGTCGAATAGGGCTGCCTTCTGTATTTTTTAAAAATGTAGCTTCATCCCATGCAAATAGCTCAAGTAAATCTTTATCTTTTAATTGGGTTCGTGGATGAAAATCTTGCTCGTCGGTTATTTGCCCGTAACGATTCCATGGACATACTAATTGGCAGTCATCACAGCCATAAACTCGATTACCTAGTAAAGCTCTGTATTGCTCAGGAATAGAACCTTGGTGCTCTATTGTTAAGTAAGATATACATTTACGCGCATCAACAACATAAGGCTCTAAAATTGCACCTGTTGGGCAAAGGGTAATACAGGCAACGCATTTACCACAGCCTTCAAATGTGTTTTCTGCGTCTATTGGGAGAGGTAAATCAACAAATAGTTCGCCTAAAAAAACCACGAACCGGCTTCTTGATTAATTAATAAAGAATGTTTCCCACGCCAACCTAGCCCTGCTTTTTCAGCGAGTTGACGCTCAAGCACAGGAGCTGAATCAACAAAAGGCCTAAAGCCATACTCGCCAATTTCTTGTTCTATTTTTTGGCCTAGTTTTTTTAACCTATTACGCATTAATTTATGGTAATCGCGCCCTAAGGCGTAGCGGCTAATATACGCTTTTTCTTTATTTTTTAGTGTTTTTGCAAAACCTGCATCGGGCGGGAGGTAGTTCATTTTTACTGATACAACACGTTGGGTGCCAGGCACTAACTCTGCTGGGCGAGCGCGTTTCATACCGTGCGCCGCCATATAATCCATTGAGCCGTGGTAGCCTGCATCAAGCCAACGTTGTAGTTGAACTTCATGCTTGCTTAAATCAATATCAGTAATACCCACTTCGCTAAAGCCAAGCTCTTGCCCCCAGTTTTTTATTTGCTGGGCTAATTTTGGATAGTCAGGGGTTGGATTGCTCACACACATTCACACACGTTAAATAGTCGCCCTGTAATTTAGCATATTTATAAGGCTGTGTTGAGGATTACGCACCAATATTCGTTCAAACGCAAACTGCGTTAAACACACAAAGACTCAAAGCAACTAAAGTACAAAACGCTTTAATTGCTGCTGAGTTTGTAAGCTTAATTTTTGTGATAATTGACTATCGGCAAGAGCTGTATCTATTTGCTGTTTAGCCTGCTCGCCTAGTTCAACAATTTGCTCTACCGATTGATGAGTTTGATTTTGCGTATCTTCAAGTAAATGCACTGCGTTGGCAATTTGTTGTAATTGCTGTTGATTACTCTCAAATTCGTCTAGCATTTTGCTAAATCCATCCGAGGTTGCACAAATTGAGCTTTGTGCATTTTTAGAGTGTTCAATAAGTTGCTCTGACTCTTTATTTGTTTCACTTACCAAGTCGTTCATTTGATTTATAAAATCACTGATTTGGCGGGTTGCTCCGCTTACTTTAATTGAAAGAGTGCGTACCTCATCGGCAACTACCGCAAAGCCTCGACCTGCCTCTCCGGCTCTTGCGGCTTCTATTGCTGCATTTAGTGCAAGTAAGTTGGTTTGATCCGAAAACTCTTCAACCATTTTTAAAATACTACGAATATTTTCACTGTTTTCTTTTAAGCCACCAACAGTGCGTGCAAAACTGCCCAGCATATCTGTAATTAATTGTACTTGCTCAACTAGTTTGCTGAGCTCTTGAGCCGAGAGCTTAACAAAGGCTAAGTGCTCATTATTTACGGTGTGGACACTGTCGGTATTGCTCACAATATCTTGCAAACTTTGCGTTATTTGGTTACTGGCGTCAATAATAGTGTAGCTTAATTGAATTTGCTGCTCGCTTGAGTTTTCAGTACTTTTCATCGACTCTGTAACAGCATTATTACTTTGTGAGCTGGCCTCAGCGCTGGTGTAAGTTGTGTTAAGTAGCTCGCCTAAATGGCTGGTGAAATGATTATATTGGGTACTTAATGTTTTAAATTCGTCGTATGAAAAGTGCGGGAGTTTAGCGTTTAAATTGGCATCTTGTTGGTTAATTTTAATAAGCGTATCGCACATTGCTTTTACAGGGCGCACAATTAAAAAACGCATATAAAAAAGCGTAAACGCAAAGCCTGCGACAATAACCAATGTTAATAGCCAAAAAAGGCCTAGGTTTTGTTGCTCACTTAGGCTGCCATGCAGACCAAAATAAAGTAATAGCCTAGAAACAAAAATACAAAACTTAAGTTACCAACAATTTTACGACGTTAAAGTAAAAAAGAAAGTTTGTTCAATGTAATTATAAATTTTCATTAAGCCACTCATCTTGCTTAAACCTATGTTTGAACGCTTTCACTCAGGCTTTAGCAAGGTATAAGCGACTCTATTTATTACTTAACGATAGCAAATATGCTTTAGATTGCATGGGGTAGTTAGTAAAAATCCCGTCTATACCGTACTCACGCATAAGTGCTATATCTTGTGTTTTATCCACAGTATAGGCGTAAATTTCAAGCCCTCGTTGTTTAGCGTCATCTGCAAATGCTTTATTAATGAAGTTCTTATCCACATGCACACTAAACGCATTTAAATCTTGTGCAAACTTTGCGTAATTAATAGGGATGGAAGACGTTAATGCGCCTATTTTTAACCAGGGTAAACGTTTTTTAAGCCACAGTAGTTGATGATGATCAAACGAAGACACTAAAATATTAGCACATGATATTTTTCCAGCACTTATGTTTTGCTCTAGCTGACTAACAAACTTTTCAAGTTCAAAAGCATGTTTAAGTTCTAAGTTGAGTAATGTTTTATCGTTATTCCAATCGAGTAACTGCTGCAGGGTAGGTACTTGCTCACCATTTCCGGCATCAAGTTTAGCAATAGTTGTCGCGTCAAACTCATTAACTTTACCAGTGCCATTGGTGGTTCTATCAAGCCATGAATCATGTATTACCATGTAATCATCAATAGCGCTTTGTATATCTACTTCAATCCCATCCACGCCTATTTTTAGTGCTTCTAAAATAGCGCTTTTAGTATTTTCAGGAAAATTCCCGCTTGCGCCTCTGTGTGCAAATACTTTCATTGTCGAGCCTTTTGTGTGATTGACCAAGTTTCAAAGCAAGCCGCACTAACAATTAATATGCCACCTATAATTGTCATTAAGGAAGGGCGCTCATGGATAATTATTATCGCTAGTAATGTGCCATATAGAGGTTGTAAACAAGCAATTAAACCAGCTGTTGCTGCCGATAAATGCTTTAAACTGGCTGCAAATAATGAATGAGGTGTTGCTGTGAAAATAATGCCCGCAATCAAAATTAAAGTCAGGTCTTTATTACTTACCTCATAGATGGGGACCTCAATAAACGCACATAACATAATACTCGCTACTAAGGTTTGATAAAACATTGTTTGCGGACCACTGTACTGGCTAAAATAGCGCTTGTGAGTAATGTTTCTTAACGCAAAAAATAGACCCGAGAATACTCCCATTGCTATTCCCAGCGTTACATCATCACCTAAATTGGCGCTTGGAACTAATAAATATATACCCAATACAACAACGGCTGCACTGAGTATATCTTTAGCTTTAGGTTTACTTTTATTAAAGAGCGGCTCTAAAAAAACAGTTACTACAGGATAGCTAAAAAATGCAAGCATACCCACAGTAATGCCCGCCATTTGCATGCCTGCAAAGTAAGTTACCCAATGTATACCTACAGCTACGCCTAGCAACAAAACGATTAAATAATCTTTCGGTCTGTTTAGTTTAATCGGCTTTTTTTGTAAATACAGCATAAACAAAATAGCCATACCGGCTACCGCTGTTCTATAAACGGTAATATCTATGGCATTTAAATTAATTAGTTTTGCAAAAAGGGCGGTTCCGCCAAAAAGTAATACGGCAATGTGTAAGTAAAGTAGGCTTTGCTGCTGAGCTTGCATTTAGTTTCCTTGCTATGTTTTTTGAGCATATTAGCATTGGTTAAAAATTCTTTAGATTAATTTTTTCATGCATGACAAATGTCAGAAAAGTTAATGACATTTCACACTCATATTATTTTTAGGTGCTGGCATAGTTATCGTATTCAAATGGAGGTAACCATGAATTCTTTAATTTTACTAAGCCTAGCTATTAGCGAGTTTTTTGATGCGCTAAATTTTACCCTTACTTATCTTAATTACTTTATGCTGATGAGCATTTTTATGTTATCTATATTTATTAATAAAAATAGCGCTATAAATAAAAATAATATACCTGAGGTATTAGCATGAGTTCGCTAAGTAGCTTTTCTCAACAAACAGATAAAACGTTTTGGAAATACGGCCATTTAATATTTACAGGCTTTTATTTATTGCCATTAATTATTAATTTTGACCGATTTACAACAAGCCAAATTACCCTATGTTTAGCTTTTTATATTGCTTTTATTATTTTGTATATAAAGGCAATAAACTGCGATAACACAAAAATAACCACCTTATTTATAGCTTTGCTCGCAATTTGTTTTAGCGCCACTTTTTTCACCTCTGGCACACCTACCTTATATGGTTTTGTTGCCTATGTGGCAGGGTATAGTTATAACCAAAAACAGCGATTTTACGCCGCATTAGCCATTATAGTCGCGCTTTTTGCAAGTTCGTACCTAAGCGATATGGGAAAGCTTCAGTACTTTTTAGCGGTTGCCTTAATATTAAGTGCCGCCTTATTTAGCTATGGGATTGCAGCAAAAAGAGAGCGCGAACATAAAAAACGCGAGCAAGAAAGTGCAAATCAATTAGAGCAACTAGCAGCTATTGCTGAGCGTGAACGCATAGCACGCGACCTTCACGATATTTTAGGCCACTCACTGTCATCTATTGCATTAAAGGCAGAGCTTGCTAGTAAGCTAAATCAAGGCGAGCGCTACAAGCAAGCCAATAACGAAATAGCCCAAGTGGCCGATCTTGCAAGGCAGCTACTTAGCGATGTGCGCAGTGCCGTAAGTGACTTAAAAGAGCTTAATTTAGTAAACCAAGTTGCTCAGTTAAAGCAAAGGTTACTAGAGCAAGACTTTAACGTAACGTTTAACGTTGAGCTATCTGTGCTTCCTGCCAAGGTAGAGGGTATTGCTAGTTTAATAATTAAAGAATCAGTTACTAACTTATTACGCCACAGTTCAACTAAAAACTGCGAGATAACCATTGAGCAAAGAAACAAGCAGTTACTTATTGAAGTGATAGACTATGCTCCCTGTAGTAATCTTAAAGCAGGCAATGGCTTAAACGGTATAACAGAGCGAGCAGAGCAACTAGGAGGCAGTGTAAAGTTTACCTGTGGCGAACGTTTTACTTTAAATGTAGCACTACCAATTACAGCTAAGGATTTACAATGATCAGAGTATATTTAGTGGAAGATCAGGCGCTTGTGCGCGACGCAGTAGCAGCATTGTTAGGGCTCGATTTTAATATTGAGATTATTGGGCAAGCAAGTAACGGGCAAGATGCACTAAACGCTATTAATGCGCTCAATGAAGATGCATTGCCAGATATAATTTTAACCGATATAGAAATGCCAACCATGAATGGTATAGAGCTCTGCGAAAAAATAGCAGCTAAATTCCCCGCTATTAAAATGGTGATCATGACCACGTTTTCACGCTCTGGGTATATTAGGCGCTCGCTAAGCGCAGGTGTTAAAGGATTTATATTAAAAGAGGCCCCGAGTGATGAGCTTATAAACGCGCTTAAAAAAGTGATGCAAGGGCAAAAAGTCATTGACCCAGAGCTTGCCATTAATGCGTTAGATGACGCTGACCCACTAACCGATAAAGAGCGTAAAGCGCTTAAACTTGCAAGCGACGGGCTTAAAACAAGCGACATAGCCAAGCAGTTATTTATTAGCGAAGGGACTACGCGTAATTACCTATCGGACGCCATTGCTAAATTAAATGCCACTAACCGAATAGATGCCGCACGTATAGCCAAACAAAAAGGGTGGCTTTAAATAGTAGGTTTATAAATTATAAGCAAAGTATTACTATGTTACTTATAAAAGTAACGAACGGCGCTTAAAGTTGGCTTAAAAAGCGCTAAAAGAGGTTTTAATGGCTAATTTAATAGAACTAACAATTAAAAATAACACCGCTATACTGACTATGAATTCTGCTGAAAACCGCCACAATCCAACGTTTTTGACTGAATTTAATTTACACCTTGACCACATTGAAGCCGATCAAAATATTAAGTCTGTTATTTTAACGTCTTCAAGTGATAAAAATTGGTCACTGGGTATTGACCTCCAATGGATGTCCGATCCAAGCATTTTACCTGCAGCAATTTCTGACTTTATGATTCAAATAAGTGACTTATTTAAACGTATAGTCACGTTTCCTATGCCTATAATTGCAGCGTTAAATGGGCATACTTATGGTAATGGTTCTGTACTTGCCTGTGCGTGCGATTTTAGATTTATGAAGTCAGACAAAGGCTTTTTTTGCTTTCCTGAAGTGGATGTAATGGTGCCGTTTGTACCGTCGATGTTTCCTATAATTAATAAAGCTATTTCGCAAACATTTTTCAATCGTTTAGCTATGTCAGGAGAGCGTGTTGGTGCACAGCAGTTGCTAGACAATAAAGTGGTTGAAGCTGTGTTTGTAAATAACGACGAACTACAAGCGGGTGTACTTGAGTTTGCCCAGCAGTTTAATAAAAACCGCTGGATTTACGCTCAAAATAAATCACAAATGAACAAACAAATTTTACTTACAATGAAAGAAGAAGACCCAATTTTCATCGATAATATAAGTAAACTGCTCTGGAAAAACCTACAAAAAAAATAGTATAAATAGCCTGAACTCTGGTTAAGAGATTTACTAACGTATTGAATCATGTTGATATTTAAATTTATTTTCTTTAGCAAGAGTTTTTCAGTGAAAACAAGGCGAATTTACGCGTCAATAGCTGGCCTATTGCAAGTATATTCAACGCTGTTAGCGCTGAAAATAGCTGCTCGAGATAGATTTATTATCCAGAGCTCAGGTTATAAATAAGTATTTAGCGCGAAAGGGTTTTAGTATTGCTACGATATGACTAAACACTTCGAAGTTAAGGGGTCGTTAAGCCCCATTTCGCTAGATTTTTAAACTATACAGCAAGATAAACAGCAAGGTAAAAGTGCTTTCTTAAAAGTTTAATCGCTTTTACCTGTCTCATTATAACTATATGGGTTAAAATACCTACATAACCAACTAACAAGATAGTGAATGTCAAACCAAGATCCAAATCTCAGTCGAGAACAAGAAAAGTACGAAAACCCAGTCCCTAGTCGTGAGTTTATACTTACTCACCTTCAAGAGCGTTCAAAACCTGCTAACTACGCGCAATTATGTGAAGAACTAGCAGTAAATGATGACGAACGCCAAATAGCATTTAAACGCCGACTTCGCGCTATGGAGCGTGACGGACAGCTGTATTTTAATAAATTTAAATGCTATGCCCTAATTGACGAAGCCGGTTTAACCAAAGGCAAAGTAATAGGCCACAGAGACGGTTTTGGCTTTTTAGAAGTTGAAGGCGAGAGTAAAGATTGGTTTATTGCTAAGCACCAAATGAATATGGTGCTCCATGGCGACATTGTACTGGCTAAGGGCACTAAACGTGGCTCTGGCTCAAAATGCGATGCACGTATTATAAAAGTGCTTACTAACGAGCGCGCGCCAATTGTTGGCCGTTACTTTGTAGAGCATGGTGTTGCCGTTGTGGTCGCTGAAGATCCGCGCATAACGCAAGATATAATGATTTTACCATGCAATGAAAACGGTGCCCGCCATAACCAAATGGTGCAGGTTAAAATCACGCAAAATCCAAGCCGTAATATGAATGCCGTAGGTAAAGTTGTTGACGTATTGGGTGAGCATTTAGCCCCCGGTATGGAAATTGAAGTCGCACTGCGCAATCACGATATTCCACATGTATGGCCAGAAGAAGTTGAAGCACAAGTTGCTCACCTAGGTGAATTTGTTGAAGAAGCTGACAAACAAGGCCGTGTAGATTTACGTGACTTACCACTTGTAACTATTGATGGTGAAGACGCTCGCGACTTTGATGACGCCGTATACTGTGAACCTAAAAAATCGGGTGGTTGGCGTTTATGGGTAGCAATTGCAGACGTATCGCATTATGTAGGAATGAACACGCCGCTTAACAAAGAAGCCATAACGCGCGGTAACTCAGTGTATTTTCCTGAGCAAGTAATTCCTATGTTACCAAAAGTGCTTTCTAATGGATTATGTTCGCTTAATCCAAAAGTAGATCGCTTATGTATGGTTGCCGAAATAACCGTATCGAGTGCGGGTAAACTTTCGGGCTATAAGTTTTACGAAGCGATAATGAACTCGCATGCACGTTTAACTTACACCAAAGTAAATGCCATTTTACAAAACGACGAAAAACTACGCGAAGAATACTCAGCCGTAGTGCCGCATTTAACTGACTTACAGCAAATGTACATAGCACTTAAAGCAGCACGCCAAGAGCGTGGTGCCATTGAGTTTGAAACCCTAGAAACACGTTTTGTATTTAACGCTCAGCGTAAAATAGAATCAATAGTGCCAGTTATTCGTAACGACGCGCACAAACTCATAGAAGAGTGCATGATTTTAGCCAACGTTTCGGCGGCTAAATTACTCGAAAAGTACGAAGCAAGCGCACTTTATCGTGTGCACGACGAACCAGACGGCGAAAAATTAAGTAACTTTACTAAGTTTTTAGGCGAGTTAGGTATAGAAAGTACTTTAAGCGATGAGCCAACACCAAAAGAAATAACCCAAGTGTTAGCGCGATTAGGTGACCGCCCAGAAGCTGAACTAATTCAAACTATGCTACTGCGCTCAATGAAACAAGCCGTATATCAGCCAGATAACATTGGTCACTTTGGTTTAGCATTATCGGCATATGCGCATTTTACATCGCCAATTCGTCGTTACCCAGATTTAGTTGTGCATCGTGCTATTAAAGCTGTATTAAAAGCACAAGGCCAGCAAACATCTGGCGAATATGCGTATACCGATGATGAAGTAGATCAATTAGGTGAGCAGTGTTCTACAACAGAGCGCCGCGCCGATGATGCAACTCGCGAAGTAGCCGATTGGCTTAAATGTGAGTTTATGCAAGATCACGTAGGTACTGAGTTTAACGGTGTTATTTCATCGGTTACTAATTTTGGTTTGTTTATTCGTTTAGACGATTTACAAATTGACGGACTGATCCATGTTACTAACTTAGGCGACGAATTTTTTGCACACGATGCTGCAAAACATTGCTTAATTGGCGAACACACCAATACTGTATACCGCCTTGGCGATAAAGTAACAGTAAAGGTTGCATCGGTTAGTTTAGACGATCGCCGTATAAACTTAACGCTTAAAGGCGATGTTGCACAAGACCGATACTCACGCCGTCGTGCGCCAAAAGGCGCAGAAAAATCGGGTCATGCATCAGCAAGTGTGCGCTCGCAACTAAAAGCAGGCAAAGTACCGGGTAAAAAATCGCACAGCGATGACAAACCAAAAGGTAAAAAAAGCCAGCAAATAAAGATAAAGGTAAACCTGCAAATAAAAAAGCAGCAGACACCGCAGTAAAGAAAAAACCGAAAAAAAGGCAGCTAAAAAGCCTAAAAGAGCAGGCAAAAATGCCCGTAAACGTACTAGCCCAGGAGCAGATAATACGTGAGTAATGAATTAATTTTTGGCTTTCACTCTGTTGAAGCAATTTTAGCAAGCGAACCAGAACGTTTTGTAGAAATTTACGCCCTTAAAGGTCGCGATGACAAACGCTCAACACCGATTATTGATGAAGCACTTAAATTTGGTATTTCAGTACAGTTTATGCAGCGCAAAGCCCTTGATAACAAATCAAAAGGTGAGCAGCATCAAGGTATTATTGCTAACGTAAAAGCAGCGCCTACGTTTAATGAAAAAGATCTTGATGCGATCATCGCTCGTGAAGACACACCGTTTTTACTTGTGCTTGATGGCATTACCGATCCACATAACTTAGGTGCATGTTTGCGTAGTGCCGATGCAGCGGGTGTTCACGCTATAATTGTACCTAAAGATCGTTCTGCCAAGCTTAACGGCACAGCACGTAAAGTTGCTTGTGGCGCAGCCGAAACAGTACCGCTTATTCAAGTTACTAACCTTGCACGTACGCTTCGTGAAATTAAAGATGCAGGCGTATGGGTTGTAGGCACTGCTGGCGAAACTGATAACCACGTATTTGATGCAAGCTTAACGGGCCCAATGGCTATTGTTATGGGCGCAGAAGGCGAGGGCATGCGACGCTTAACGCGTGAGCATTGCGATATGCTTGTTAAAATCCCAATGGCGGGTACTGTTTCAAGCTTAAACGTATCGGTAGCTACGGGTATTTGTTTGTTTGAAGTATTACGCCAACGTAACGCAAATAACTAATACCTAATTTAAATTAAGTATTAAAAAA